>NZ_LJBR01000073.1 GCF_001282115.1 Streptomyces sp. NRRL B-24085 | reverse complement strand
CCGCGCAGCACGCCGTAGGTGCCCTGGCCGCCGTGGGGACCGTCGGCCAGGGCACCTACGGCGTGCTGCGCGGCCCCGGGGTCAAGCGGGTCACCGTGCCGCTGGCGAAGCTCCCGCGCGCGGCGCACGGCTACCGGATCGCGGTGGTCAGCGACATCCACCTGAGCCCGGTGCTCGGCCGCGGTTTCGCCCAGAAGGTCGTCGACACCATCAACTCCACCCGGCCCGACCTGATCGCGGTCGTCGGCGACCTGGTCGACGGCAGCGTCGAGGACCTCGGTCCCGCGGCCGCCCCCCTGGCCCGGCTGGAGGCCCGGCACGGCTCGTTCTTCGTCACCGGCAACCACGAGTACTTCTCCGGCGCCGGGCAGTGGGTCGAGGAGGTACGGCGGCTCGGTCTGCGTCCGCTGGAGAACGACCGTACGGAACTGCCCTGGTTCGACCTCGCCGGTGTCAACGACATCGCGGGCGAGAGCGAGGGCCAGGGCCCCGACTTCGCCAAGGCCCTCGGCGACCGGGACACGGCACGCGCGTGCGTGCTCCTCGCGCACCAGCCCGTCCAGATCCACGACGCCGTCGACCACGGCGTCGACCTCCAGCTCTCCGGCCACACCCACGGCGGCCAGCTCTGGCCCGGCAACCTCCTCGCCGAGGCCGCGAACCCGACGGTCGCCGGCCTGGAGCGCTACGGCGACACCCAGCTGTACGTGAGCCGCGGAGCCGGCGCCTGGGGCCCGCCCACGCGCGTCGGAGCCCCCTCGGACATCACGGTGATCGAACTGGCGTCGAAGCAGGCCTGATCGCGGCGCGGACGCTCTCCGGGTGCTGTGAGAACGCTGTGAAACATGGCCGAAACTGCTCGCGGTAACGTCTTGCCCAACTCGACAAATCCCTCTTCCCCCAGGCGAAACACCTGTGATTAGGTGATCCGCGCCACTAGGGGGTGGCACGTGCATGGGGACCCGAAGGGGTCAGGGGAGGGCAAACCGATGCGTTCGGTTCGCATGCGGATTCTGGCGACGCTGCTCGTTCTGGGGGCTGTGGGGGTAGGCGGCTGGCAGTTGCTGCCGTCCGACGGGGAGACGGGCAGGACGATCAAGGTGGGGACGACCGACGAGGTCACCGCACTCGATCCGGCCGGTGCCTACGACGCCGGTTCATGGGCGCTGTTCAACAACGTCTTCCAGTCGCTGCTCGCCTTCGAGCCGGGCAGTGCCACACCGGTGCCCGACGCCGCCGAGAGCTGCGCCTTCGTGGGCAGTGACCTGCGCACCTACCGCTGCGAACTGCGCGAGGGGATCAAGTTCCCGAGCGGCCGCGAGATGACCGCCGAGGACGTCAAGTACTCCTTCGACCGCGTCAAGAAGATCAACTCGGACGTCGGTCCGGCCGCCCTGCTGGACACCCTGGAGTCGGTCGGCGCCGACGGCCGGACGGTCACCTTCCGGCTGTCCTCGCCCGACGCCACCTTCCCGTTCAAGGTGGCCACCGGGGCCGGCGCCATCGTCGACAGCACCAAGTACCCCGCCGACTCCCTGCGCACCGACAGCGGCGTGGACGGCACCGGGCCGTACGAGCTGACGGCGTACACCAAGGGGAAGAGGGCGCTCCTCGCGCCCAACGGCGACTACAAGGGCGAGATCAAGAGCACCGGCCGCCCCGTCGAACTCGACTACTACGGCGACTCGGACAAGCTGAACGACGCCTGGAAGTCCCAGCGGATCGACGTCGCCTACCGCCAGCTGCCGCCGAACGTCCTCGCCGGACTCAACCCGAGCGACCCCCGTCAGCGCGTCTCGGAGGCCGACAGCTCCGAGGTCCGCAACCTCTACCTCAACACCCGCGCGGGCAAGCCGCTGCACGACGTCGAGGTGCGTCAGGCCATGGCCTGGCTGATCAACCGTGAGCAACTGGCCGCCTCCGTCTACGAGGGCACCGTGGACCCGCTCTACTCCCTGATTCCGACCGGCATCACCGGACACACCACGTCGTTCTTCGACGCCTACCCGGAGCCGAGCGTCAAGAAGGCACGGGCCCTGCTCACGGCGGCCGGTGTGAGCACCCCGGTCCGATTCACCTACGGATACGGCCTGAACAGCGGTTCGGCCGCCGCGGAGGCCAAGGAGCTCAAGCGGCAGCTCGAGGCGAGCGGCCTGTTCGAGGTGACGCTCAAGGGCTACGAGTGGACCGACTTCCAGAAGCGCTGGGCGACCGGGAAGCTCGACGCCTACGCGGTCGGCTGGGTGGCCGACTACCCCGACCCCGACACCTACGGCGCCCCCCTGGTCGGCACCGACGGCACCATGAACACCGGCTACAGCAGCCACGAGGTCGACCGTCTGATTCAGGACAGCCAGCGCTTCGCCGACCGCGGCGAGGCTGAGCAGGACTTCCGCGACGTCCAGTCGTCGGTCGCCCGCGACGTCCCGGTCATCCCGCTCTGGCAGGCCAAGGAATACGTCGTGACCAGCGAGGACGTCGGCGGTGGCCAGTACCTCTCGGACGGCACCGGGGTCTTCCGGCTCTGGAGCCTCGACTGGATCTGATCCCGGCACCGTCGCGCCGTACCTGACGCGTTTCCGTGGACCCCACGTTTGCCCGAGTGACGCCGGGCAGCCACTCCACGCAGCACCATGTGACGGAGGTGTGTGCGGGGTGAGGAGCAGACGTGCTGAGACGCAACTCCTTCCGGCTGCCCCGGCATCCGGCCTCCGTCGGTCTCGCCCGGCGCCGGGTCCGGGACCATCTGGCCGACTGGGGGCACGGACCGGATGATCCGGCACTCGCCGACGCGGTGCTGCTGGTGTCGGAGCTGGCCACCAACGTGGTGCGCCACGGGCCGCTCCTGGAGCGGGAGTTCGAGGTCGCGGTGACCGCCCTCGCGGACGGCTCCTGCCTCATAGAGGTGTCCGACGAGGGCCGGCTGGAGCCCCGGCTGCGGGTGGTCGGCCGGTTCGAGGAGACCGGCCGCGGTCTGCACCTGGTGGAGAACGTCGCCGCCGCGTGGGGGGTGTGGAGCCGGGGCCGGCACGGCAAGACCGTGTGGGCCCTCGTGACGGCCGGCTGAGCGGACGCACGCCGGGTCACTGCCCCGCGCACGCCCGCACCGGCAGCGTGACCGTCACCGCCAGCCCCTCGCCCGGGGCCGTGCGCACCGCCACCTCACCGCCGTGCGCCCGGACCACGCCCTGCACGATCGCCAGACCGAGGCCGCTGCCCGCGCCGCCGCCGACCCGGAAGAACCGGTCGAAGACGCGGGCCGCGTCGTCCGCGGACAGCCCCGGACCCTCGTCGGCGACACACAGCCGTACGACCCCGTCCTCGCGCTCGACCTCCAGCCGCACCGGCACGTCGGCAGGCGTATGCGTGCGCACGTTGCCCACCAGGTTGCCCAGGACCTGTCTGAGCCCCGACTCGTCGGCCCGCACCAGCAGGGAGCCCTCGGCGGCGACCTCGACGGGCCGGTCCGGCTGCTGCACCCGCAGGTCCTCGGCCGCGTCCCGCACCAGCCGGCTCAGGTCGACGTTCCTGAAGCGCAGTTCGGGCTGCTGGTCGAGGCGGGCGAGGGTGAGCAGTTCGTCGACGAGGCGCCCCATCCGGTCGGTCTCCGCGAGGACCCGCGCCCAGGCACGCTTTCGCTCGTCCGGGTCGGAGAGCATGCCCTTGTCGTAGAGCTGGAGGTAGCCGCGTATCGCGGACAGCGGGGTGCGCAGCTCGTGCGAGGCGTCGGCGACGAAGCTGCGCAGCTGGGCCGCGCTGCGCTCGCGCGTGCGGTACGCCGACTCGACCTGGTGGAGCATGGAGTTGAGGGCGACCCGGAGCTGCTCGACCTCCAGGGTGGTCCCGCAGCTAGAGGGGATGCGCCGGGTCAGATCGCCCTCGGCGATGGCCGAGGAGGTCTCCACCATGTCCTCCAGCGGCCGCATCCGGCGCCGGACACTGAACATCGTCAGACAGGCCAGCAGGGCGAGCAGCAGGCTGCCGATCGCGAGGTCGAGCTTGACGGCCTTGGCGACGCCCCGGTGCAGGACGTCGGTGGGGGCGGCGAGCAGCGCGTACGTGCCGTCGCCCAGCCGGGCGGCGGTGGCGCGGTAGGTGGAGCCGTCCAGGGTGACGTCGTGCGGCTCGGAGTCGGCGGCGAGCGCGCGCGGGTCGCCCGCCGCCTTCGCCAGGTCCCGCTGGGACTCGCTCGGGTCGAAGCCGAGGATCCCGATCGGCTCGCCCCGGCCGTCGACGGCCGCGAAGACGGTTCCCGCCGAGCGCTCCTCGTCCGCGTGCGTGGGGATGAGCCGGTCGCGGACGAAGCTCAGCATGCTCAGCGAGTCGATCTCCCGCAGCGTGAGCTGCGAACCGCCCAAGGAGTCCCGGGTCTTGATGAGCTGACTGTCGATCTGGTCGAGCAGGTAGTAGCGCATGCCCATCACGCTCACGGCGGTCGCCGCGACGATGCCGATCGCGAGCAGCGCCACATTGGCCAGGGTCAGCTTGCCGCGCAGCGAGCGGATGCCCTGTCGGCGACGAGGCGGACGCAGCCTCATGCGAGCCCGTATCCGACGCCCCGCCTGGTGGTGATCACCGGCGGTCCCAGGGTGTCCAGCTTGCGCCGCAGATAGCTGATGTACGTCTCGACGACGGTCGACTCGGGCGGGGTGTGCTCGTACTGCCAGACGTGGCGCAGGAGTTGCTCCTTGGGGACGATCCGGCCGCCGTTGCGCACCAGGAAGCGCAGGAGCGCGTACTCGGTGGGGGTGAGCTGGACCGTGCGGCCGTCGCGGTGCACCGAGTACGTCGTCTCGTCCAGCTCCAGGTCGCCGTAGCGCAGCGGGGGCCGCTGCGGCAGGACGTCGGCCGGGCGGGTGCGGCGCAGGACGGCGGAGATCCTGGCGACGACCTCGTCGATGTTGAACGGCTTGGTGATGTAGTCGTCACCGAAGCCGAGGGCGCCGACGATCTCGGCGGGGGAGTCCCGCGCGGTGAGGAAGACCACGGCCAGGTCCGGCCGCCGCTCGCGCAGCTCACGGCCGAGGGCGCGGCCGTCGCCGTCGGGCAGCATGACGTCCAGCAGGGCCGCGTCCGGGCGGGTGCGGTCGGTCAGCGCGAGCGCCTCGCGGACGGAGCCGGCGACCATCACCTCGAACCGGTGGTAGCGCAGGGCGATGGCGAGGACGTCGGCGATGCTCTCCTCGTCCTCCACCACCAGCACGGTGCCCGGACTTCTCGTCTCTCCCCCAGTCATGCCCCCAGTATCGGCCGGGGCACTGACAGCCGGGCCGGTTCGCCCTTTGGAGTTCCTTGTGAGTCATGGGTCTCTCATGTCCACGCGCGCGTGTGCCGCCAATCCTGTTGCGAGGACCTGGGGGACCGACCGAAGACCGACAGGGAGTGTGGAGCGTGGCGGTATTGGCACGCTGGTGCTATCGGCACCGGCTGGTGGTCCTGTTGCTGTGGGTGGGGGCGTTGTTCGGGCTGGGCTTCTCGGCCTCGACGGCGGGCACGAACTACGCGAACGTGTTCTCCCTCCCCGACACGGACTCCAAGAGCGCGTACGACCTGATGGAGAAGGCATTCCCGAGCACCTCCGGGGACACCGACACGGTGGTCTGGAAGGTCGACGAGGGCTCGGTGCGGGACCAGGCGGTGCAGGACCGGATCAGGCCCGCGCTGGACGACATGGCGAAGATGCCGGGTGTCGGGGCGGTGACCAGTCCCTACGACGCCCGTGGAGCCGCGCAGATCAGCCGGGACGGCACGATCGCGTACGCCCAGGTGACCTTCGTCAAACGGGCGAACGAGGTGCCGAAGGAACTCGTCCAGGACGTCGTCGACACCGCGCAGAAGGCCGAGCGGACCGGCCTCCAGGTGGACCTGGGCGGCCAGGCGATCCAGCGTGTGCAGGAGCCGCCGCAGGGACTGTCGGAGGCGGTCGGCATCATCGCGGCGGCGGTCGTGCTGTTCCTGGCGTTCGGCTCGTTCTTCGCCATGACGCTGCCGATCGCGATCGCCGTCTTCGGCGTGGGCACGGGCCTGTTCGCCACCCAGCTGCTCAGCCACACCACCGACGTCCCCGACATCGCCCCCCTGCTGGCCTCCCTGATCGGCCTCGGCGTCGGCATCGACTACGCGCTGTTCATCGTCACCCGGCACCGCAAGGGCATCCAGCGGGGCCTGGACCCCGAGGAGGCGGCGGTCACCGCCCTCAACACCTCGGGCCGGGCGGTGCTGTTCGCGGGCGGTACGGTCTGCATCGCGCTCGCCGGCATGCTGGTGACGCGACTGCGCTTCCTGGACGGCGTCGTGATCGGCACCTCGCTGACCGTGGTGCTGAGCGTCCTGGCCGCAACAACCCTTCTGCCGGCCCTGCTGGGCCTCCTCGGCCCGCGGGTGCTCAGCCGCCGCCAGCGGCGCAGGCTGGCCGCTGAGGGACCCGAGCCCGAGGGCGCCTCGGGTCTCGCCGCCCGCTGGTCGACGGTCGTCGAGAAGCGCCCGCGCAGGACCGCCGCGCTCGCCCTGGTCTTCATGGCCGTGCTGGCCGTTCCGGTGCTGTCACTGCGCCTCGGCGCCACCGACCAGGGCAACGACGACGCCTCGACGACCACCAGGCAGGCGTACGACCTGCTCGCCGAGGGCTTCGGACCGGGCTTCAACGGACCGCTCCAGGTGGTCACCGAGGGCGGCGAGACGAGCGCCCTGGTCAAGGGCCTCGAGGACACGCCCGGCGTCGCGCGGGTCGCCGCGCTGCCGCCCGCCCGGGGGGTCACCGTCATCCAGGTCGTGCCGACGACCTCACCGCAGTCCGTGGAGACGGACCGGCTCATCGACCGGCTGCGGGACGACGTCATCCCCTCGGCCGGGGCGAAGGCGCACGTCGGAGGGGTGACGGCCGTTTCGAAGGACTTCTCGGCCGTCACCGGCGACCGTCTGCCGCTGTTCATCGCGACGATCATCGGACTCGGCTTCCTGCTCCTGCTGGTCGCCTTCCGGTCGCTGGTGGTGCCGCTGACGGCCGCCCTGATGAACCTGATCGCCGCCGCGGCGTCCTTCGGCGTCCTGGTCGCGATCTTCCAGTGGGGCTGGGGACTGGAGCTGCTCGGTCTCGGCAAGGAGGGCCCGATCAACGCCTTCCTGCCGGTCATCATGCTGTCCCTGCTGTTCGGGCTCTCGATGGACTACCAGGTCTTCCTGGTGAGCCGCATGCACGAGGAATGGGTGCACACACGCGACAACGCGCGCGCGGTGCGCGTCGGCCTCGCCGAGACCAGCCGGGTCATCAACTCCGCCGCCCTGATCATGGTCTGCGTGTTCATGGCGTTCGTCCTCAGCGGCGACTCGGGCGCCGCCATGGCGGGCGTGGGACTCGCCGCAGCGGTCGCCCTGGACGCCTTCATCCTGCGCACGGCCCTGGTGCCGGCCGCGATGCACCTGCTCGGCAACTCCAACTGGTGGCTGCCCAAGGGGCTGGAGAAGCGGCTGCCGCACCTGGCGGTGGAGCCGAAGGAGGAGGCGGCGCCCTCGCCGGCGGCCCGCGCGGACAGCGGCCCCGCCTCGGCCGTCCACGGCTTCGTCCGCACCGCGGAGGGCGAGCCCGTGGGGGGCGCGGCCGTCACGCTGCTGTCGGCCGGGGGACGCCAACTGGACCGGGTGGAGTCGCTGGCCGACGGCTCGTACATCGTCTCGGTCCCGGCGCCGGGGACGTACCTGCTGGCGACGACGGCCCCGGCGTACGGCTCGCGCGCGCGGCACGTCGTCGTGGGGGAGGGGCCGCTGGTGTACGACGTCGAACTGGTCGAGGGCGAGGTCGACGCCGTCAACTGACGTGACTAGGGTTTCCTGCCGGGGGCCGGCATCACCTTGGTCATCCCCGGCAGGAAGTCCGTGAACAGTTCGTGCACCTCCCGCACGAGCGGCCTGAGCACGCGGAAGCGCGCCAGCGACACGCCCCTCGCGGTGATCCGGGCGCCGCGCTCCGCGAGCCGGTAACTGCGCTCCCGGCCCTCCGTGCGGTCGAAGATCCAGTACAGGACGAGCCCCATCTGGGACAGCCACATCAACTCCGGGAGGATGTCCCGCAGTTCCTCGGGCACCTTCGTCCTGGTCGCCCCCCGCAGCACCTCCCGGTGGACGGCGATCGCCTCCACGCGCGCGTGCTCCGACTCGGGTGAGAAGGGGCTGAGCGGGCTGTCGGGATCGGCGGCGTTCTTGAAGAACTGCACCGCGAACTCGTGGTACGGCTGCGCGATGTCCAGCCAGACCTTCAGGACGCCCGCGAGACGGGCCTCCAGGTCGCTCTCCCGGGCCAGGACGTCCCGGACCGCCACCTGGTGCTCGGCGGCGATCCGGTCGTAGAAGCCCTGGATCAGGTGCTCCTTGCCGGCGAAGTAGTAGTACGCGTTGCCGACGGAGACGCCGGCCTCCTGGGCGATGGCCCGCATGGTGGTCTTGTCGTACCCCCGCTCCTGGAACAGCCGCATGGCGGTCTCCAGGATCAGCGCGCGAGTCTGTTCGGACTTGGTGGACGGCGCGGAGCCCTCTTCGGGGCCTTCGTTCTTGGCGGGCACGACAAGAGAGCCTAGCCAGTGGCGCGGGCGCCGCCGTCACACCCCGGCGGAGTGCGGGTCCAGCCGAGACCCGGGTCGTACGACCACCCGTCCGTCCGCCGGTACACCTGCCCGCCCCACCCCGCGCCACCGGGTCGGGTCCCGC
>NZ_LJBR01000072.1 GCF_001282115.1 Streptomyces sp. NRRL B-24085 | reverse complement strand
CGCCACCCCCGGCACCCTGCCGCCCCCCGCACAGGACGCGCGCTGGGCCTACGAGACCAAGCAGGACGGCCAGCGGGCGGTCGTCTACCTCCCGGGGAACGGCGACCTGGTGCTGCGCGCCCGGTCCGGGGAGGACATCACCGGCGCCTATCCCGAACTGCGGCCGCTGGGCGCCGCGCTCGGCGCCACACCCGCGGTGCTGGACGGGGAGATCCTGGCACTGGACGAACAGGGCCGCGCGGACTTCCAGTTGCTGCAACCGCGCATGCAGCTGGCCCACGCCCCCGGCCGAGCCGCACGCCGGGCGGCCGAAGCCCCCGTCCACCTCGTGATCTTCGACCTGATGCACCTGGGGCGGCGCTCCCTCGTCACCGTCCCCTATGCGCGACGCCGGGCGCGACTGGACGAGCTGGGGCTCGCCGGACCCCACTGGTCCACTCCCTCCGCCCTCGTCGGCCACGGCGAACAGGCCCTGCGCGCCACCCGTGAACACGGCCTGGAAGGCCTGGTCTGCAAGCGGCTCGACTCGCTGTACGAACCGGGAGTGCGCTCCCGCGCCTGGATCAAGATCCGCAACATGCGCAGCGAGGACGTCGTCGTGGGCGGCTGGCTGCCCGGCAAGGGCCGGCTCACGGGCCTGCCGGGTGCGGTGCTGGTCGGACAGCGGGGCGAGGGACGGCTGCGGTACGTCGGCAGTGTGGGCACCGGATGGAGCGAGACGGAACGCACGGAGCTCGCCGCGCTGTTGGCGGCCGCGGCGACGGACGCGTGCCCCTTCGATCCCGTGCCGCGCGTCCCGGGCGCGCGCTGGGTGCTGCCCCGGCTGGTGGGCGAGGTCCGCTACAGCACCCGTACCCGGGCGGGGCTGCTGCGTCAGCCGTCCTGGCTGCGGCTGCGGCCGGACCTCGCGCCGGAGGACTCCTCGGCCGACCTCCCCGACCCGCCCGCCTGATCCGGGATGCCGGGCTCACCCGGGATGTTGGGTTCACCGTAACCGGAGCGACGCCTTCAGCCTCTTGGCGCGGACATGAAAAGCCGGGAAGCTGAACTCCCCAGTAACCCCACAGCCGTTGGGCTGCGCCCGGACCACGAGGAGGACGCAGTGGCGTCACCGTCGTTCAAGAAGCACCGCACGAGATGGCTCACCGGCCTGGCCGGCGCCGCCGCACTCGTCGTCGCCTTCCCCTCCGCCTCCTTCGCCGCTCCGCCCAAGGCACTGCCCGCCAACGCCGAGAGCGCCGAGTACACCTACCAGCCGGCCTTCGACTACGACACGGACGGCTGCTACCCGACACCGGCCATCGGTCCCGACGGCACCGTCAACGGCGGCCTCAAGCCGACGGGTTCGCTCAGCGGCGACTGCCATGACGCCGCGGACCTGGACAACACCAACACGTACTCGCGCTACAAGTGCAACAACGGCTGGTGCGCCTACCTGTACGGCCTGTACTTCGAGAAGGACCAGGCGCTGGCGAACAGCAGCATCGGCGGCCACCGGCACGACTGGGAACACGTCGTGATCTGGGTGCAGAACGGCACGGTCCAGTACGTCTCGACGTCCAACCACGGCTCGTTCACGGTCAGTGCCGCCTCCGGAGTCCGCTTCGACGGCACGCACGCGAAGATCGTCTACCACAAGGACGGCATCAGCACCCACTGCTTCCGGCTGGCCAACTCGAACGACGAGCCGCCGGAGAACGCCAAGGGCACCTGGCAGTACCCGCCGCTGGTCGGCTGGAACGGCTACCCGTCGGGGCTGCGCGACAAGCTGAGCGCGTACGACTTCGGCAGCGCCAACTTCGGC
This sequence comes from Streptomyces sp. NRRL B-24085, assembly GCF_001282115.1. GTDB lineage: Bacteria > Actinomycetota > Actinomycetes > Streptomycetales > Streptomycetaceae > Streptomyces. The sequence goes on along the minus strand of NZ_LJBR01000072.1, from coordinate 36,377 downwards.
CTCAAGGACGCCAACTTCGCCGCGCACCTGTCGTCGGCGAAGCCGTCGGGGATCCCTTTCGACCCCAACGCCTGACCCGGTGACACGATCGGGCGCGGGACCTAGGTCCCCCGCGCCCGCGGGTTCCGTCCCGCGCCCGATCCCCGCCGCTCCGCCCCCCGCATAGCGTCCTGTTCATGGACACGACCGATACGAGCGACACGAGCGGGCACCTCGAAGAGGCCCTGGACCGCGTCCACGCGGCCGGCCCGGAGCGGGAGGGCTGGCTGAGCAACCACGCCCCCATGGTGGTCGAGGCGCTCGCCGCGCACGGACAGGCCGGCTCGGTGCACCGGTGGCTGGACCTGTACCGGGACAAGCTGGAGGACTTCCCCGACCGCACCGCTCCCGTCACGGACGACAACTGGCCCTCGGCACTGGGCGATCCGCGCCGGATCGCTGACTGGACGGACTACTACGCCCGCACGCTCGCCGAGCGCCCCTGGAAGGACGTCCTCGCCGAGTGGTGGCCGCGCCTGCTGCCGGGCCTGTACGGCGGCGCCACGCACACCGTCATCCGGGTCGGCCACGCCGTCCGCGCCCTGCGGGCCCACGAGAACGCGCCCCGGCTCACCGAACTCGCGCACGCGCTGGGCTACTGGGCGGCACGGCACCAGCCCGTGACCGGGCTCGCGGAGCTGCCGGGCGCCACGGCCGCCGCGGACGCCCTGGACGCCGTACCCGCCATCGAGCCGGGCCACCTGGGGTTCCGCGACCGTCTGGCCGCCGTACGCCGGCTGCCCGTCTGGGCGCGCGACGTCGCCGACCCGGACACCGCGAAGGAGCGGCTCACCGAGCTCGTGCGCGCCGCGACCCACCGCTACGCCACCCACGGCCACGGTGAGCCGACCATGCTCGTGCACGCGGCCACGGCCCCCAACGCCGTGCTGCGGACGCTGGACTGCCTCCCGCGCGACCAGTGGGTGCCGAGCCTGCACGCGGCCTGGACCGCGTCGGCGGCGGTCACGGCGATGTACGCGCCGGTGGCACCCGTCGTCCACGCCCCTCCCGCGCGCCTGACCGCCGAGGAGGTCGTGGAACGCGCCCTCGCCCACGGCGACGAACACGTCATCAAGCTCACCGACACGGCCCTGGACATCGGCGACGAACAGGCCCTCGCGGCCGCCCTGCGCTCGGTCGAACTCAGCGAACCGCTCGTCTGAGGCCGGTCCGCAATCGTGTCGCGCGGGATCGGCCCCGCATCGGATGATGACCGGATGGATCTTCACGAGGAACTGCCCGCCGCCGTCGACGCCGAGGCCCTGCTCGCCCTCGCCGACAGCCACCACGCCCGTCCCGTACGGCCGTTGGGCACCGGGGAGGCCGCCGGGCACCTGGTGAAGGTGTACGCGCTGGAGGCGCCCGGCCGTACGGTGTCCGACGCGGACGCCGAGGCCGGGCTGCGGATCGCCGCCCGCCATCTCGGACTCGGCCCGCTGCGGGGCTCCCTCGGGCTCGCCGTCCTGATCGTGCACGCGGGCGGCGACGGCGACTACGTCCTGGTCCAAAGCTGGATCGAGGGGCACATGGCGGACCTGGCGATCTTCACCGGTCCGGCGGGCGAGCCCGACGCGCTGCGGCCCGGCCGGGCGGGCCTGGCGCCCTGCGTGTGGGAGGCCGCCGTACTCGCGCACGAGCGGGACGCGTACTCCCGGCACGTCCTCAACGGCACCGGGTCGCTCGCCGGGCGGCTCACGGCCTGGGCCGCGGACACGGCCGCGGGTGACGTCCGATGAGCGACACCCCCCTCGTCCGGCACGCCGAGCGCGCCGACCTGCCCGCGGTCGCCGAACTCGCCGCCCGGCACGCGGAGTACGAGCGCGCGGCACCGCCCCCGCGGGACCTGCCCGACCGGCTGGCCGCGCTCCTCTTCGGCACACCCGCGCCCCGCCTGCGCTGCCTGGTGGCCGCACTCCCCGACGGCGAACTCGCCGGCTACGCCACCTGCGCTCCCGAACTCTCCACCTGGCGGGGCCGCGAGTACCTGCACATGGACTGTCTGTTCCTGCTCCCCGGGCACCGCGGTCTGGGACTCGGCGTGCTGCTCATGGAGGCGGTGACCGCCGAGGCCCGCGCCCTGGGGCTCGACGAGGTGCAGTGGCAGACGCCGACCTGGAACGACGGGGCGATGCGGTTCTACGACCGGTTGGGCGCCCGCGCCGGGCAGAAGGTCCGCTACTCCCTACCCGTCAACCCCTGAGCGTCAAACACGGAACCGCCGCAGGGTCTATCGTGTCCCGCATGTCCCTCCCGGAACTTGTCCGTATCGTCTCCCGTGACTCGCCGATGGCGCTGGCCCAAGTGAAGCGTGTCAGAAGCGAGTTGACTGCCCTCTACCCCGGCGTGCGCACCGAGGTCGTGCCGGTGAAGACCACCGGTGACAAGTGGATGGGCGACCTGTCCAAGGTCGAGGGCAAGGGCGCCTTCACCAAGGAGGTCGACGCCGCGCTGCTGGCCGGCGAGGCGGATCTCGCGGTGCACTGCGTGAAGGACGTGCCCGCCGACCGGCCGCTCCCCGCGGGCACCACGTTCGCGGCGTTCCTCAAGCGCGACGACATCCGCGACGCCCTGATCCACCCGGGCGGCCTGACCCTGGACGAACTTCCCGAGGGCACCCGGATCGGCACCTCCTCGGTGCGCCGCGTGGCCCAGCTCGCCGCCACCCACCCGCACCTGGAGTGCGTGCCGTTCCGCGGCAACGCCAACCGGCGCCTCGCGAAGCTGGCGGCCGGCGAGGCGGACGCGCTACTGCTCGCGGTCTCCGGCCTGGAGCGCATCGGCCGCGAGGACGTGATCAGCGAGATCCTCTCCCCCGAGACGATGATGCCGCCGATCGGCGCGGGCATCCTCGCCCTCCAGTGCAGGGAGGGCGACACCGAGCTGATCGACGCGGTCAGCGCGCTCGGTGATCCGGACACGTTCCGGGAGGCGACCGCGGAGCGGATGTTCCTGCACGTCCTCCAGGGCCACTGCAACAGCCCGATCGCGGGATACGCGCGCGTGGACCACGGCGGCGAACTGTCCCTGCGGGCCTGTGTGTTCACCGCGGACGGCAAGACGCGTCTGAACGCCCACGAGTGGGCGGGCCGACTGGATCCGGCCACGCTGGGCACCTCGGTCGCCGTGGCACTGCTGCGTCAGGGCGCCCGCGAGATCATCGACGGCATCCCGCACTGAACCCGCGCGGGATCAGGCGGTGCCCTCCTCGGCCTGGTCCCGCAGGAAGTTGCTGACCTGGCAGGCCAGGCCCTCGCGGCCCGCGCCCACGTGCGCGGCGCCCTCGTCGAGTCCGATGCCGCCCGCCCACAGCCGGCGGTCGGCCCACTCGTCGTCGACCCGCAACTGGATCTGCACGTCGATCTGGCCGAGGCTCGCCTCGGGGCCCGCCGCGAACAGCACGGCGGTGGCACGGCGCAGCGGGTAGACGTCGAAGCCCTCGATGAACTGCGAGTTGCGCCAGTCGATGAAGGCGCTCTCGCCGTCCGGCCCGATCCGCACGTCGATCTGACCGTCTTCCAGGTGGACGGTCGGATGCCGCTCGCCACGGTTCTCGACGGTCACCCGGACGCTGAAATACGTGAGCCCTTCGGCGGCGTCGTCGCGTCCACGCGGCGGCTCGGCCGCCTCCAGACGGTGGACGCGGACACGCAGACCGGCATGCTCGTCGTACTCCTGCCAGTCCCCGACCACGTTCGGCTCGTACACAGTGCACCTCTTCGACCTCAGAGAGCTGCTTCCTATCTGTGTGCTCAATGCACTGTCAAATGAGCAGAATGCGCTGTGGCCAGGGAATTCACCCCCTTTGATCACTGATCAAGCCGTGCGCAGGAAGAATCCGCCGATCGGCCGGAAAAACCCTTCCGCGGGCGTGCCGCACATCACGTCGCCCGTCCATGATCAACGGGCCAGGCGGCCGAGGAGCGAGGAGGCCGCGGTGATGCCGAGTACGGCGGCCACGGCCAGCACCCCGAAGTCGAGCGCGAGACGGGCGGGCGTGCCGAGGAGAAGGCCGCGCAGGGCCTCGACCTCGTAGCTGAGCGGGTTGACCTTGCTGACGGCCTGGAGCCAGCCCGGCATGACGGACAGCGGGTACAGGGCGTTGGAGCCGAAGAAGAGCGGCATGGTGATGGCCTGCCCGATGCCCATGAGGCGGTCCCGGCTGAGCACGATGCCGGCGATGGTCATCGACAGGCAGGAGAAGAACGCCGAGCCGAGGACCACGATCGCGCCGACGCCGAGGAGCCTGAGCGGGTTCCAGGTCAGGGACACCCCGAGCAGGGCGGCGATGACGATGACGACGACGGCCTGGATCAGCGACTTCACCCCGGCCGCGAAGGCCTTGCCGGTGGTTAGCGCCGAGCGCGGGGTGGGGGTGACCAGGAGTTTGTTGAGGATGCCCGCGTCGCGCTCCCAGATGATCTGGATGCCGTAGAAGATCGCGATGAACATGGCCGACTGGGCGATGATGCCGGGGGCCAGGTAGTCGATGTAGGGGATGCCCTGGGTGGGGATCGCCTTGATGCGGGTGAAGGTCTGGCCGAAGATCAGCAGCCACAGGGCGGGCTGGACGGCGCGGGTGTAGAGCTCGGTGCGGTCGTGGCGGAGCTTCTGAAGCTCCACCGCGCACATCGCCACCACCCGGGCGGGCAGCAGCCGCCAGCCCGCGCGGGGCTCCGGCGGCTTCAGCAGCAGACCGATGTCAGCCGACGCGGTTCGCGGTGCGGCGGGTGCTTCGGACATCGCGGAAATCCCCTCCCTCGTCCTCGAGTCCGCTGCCGGCGACGTCACGGAAGACGTCCTCCAGGGTCGGCAGGGTGTCGGTGCCCCGCTTCCCGGCCAGTGACCGCCTGAGTTCGGCGGGGGTGCCGAGGGCGCGGACGCGGCCGCGGTGCATGAGGCCGACCCGGTCGCAGTGCTGGTCGGCCTCGTCCATGTAGTGCGTGGTCACGAGGACGGTCATGCCGGTCGCCTCGCGTACGGCGTTGATGTGCTCCCAGACGCCGGTGCGGGCGATCGGGTCGAGGCCGATGGTCGGCTCGTCGAGGATCAGCAGCCGGGGCGCGCTGACCAGGGCCTGGGCGAGCTCCAGCCGCCGGACCATGCCGCCGGAGTAGGTGCCGGCGAGCCGGTCGGCGGCGTCGGTGAGGTCGACGGCGGCCAGGGCCTGGGCGACCCGCTCGGCGCGTTCCCTTCGGGCCACGTCGAAGACGCGGGCGAAGAGGGTGACGTTCTCGCGGCCGGTCAGGTTGGCGTCCGCCGACAACTGCTGGGGGACGTAGCCGAGCAGCCGGCGTACGGCCATCGGCTCGTCGGCGGTGTCGCGGCCGAAGACGCGGATCATCCCTGCGGGCACGGGCAGCAGGGTGGTGACGCAGCGGATGGCGGTGGTCTTGCCGGCGCCGTTGGGTCCGAGGAGTCCGAAGACCTCCCCCTCCTCGACGGTCAGGTCCAGCCCGTCCACGGCTCTGGTGTCACCGAAGGCGTAGGTCAGCCCCGTGCAGGCAACAGCTGCGGGTGTCATGTCTGCTCGGCCTCCTCGTGCAGATCGACGGCAAGCGCGCGAAGGGCCGGGAGCGCGGCGCGCAGGGCCTCCTGGTCGGCCGCGTCCAGCCGGGTGACGTGCCGGGTCACGAGCGCGACCCGCCGCTGCTTCCAGTCCCTGAGCCGCGTCTCGGCCTTGTCGGTGAGCAGCAGCCGGGCCGCGCGCCGGTCGGCGGGGTCGGTCTCGCGGACCAGATGGCCCTCCTTGACCAACTGGTTGACCAGGGTCGAGACGGAGTTTCCGGCCAGGAACAGCTCCTTGGCCGCGTCGGAGACCCGGATGCCGGGCCGCGACTCGACCAGGCGGAGCAGTTCGACCTCGGCGCCGCGCAGTCGTGGCACGGTCAGCCCGGCGCGCAGCCTGCGTCGGAGCAGTCGCTGGACGCCGACGAGGGCGTCGGCCAGCTCCTCGGGGAAGGTCTCTTCGTCCACACGGGTGACATTACCTCTGAGTCAGAGCTATCTCTCCCAAGAGCTGGTCAAGGCATACGGGATGATTGGAGTTTTTGTTTCATTTCAGCCCAGAGCGGGAATCCACTCAGCAGTGCTTCGGACAGGAGGCACGTTCGTGGGTGTCCCGCCGAGCGGGCCCCGGATGTCTCTCCCAGTGTCCGAGCGCGTGGCTCCCACGGTGTCTGTCCACCCAGCACCCGCTCAGGGAGGTGCGCGACATGTCCGTCGCCACCAGAACGAAGCCGCATCCGCACGACGACGCCCCCGACACCTACGAGGCGTTCGAGCGCCTGTCCCGCCTGCCCGAGGGGCCGGAGCGCAAGGCTCTGCGGGACGAGCTCGTGGAACTGTGGCTGCCCATGGCCGAGCGGATCGCCGTCCGCTTCCGGGGCCGCGGGGAGTCCCTCGAGGACCTCTACCAGGTGGCCGCCCTCGGGCTCGTCAAGGCCGTCGACCACTACGACCCGGCACGCGGCAGCGCCTTCGAGGCGTACGCGGTGCCGACGGTGACCGGCGAGATCAAGCGGCACTTCCGCGACCACATGTGGACGCTGCACGTGCCGCGCCGGGTGCAGGACCTGCGCAACCGGGTCCGGCAGGCGTCGAAGGAGCTCGCGCAGACCCCCGGCCGGGCGCCCACCGTCGCCGAGATCGCCGAGCAGGCGCACCTGACCGAGGACGAGGTGCGCACGGGTGCGGAGGCCCTGGAGTGCTTCTCGGCGCTGTCGCTGGAGGCGGAGATGCCCGGCACGGACGGCTACGCCCTGGGCGACGCGCTCGGCGGCCCCGACCCCGGCTACGACGTGGTCGTCGACCGCGTGGCCGTCGGGCCCCGCCTCAAGGCGCTGCCGGAGCGCGAGCGGACCATCCTCTACCTGCGCTTCTTCCGGGGCATGACCCAGAGCGGCATAGCCGAGGAACTCGGCATCTCGCAGATGCACGTCTCCCGGCTGCTCAGCACGTGCTTCGCGCAGCTCCGCGACGAGGTCCTGGCCGACGACCGCTGAGCGCTCCGGGCGGGGTCACTCGGGCGACGCCCCCGGAATCTGCGTCGGACCGTACCGGTCGAGAGCCTCCTCCAGCTCCACGCGGATCTCCCGGGGGATCTCACCGGACCGCCCCCAGATGAGGATCAGCTCCGCGACGTTGCGCAGCTTGATGTTGGTGTGCTGGGAGACGTCCTTCAGCACGGCCCAGCCCTCGTCCGGGGTGATCCGGCCGAGCGCGACGACCATGCCGATGGCCTGGTCCACGACCGCGTGGGAGGCGACCGCTTCCTTGAGCTGGCCGATCTCCTCCTGGAGGGCGAAGATCCGGTCGGACTCGTCGGCTGGTTCGTTCGGTACGACTGGCACGTGTCCATCCTGTCACCCGGACGGGTCCGCGCCACCGGGCACAGGCGAACGGGCCACCGTTTCGGCGGCGCCCCCGGGGTACTCGGCAGGCGCCCGGAGCGGTTCCGGACGGACACTGGAGGAAGACCGCCCGGTGGCCGCCGGCCGACGAGAGCAGGACGCGACTGCCATGAACCACGATCCGCAGCATCCCACCGCGACCGCGGACGTCGTCTCCACCCACCATGTCTTCGGGGCGCCCTGCTGGGTCAGCCTGACCAGCCGCGACCAGCAGACCACGGAGGACTTCTACGGGGCCGTCCTCGGCTGGGAGTGGAAGCCCGCGAAGCTCGGCGAGCGCTTCCGGGTCGCGCTGGCGGACGGCACGCCGGTCGCCGGCATCGCGGCGGTCGCGTCGATGTGGCAGATGGCGGTGGCCTGGACGCCGTACTTCGCGGTGCCCAGCGCGGACGAGGCGGCGGCGCGCGTACAGGAACGCGGCGGCACGCTGGCGGTCGGTCCGCTGTCCTTCCCGCCCGGCCGGGCGGCCCTGCTCTCCGACCGCGACGGAGCGACCTTCGGCGTCTGGGAGGGCCACCTCGTCTCCAACTGGGAGGTGTGGCGACGGGCCCAGCCGGCCTTCGTCCGGCTCCACACCCGCGACGCGTTCGACGCCGCCATCTTCTACGGCGAGGTCCTCGACTGGGCGACCGAGCGCCCCGACTGCTGCGAGGTCCGCTACGAGGGCGACGAGGTGGTGCTGCGCAGCGGCGGCGACGTGGTGGCGCGCATCGAGTCGGGGGCGCTGGGCTCGGCCCCCGATCCCGCGATCCGGCCGCACTGGCAGGTCCACTTCGCGGTCGAGGACGTGGCGGCCTGCGCCAAGGCGGCCGAGGTCCACGGCGGCAGCGTGCTCTCCCACGTCCCCACCGAGGCCGTACTGCGCGACCCGGACGGCGCGCAGTTCACGGTCACGACCCGCCGGACACGCTGAGAACGAGGGCCCCGGGCGCCAGGGCTTCCCCCGGCCCGACTTCCGCCTCGACGGCCGTCCCTCGCGGGTGAGGGGCACCCGGCCCACAGCCGTCTCGCACCACACGCACTGAAGGGCGAGGCCCCCCGAGCCTCGCCCTTCATTCACGCCCCGCGCCTGACAGCGTCACCCTTCACGAACCCCCGCGGGACGGCCGCGACAGCAGAACCAGGCTGCGGGCCTCCACCGTCATCCGGGTGCCGGCCTTGTGTTCGGCCTCGTCGGCGCCCTGGGGCTCGGACGTGTCGAGCACCGTCGTCCAGCGTTCGCCGTAGGACGGGTCCGGGAGGCGGAAGTCGACGGGCTCCCAGTGGCCGTTCAGCAGCAGCAGGAACGAGTCGTCGACCACCGGGTTCCCCCGCGCGTCGGGCTCGGCGATGGCGTCGCCGTTGAGGAAGACACCGACGGCGTGCGCGTCGGAGCGCTGCCAGTCCTCCTCGGCCATCTCGCGGGCGTCCGGCAGCAGCCAGACCAGGTCGGGCAGCGGCTGCCCGGCGTGCGTCACGGTCTCACCGCGGAAGAAGCGGCGCCTGCGCAGGACGGGGTGCGCCGCGCGCAGACCGATCACGTACCGGGTGAAGTCGGCGAGTTCGCGCTGTTCCTCGGTCAGCTCCCAGTCGATCCAGGAGATCTCGTTGTCCTGGCAGTAGGCGTTGTTGTTGCCCCGCTGCGTACGGCCGAGTTCGTCGCCGTGGCAGAGCATCGGGATGCCCTGCGAGAGCAGCAGGGTGGCGAGGAAGTTCCGCTGCTGGCGGGCCCTCAGCTCCAGGATGGCGGGGTCGTCGGTCTCGCCCTCGGCCCCGCAGTTCCAGGACCGGTTGGCGCTCTCGCCGTCCTGACCGTCCTCACCGTTGGCCTCGTTGTGCTTGTCGTTGTACGACACGAGGTCGCGCAGGGTGAACCCGTCGTGCGCGGTCACGAAGTTGACGCTGGCACGCGGGCGCCGCCGGCTGTGCTGGTACAGGTCGGACGAGCCGGTCAGCCGGGACGCGAACTCCCCGAGCGTGTGGGGCTCGCCCCGCCAGAAGTCCCGTACCGCGTCCCGGTACTTGCCGTTCCACTCCGACCACAGCGGCGGGAAGTTGCCGACCTGGTAGCCGCCCTCCCCCACGTCCCACGGCTCGGCGATCAGCTTGACGCGGCTGATCACCGGGTCCTGCTGGATGAGGTCGAAGAACGCCGACAGCCGGTCCACCTCGTGGAACTGCCGGGCCAGGGTGGCCGCGAGGTCGAAGCGGAAGCCGTCGACGTGCATCTCGGTCACCCAGTACCGGAGCGAGTCCATGATCAGCTGGAGCACGTACGGGTGCCGCATGAGCAGGCTGTTCCCGGTACCGGTGGTGTCGTAGTAGTGCTCCCAGTCGCCGTCCACCAGCCGGTAGTACGAGGCGTTGTCGATGCCCCGGAAGGAGAGTGTGGGCCCCTTCTCGTTGCCCTCGGCGGTGTGGTTGTAGACGACGTCGAGGATCACCTCGAGTCCGGCCGCGTGCAGCGCCTTCACCATCACCTTGAACTCGGTGACCTGCTGCCCCCGGGTGCCGTGGGCGGCGTAGGCGTTGTGGGGCGCGAAGAAGCCGATCGTGTTGTAGCCCCAGTAGTTGGCCAGGCCCCGGTCCTGGAGCACCCCGTCCTGCACGAACTGGTGCACCGGCATCAGCTCGACGGCGGTGACGCCGAGCGAGGTCAGGTGGTCGATCACCGCGGGGTGCGCGAGACCGGCGTAGGTGCCGCGCAGTTCCGGCGGGACGTCCGGGTGGGTGCGGGAGAGCCCGCGGACGTGGGCCTCGTAGATCACGCTGTCGGCGTAGGGCCGGCGGGGCGGCCGGTCGTCGCCCCAGTCGAAGGCCGGATCGGTGACCACGCCGAGCATGGTGTGCCCGGCGCTGTCGGCCTCGGGGGTGTGCAGCGAGGGGTGGCTGTCCACCTGCCCGTCCACCGCTTTGGCGTACGGGTCGAGGAGCAGCTTCGACGGATCACACCGGTGGCCGAACGAGGGCTGCCAGGGTCCGTGCACCCGATAGCCGTAACGCTGGCCCGGTCCTACGCCGGGCACGTAGCCGTGCCAGACGAATCCGTCGACCTCGGTCAGCGGGACGCCGGTGTGGGCGCCCCGCTCGTCCACCAGAACGAGTTCGACACGCTCGGCGACCTCGCTGAACAGGGCGAAGTTGGTGCCCTCTCCGTCGAACGAGGCGCCCAGCGGGTAGGGGTGCCCGCTCCAGGCCGGCACCCGCTTCCCGTTTCCGTCCGGCTTCTTCCTGGACGACGCCATGCTCAGCACCCGCCGTCGGCGGTCGCGGCGGCCAGGGCCGCGACCGGCATCTCGCGCGGCACCTGGAGCACCTCCCGCAGGCTCGGGGCGGGGGCCGTCGGCACGAGCGGGACGCGCTCGCCGGCGCGGGCCCGCTGCGAGAACCAGATGACCTTGCTCCCGGTGTCGGTGGCGCAGCAGCCCCAGCCGTCGCTCATCGCGGCGATCCGTTCCAGGCAGGCGCGCAGATCCAGGTCAGGGCGCAGGTCGCAGTCGTTCTCGGCGACGGCGGTGATGAGGTGCTGGCCGTTCCACCACAGCTCGATGGAGGTGTTCTTGTCCGTCGCGTGCTCGTCGATGGCCTTGAGCAGCAGTTCGGCACCGCGGCAGACGGGTTCGACCAGGGTCTCCAGGTCCCAGAGCCGTAGATGGGCGGCCAGGATGCGCCTGACCTGCCCGACCCGTTCCGGGCTGACCTCCACGTCGAGGTGGTAGTAGCAGGGCACTGCGGTCTTCATCGTCACTCCTCACCGGCGAAGCTCCCGCTCCCTCCCGGCCCCCGCGGGACCGGGCCCCGTGACACGGAGCGTGAGCGCTGATCGCTTCAGAGTCACTCCAGAGTGGGAGTGCTACGCCATTCGTGCAACACGAGCGACTGGCGAGGTAGTTGAAGAACCAACAAGACGCTGAGTTGTCGCGCGTGCACCATGAGTGAAGATCTCTTGAATCCCGGATCTTCCTGAGCCCTGGATCTTCCCGAGCCCGGACCCTTCCGCGCCCTGGAGCTTCCCGAGTCCGAAAGGTGAACGGCGCCATGCTGCTACCGGCCAAAGCCGAGGTCGCCCGGCAACTGCGGCGCTATCGCGCCTGGGAGCGCGTCATGCTCGCCTCCCCCGCCGACCGCGACGTCCGGGCCACCTTCGAGGACTCGGGCTACACGCTGTGCGTGCTGATGGGCAAGCGCTGCGCACGTGAGGCGGCCGAGGCCGCAGAGCGCTACCTCAGCAGCAGCGTGGTGGCCTACCTCCAGGAGCAGAGCGACCTCCCCCGGGCGGGTGCCGTCGCCAGACGCGGTCCGCCGAGGGCCGCGGAACGTTCCCCCGCGGGGAGGTAACCCCTTCCGGTGCAGCTTCGATCCCCGGCCGGGCGCAGTCAGCGTCCGGCCTCGAGCACGGCGGAGGCGAGAGCATGAGTACCACCCCGGTCATCGGCCGCATCCCGGTTCGGGACGTCCGCCCTGCCGTCGATTCCGGCAGGCGCCCGGCGAAGGCGGTCGTGGGAGAGACCTTCGAGGTCACCGCGACGGTCTTCCGCGAGGGGCATGACGCGGTCGCCGCGAACGTCGTCCTGACCGACCCGGAAGGGCGGCACGGCCCCTGGACGCCGATGCGGGAACTGTCGCCCGGCAGCGATCGCTGGGGGGCGGAGGTCACCCCGGACGTCGAGGGCCGCTGGACGTACCGCGTCGAGGCCTGGAGCGATCCGGTCGGCACCTGGCGCCGCGTCGCCCGCATAAAGGTTCCTGCCGGTCTCGACACCGGGCTGGTCCTGGAGGAGGGCGCCGAGCTCTACACCCGTGCGGCGGCGGGCGTCCCGGAGGGACCGCAGCACGCGGTGCTGCTGGCCGCGGCGGAGACGCTCGCGGACGACTCCCTGCCGGTCGCCACCCGATTGGCCGCCGCGCTGACTCCGGATGTGGACGCGGTCCTCGCCCGTCATCCGCTGCGGGAGTTGATCACGGCGTCGGAGTCGTTGCCGCTGCTGGTGGAGCGGGAGCGGGCGTTGTTCGGGTCGTGGTACGAGTTCTTCCCGCGGTCGGAGGGCACCCCGGAGCGGCCGCACGGCACGTTCCGTACGGCGGCGCGCCGGCTGCCGGCGATCGCGGCGATGGGCTTCGACGTGGTGTACCTGCCGCCGATCCATCCGATCGGGACGACGTTTCGCAAGGGCCGCAACAACACGCTCTCCGCCGGGCCCGAGGACGTGGGGGTGCCGTGGGCGATCGGCTCGCCGGAGGGCGGGCACGACGCCGTCCACCCGGATCTGGGCACGATCGAGGACTTCGACTGGTTCGTCCAGCAGGCGGCCGAGCAGGGTCTGGAGATCGCGCTGGACTTCGCGTTGCAGTGCTCGCCGGACCATCCGTGGGTGCACAAGCATCCGGAGTGGTTCCACCACCGCCCGGACGGGACGATCGCGTATGCGGAGAATCCGCCGAAGAAGTACCAGGACATCTATCCGATCGCCTTCGACGCGGATCTGGAGGGGCTGATCGCGGAGACCTGCCGGGTGCTGCGGCACTGGATGGGTCACGGGGTGCGGATCTTCCGGGTGGACAATCCGCACACCAAGCCGGTGGTGTTCTGGGAGCGGGTGATCGCCGACATCAACGCCACCGACCCGGATGTGATCTTCCTTGCGGAGGCGTTCACGCGGCCGGCGATGATGCACACCCTGGCCCAGATCGGTTTCCAGCAGTCGTACACCTACTTCACCTGGCGCAACACCAAGGAGGAGCTGACCGAGTACCTGACGGAGCTCTCGGGTGAGGCGGCCTCCTACATGCGGCCGAACTTCTTCGCCAACACCCCCGACATCCTGCACGCCTTCCTCCAGCACGGCGGCCGGAACGCGTTCGCGCTGCGCGCGGTGCTGGCCGCGACGCTCTCGCCGACCTGGGGCATCTACTCCGGCTACGAACTCGCCGAGAACACCCCCCTGCGCGAGGGCAGCGAGGAGTACCTCGACTCGGAGAAGTACCAGCTCAAGACCCGCGACTGGGACACCCCCGACTCCCTCGCCCCCCTGATCACCCAGCTCAACACCACCAGGCGCCGGCACCCCGCCCTCCAGCACCTGCGGAACATCCGCTTCCACCACACCGACAACGACATGGTCATCGCCTACAGCAAGCGCACCGGCGACGACACGGTCCTGGTGGTCGTGAACCTCGACCCGCACCACACCCAGGAGGCCACGGTCTCGTTGGACATGCCGCAACTCGGCCTGGAATGGCACGAGTCCCTGTCCGTCCACGACGAACTGACGGGTGAGACCCACCACTGGAGCAGAAGCAACTACGTGCGCCTGGAGCCCGGCCGGGCCCCCGCGCATCTGTTCCAGGTCCGTAGGTCGGCGCCTCAGATCGGAGGATCCACAGCGTGACTGTCAACGAGCCCGTCCACGACACCTTCGAGGACACCCCGGCCAAGGACCGGGACCCCGACTGGTTCAAACGCGCGGTCTTCTACGAGGTGCTGGTCCGTTCCTTCCAGGACAGCAACGGCGACGGCGTCGGCGACCTCAAGGGCCTGACCGCCAAACTGGACTACCTCCAGTGGCTCGGTGTCGACTGCCTGTGGCTGCCGCCCTTCTTCAAGTCACCGCTCAGGGACGGCGGGTACGACGTCTCGGACTACACCGCCGTGCTGCCGGAGTTCGGTGACCTCGCCGACTTCGTGGAGTTCGTCGACGCCGCCCACCAGCGCGGCATGCGCGTGATCATCGACTTCGTCATGAACCACACCAGCGACCAGCACCCGTGGTTCCAGGAGTCCCGCAAGGACCCCGACGGCCCCTACGGCGACTACTACATGTGGGCCGACGACGACAAGCAGTACGAGGACGCGCGGATCATCTTCGTCGACACCGAGGCCTCCAACTGGACCCACGACCCGGTGCGCGGCCAGTACTACTTCCACCGCTTCTTCTCCCACCAGCCGGACCTCAACTACGAGAACCCGGCCGTCCAGGAGGAGATCCTGGCCGCCCTCCGCTTCTGGCTCGACCTCGGCATCGACGGCTTCCGCCTCGACGCCGTCCCCTATCTGTACGCGGCTGAGGGCACCAACTGCGAGAACCTGCCCGCCACTCACCAGTTCCTGAAGCGGGTGCGCCGCGAGATCGACGCCTTGTACCCGGACACGGTGCTGCTGGCGGAGGCGAACCAGTGGCCGGAGGACGTCGTCGACTACTTCGGCGACTACCAGGCCGGTGGCGACGAGTGCCACATGGCCTTCCACTTCCCGGTCATGCCCCGCATCTTCATGGCGGTGCGCCGCGAGTCCCGCTACCCCGTCTCGGAGATCCTGGCCAAGACCCCGGCGATCCCGCAGAACTGCCAGTGGGGCATCTTCCTGCGCAACCACGACGAGCTGACCCTCGAAATGGTCACCGACGAGGAACGCGACTACATGTGGGCCGAGTACGCGAAGGACCCGCGTATGCGCGCCAACATCGGCATCAGGCGGCGCCTGGCCCCGCTCCTCGACAACGACCGTGACACGATCGAGCTGTTCACCGCCCTGCTGCTGTCCCTGCCGGGGTCGCCGATCCTCTACTACGGCGACGAGATCGGCATGGGCGACAACATCTGGCTCGGCGACCGCGACGCCGTTCGCACCCCGATGCAGTGGACCCCCGACCGCAACGCCGGCTTCTCCACGGCCGATCCGGGGCGGCTCAGCCTGCCGATCATCATGGACCCGGTCTACGGGCACCAGGTCACCAACGTCGAGGCGTCGATGGCCTCCCCGTCCTCCCTGCTGCACTGGACCCGCCGGATGATCGAGATCCGCAAGCAGAACCCCGCGTTCGGTCTGGGCACCTTCACCGAGCTGCACTCCTCCAACCCGGCGGTGCTGGCCTTCCTGCGGGAGTACGAGGACGACCTGGTCCTGTGTGTGAACAACTTCTCCCGGTTCGCGCAGCCCACGGAACTGGACCTGCGTGAGTTCGACGGCCGGCACCCGGTCGAGCTGTTCGGCGGGGTGCGCTTCCCGGCCATCGGTGAACTGCCGTACCTGCTGACCCTCGGCGGGCACGGCTTCTACTGGTTCCGGCTCTCCCGAGTCGCATCCCGCATCGGCCGACGCCATTGAGCGTGCCGACGAAAGGACGCGTCACCATGCCGAAGACCGCATCCCTCAGCCCGAGACCCGCGCCCGTGACCGATCTCATGGCCTCGCTCGGCGACCTGCTGCGCCAATGGCTGCCGCGGCAGCGCTGGTTCGCGGGCAAGGACCGGCCCGTGAGCGAACTCGGTCTGCTGTCGATGACCGAGCTGTTCCCGGGCTGTCTGCACCTGCTGGTCCACACGGGTCACGGCGGGGTGCCCGCGCCCGGCGGCGGCTCCCCGGCCGGTGACTGCTACCAGTTGCTGCTCGGAGTGCGCAAACACCTCTCGCCGCGTCTGGGCAGGGCCCTCATCGGCCGCGCCGAGCGCGGCCCGCTGGCCGGCCTCACGGTGTTCGACGCCCTGCACGATCCGCGCTCGGCCCAACTGCTGCTGGAGCGGCTGCGGCATCCCGGCACGGCCGGCCCGCTGTGCTTCGAGCGGGCCCCCTCGGTGCCGGTGCCCGCGGGGCTCCCGCCGCGGCTGCTGGACGCCGAGCAGTCGAACTCCTCGCTGGTGTACGGCGACGAGTTCATCCTGAAGGTCTTCCGCCGCATCCAGCCCGGGGTCAATCCGGACCTGGAGGTGCCGGTCGCGCTGGCCGGACAGGGCTGCCGCAGGGTGCCGGCGCCGGTCGCCTGGTTCCGCACCACGCATCCGCAGGAGGCCACGCTCGGCGTGCTCCAGCCGTATCTGCGCGACGCGTCCGACGGCTGGGCGCTGGCCCTCCAGGCGCTCGCCTCGGGTGACGACTTCACCGTGCAGGCCCACGAACTCGGGCGGGCCATGGCCGAGGTGCACCTCGCCCTGGCCGCCGCCTTCCCCGGCACCGGCCACGACGACAACGGCGCCACCGCGGCCGCGATGACCGAACGCCTCGACGCCGCCGCGCACAGCGTGCCGGCGCTGCGGCCGTTCGTCCCCGGCCTGCGGGGCGCCTTCGGCGCGCTCGCCACCTGCGACTCCGGGCCGCCCGCCCAGCGTGTCCACGGTGACCTGCACCTGGGGCAGGTGCTGCGGGCCGGCCGCGAGTGGTTCGTCATCGACTTCGAGGGCGAGCCGTCGCGTCCGCTCGCCGACCGGTGCACCGCCCAGTCACCGGTCCGGGACATCGCGGGCATGCTCCGCTCCTTCGACTACGCGGCCCGGCAGCGCCGGCCCTGGCGCCCGGAGTGGGCCCGCCGCTGCCGGGAGGCGTTCTGCGGGGGCTATGCCGCCCTCGCCGGGTGGGATCCGCGCAAGAAGCACGGCCTGCTGCGCGCCTACGAGACCGACCGGGCCGTCTACGAAGTCCTGTACGAGGCACGGCACCGCCCCGACTGGCTGCCCGTGCCGATGGCGGCGATCGAACGCCTTGCCGTGAGAGGAGACTGAGCCGTGGCCCTGCGTGACACCACACTGCCCGAGCCGTCCGGACCGGCGCGCTGTGCCCCGGCCCCCGCGCTCGACCCCGCGGACCGGGGCCGGCTGCTGGCCGGCGCCCACCACGACCCGCACGCGCTGCTGGGCGCCCATCCCGTCGCGGACGGGGTCGTCTTCCGGGCGCTGCGCCCCTTCGCCCGCGGGGTGAGCGTCGTGATCGGCGGCGAGCGCAGACAGCTGGCCTCGGAGGGTGACGGTCTCTTCTCCGGCCTGCTGCCCCTCGGCGCGATCCCGGACTACACCCTGCTGGTGTCGTACGCGGACGGCGAGCAGGAGGTTCACGACCCCTACCGCTTCCTGCCCGCGCTCGGCGAGACCGACCTGCATCTCATCCGGGAGGGCCGCCACGAGCAGCTCTGGAAGGCGCTCGGCGCCGAGCCGATGACCCACCAGGACGTGACCGGCACCCGCTTCACCGTGTGGGCGCCCAACGCCCAGGGTGTCCGGGTCGCCGGGGAGTTCACGTTCTGGGACGGACAGGCGTTCCCGATGCGCTCGCTCGGCTCGTCCGGGGTGTGGGAGCTGTTCCTGCCGGGGATCGGCGAGGGCGCCCGCTACAAGTTCGAGATCACCTCGCGGTACGGCGACCGGTTCCTCAAGGCCGACCCGATGGCGCGCGCCACCGAGGTGCCGCCCGCGACCGCGTCCGTGGTGACCGCCTCGCACTTCGAGTGGGGCGACCAGGACTGGATGGCCCGGCGCGGGGACCTTCCGGTGCACCGGGCGCCGTTCTCGGTCTACGAGGTCCACCTGCCGTCCTGGCGCAAGGGCCTCACGTACCGCGAGCTGGCCGAGCAACTGCCCGGCTACGTCAAGGACCTGGGCTTCACCCACGTCGAGCTGATGCCGGTCGCCGAGCACCCCTTCGGCGGCTCCTGGGGCTACCAGGTCACCGGTTTCTACGCGCCGACCTCCCGGCTGGGCACGCCCGACGACTTCAAGTACCTGATCGACGCCCTCCACCGGGCCGGTGTCGGTGTGATCATGGACTGGGTGCCGGCCCACTTCCCGAAGGACGACTGGGCGCTGGCCCGCTTCGACGGGGACCCGCTGTACGAGCCGGGAGACTCCCGGCGTGCCGAGCACCCGGACTGGGGGACGTACGAGTTCGACTTCGGGCGCGTCGAGGTGCGCAACTTCCTGGTCGCCAACGCCGTGTACTGGTGCGAGGAGTTCCACATCGACGGGCTGCGCGTCGACGCGGTCGCCTCGATGCTCTACCTCGACTACTCGCGCGACTCCGGCCAGTGGAGCCCCAACGTGTTCGGGGGCCGGGAGGATCTCGACGCGGTCGCCTTCCTCCAGGAGATGAACGCGACCGTGTACCGCCGGGCACCGGGTGTCGTCACGATCGCCGAGGAGTCCACGGCCTGGGACGGCGTGACCCGCCCCACGGACAGCGGCGGCCTGGGGTTCGGCCTGAAGTGGAACATGGGCTGGATGCACGACTCCCTCGGCTACATCAGCCATGAGCCGGTGCACCGCAAGTACCACCACAACGAGATGACCTTCTCGATGGTGTACGCGTACAGCGAGAACTACGTCCTGCCGATCTCCCACGACGAGGTCGTCCACGGCAAGCAGGCGCTGGTGTCCAAGATGCCCGGCGACTGGTGGCAGCAGCGCGCCAACCACCGCGCCTACCTCGGCTTCATGTGGGCGCACCCCGGCAAGCAACTCCTCTTCATGGGCCAGGAGTTCGCCCAGGGCGCGGAGTGGTCCGAGGCGCACGGCCCAGACTGGTGGCTGCTCGACCCGGCGTACGGGGCCGAGGCCGACCACCGGGGCGTGCGCGATCTGGTGCGCGACCTGAACACGGTGTACCGGGCGACCCCCGCCCTGTGGGAGCGCGACACCGACCCCGGCGGCTTCCGGTGGGTGGTCGGGGACGCGGCCGAGGACAACGTCTTCGCCTTCCTGAGGTTCGACTCGGCGGGCGGCCCGCTGCTCGCGGTCTCCAACCTCTCCCCCGTCGTGCGCGAGGACTACCGCCTCACCGTGCCCGAGGGCCGCCCCCTGTGGCTGGAGGCCCTCAACACCGACGCCGCGTGCTACGGCGGCGGGGACGTCGTGCGGCGCGACCCGGTCAAGGCGGAGGACGGGGAGCTGCGGCTCACCCTGCCGCCGCTCGCGACGGTGTGGCTGGTCCCGGTGCCCGACTGAGTCCGCAGGCGACACGGAGGTGTCCGACCGGCCCCGAAGGGGCAGTCGGGGTCGTACGAGAACCAGCATCCTCGTCGTCGCCGAGGGCCACAGAAAGGGCTGTATCACGTGCGCACCGTGGGAGTGGAGGAGGAACTCCTCCTGGTCGACCCCGAGACCGGCGAGCCGCAGGCGCTGTCCGCTGCCGTCCTCGCGCGGGCCGCGCAGGACGAGCCGGACCAGGACGTCTTCGAGAAGGAACTGCACAACCAGATGGTGGAGTTCGCCACCCACCCGCAGTCGGGCATGGAGGAACTCCGCGCGGAGATCGTGCGCTGCCGCAAGGAGGCCGCCCGGCTGGCCGGCGACAGCGGTTGTGCCGTGGTCTCCCTGGCCACCTCGCCGCTGCCCGTCAGCCCGTCCGTGGGCGTCGGCCGGCGCTACCAGTGGATGGCGGACCAGTACGGCATCGCCACCCGGGAGCAGCTCGTCATGGGCTGTCATGTCCACGTGTCCGTGGAGTCGGACGAGGAGGCCGTCGCCGTCGTCGACCGCATCCAGCCCTGGCTGACCGTGCTGGCCGCGATCAGTGCCAACTCGCCCTTCTGGCAGGGCAAGGACACCGGTTACAGCAGTTACCGCAGCCGGGTGTGGCAGCGCTGGCCCTCGGCCGGTCCGACCGAGCCGTTCCGCTCGGCGGAGCGCTATCACCGGCGGGTGGCGGACATGGTGGCGACCGGCGTCATCCTGGACGAGGGCATGATCTACTTCGATGCCCGGCTGTCCCGGAACTACCCGACGGTGGAGATCCGGGTCTCGGACGTCTGCCTTCAGTCGGACACCGCCGTGCTCCTCGCCACCCTCGCCCGCGGACTGGTGGAGACGGCCGCGCGCGAGTGGCGGGCGGAGCGGGAACCGGTGACGCACAGTGTGAGTCTGCTGCGCCTCGCGGCCTGGCAGGCCGCGCGCTCCGGACTGTCCGGGGAACTGCTCCACCCGGCGACGATGCACCGGGTGCCCGCGGAGACGGTGGTGCGCGCCCTGCTGGAGCACGTCGAGGACGCACTCGCCGACAGCGGTGACCTGGACCGGGCCCGCGAAGCCTGCGCCGGACTGCTGCGGCACGGCAACGGCGCCCGGGTGCAGCGCGAGCTGCTGGAGCGCACCGGCAGCCTGCGGAGCGTGGTCACCGAGTGCGTGAAGCTGACCCAGGCTTAGGGCTCACAGGGCCAGGACGATTGCGTACACCAGGAAGAACGCGGCGACGAGGACGACCAGGAGCAGGATCAGGGCCAGCGGGCCCTTGGCCCAGCCCCTGGTCGGGTTGTGCGTCTCCCGCGGGCCGGCCTCGGGCAGGCTGCTCTCGGCCGGCGGGGTCTCGCCGGGGGGTACGCCGCCGCCCGGTTCCAGTCCGGTGGTGCGCTCGGGTTCGGGATCTGGGTTCGTGTAACTCATGCGGTCCGAGTGCCCCGATCTCAACGAGATCACGGGTGACCGCTTACTTCCGTATTCCCGGTACCACTCGCTCGCGCCTGGGCTAGATTCGAGCACCGCGGTTGACCGAACTCGTCCGCGCCGTCACAGCCCGTACACGTCAGGAGCAGCGCATGCGCGACTTCGCCCTCGCTCCCCGGACCCTCTCGCGCTCCAGCGGCGGTCTGGCCGACAGCGTGTTCGAGCGGGCGGAGCTGGAGCCCGCCCTGCCGGTGCTCGCCCGCCGCCCCGAGGGCTCCTCGGGAGGCTGGCAGAACGTCACGGCCGTCCAACTGCGGGACGAGGTCGTGGACCTCGCCAAGGGACTGGTCGCCTCCGGGATCTCACCGGGCCACCGGGTGGCGATCATGGCGCGCACCCGTTACGAGTGGACGGTCCTCAGTTACGCCCTGTGGACGGTCGGCGCCGAGGTCGTCCCGATCTATCCGACGTCCGCCCGCGAGCAGGTCGAGTGGATCCTGCGCGACGCCGGCTGTGTGGCCGTGGTGGTGGAGGACGAACAGGCGGTCATGACGGTCGGCTCGGTGTGTGCCTCGCTGCCCCGGCTGCGCCACGTCTGGCAGCTCGACGCGGACGCGCTGGCGGACCTGACGGAGCGGGGCCGGACGATCCCGCTCGCCACGGTCGAGTCGCTGCGCCGCATCGTGCTGCCGGACTCCACGGCGGTCGTCGCTTACACCTCCGGCACCACGGGTCACGCGCTGGGCTGCGCGCTGAGCCACCGGGGCCTCGCGAGCCCGGTCGACACCCTCCTCGAAGGCTGGCGCCACATCACGGCGGCCCCCGGGGAGCAGCCGTCCGTCCTCGCCTTCCTGCCCTTCTCCCATGTGTACGGCCTGATGATCCAGGGCGTGTGCATCCGCGGCGGTCTGCTCATGGCCCACGAGCCCGACCTCGGCGAGGAGGCGCTGGCGGCGTCCCTGCAGTCCTTCCGCCCCACCTACTTCTACGCCGTCCCCTCGGTGTTCGAGAAGATCTACAAGAACTTCCTGCGCGCCTCCCAGCAGGCGGGCCGCGGTGCACTGTTCGAGCGGGCCGCCGACACGGCCCGCGACTTCGCCCTGGCCTGCGAGCGGCAGCGACTGGGCGAGGGCCCCGGGCCGGGGTTCGACCTGCGGCTCCAGCACGCCCTGTACGAGCGGACGGTGTACCGCAGGCTGCGGGCCGCGCTGGGCGGCCGGGCCCGCCGCGCCACCTCGGGCGGCTCCACCCTCAACCGCGAGCTGTCCCTGTTCTACGAGGGCATCGGCATCTACGTCCACGACGGGTACGGCCTCACGGAGACCTCCGGCGGGATCACCATGCAGCCGCTGGGCCGGGAGAAGTCCGGGACCGTGGGCCGGCCGCTGCCGGGCGTGGATCTGCGGGTGGCGGACGACGGGGAGATCCTGGTGCGCGGGCCGTCCGTCTTCCAGGGCTATGTGAACGACGAGGCCGCGACCCGCGCCGCGCTGTACGGCGGCTGGCTGGCGACCGGCGACCTCGGACGACTGGACGCCGACGGCTATCTGACCATCACCGGCCGCAAGAAGGACATCATCGTCACCGCCAGCGGCAAGAGCGTGGCCCCGGCCGCCCTGGAGCACCGGCTGAGGATGCACCCGCTCATCCACCAGGCCGTGGTGGTGGGCGACAACCGGCCCTGCGTGGGCGCCCTGCTCACCCTGGACCCGGTGTTCCTGGCGCACTGGCGCGGAGTGCTGGTGGCCCAGCAGGATCCCTCGGCGCGCGAGGCCCGGGAGGAGAACGCGCTGCGGGAGGAGATCGCGCGGGCGGTGGCAGCCGCCAACAGCACCGTCTCGCGCTCGGAGTCGATCCGGGTGTTCCGTGTGCTGCCCGAGCCGTTCGACCTGGCCAACGGCCTGCTGACGCCGTCGATGAAGCTGCGCCGGGACGAGATCGTGCACCGGTACGCGGCGGAGATCGACGCGATGTACCAGGCCCGCTCGGCCGGCGCCCGGCGCACCTCGACGGAGGACTTGCTGAGCTGGGACGACTCGGACAACGTGTTCCGGTGAAACCTCGCCCTTCGAGCGCGTTCCCGAAGGTGAGGACGATTGGGGAGCCTGCCCTCGGGAACACGGCTCATTGGCGACGTGAGAGAGTACGACAACCCGCTGACGCCGGGCCGTGAGAGCGGCTCGGCACCGAGCCGCATTGGGACGAGACACTGACTTCCGAGGCGATTCCGAGCCGCACCACCCGTTTCGCGGGCGAGCCGCAATGCGTGACGGGTGCGCGGCTCGCCGCTGAAGAATTCCTGGACGAACTCGGCGAGAGCGTGCCGCCCGCGACCCCGGAGCACTGGGACGACATCCTGCTGGTGGTGACGGAACTCGCCGCCAACGCCGTCCAGTACGCCCCCGGGCCGTTCGTGCTGCGCATGCGCCGCACCTTCGACGGCGTGCACGTGACGCTGCGCGACACCAACCCGACGCCGCCGGCGCCCCGTTCCTTCGATCCGCGCACGGGCGGCGGCGGCATCGGCTGGCACCTGGTCCACGCGCTGTGCGACCAGGTCAGCGTGGTGACGGACGAGCGCGGCAAGGACGTGCACGTCTTCCTGCCGTGGTGACCCGCCGCGCTCGCGTCATGCGGTGGCCGTGAGCCCCAGGTAGTAGGCGCCGACCGCCGCGAGGTACTCACGGTCCCTGGTCTCGCTGTCGGTGCGGAAGCGGGGGGCCGCCTTCACCTCCGACTCGGTGCAGGCCAGGGTGATCCGCCGGCCCTCGGTGTCGACCCGGGTGACGACGCCCACCGGGACCAGGACGCTGCGGCCGAAGATCCAGACGCCGGTGTCGACGACGAGGTGCTCCATGCCGTCGGGGGCGGCCTGCCGGTCCACGTGTCCGATCGTGCCGTCGCTCGCGACGACGCTGAAGCCCGTCAGGTCCTGTCCCTCGACGTATCCGCTGTCCGGCGCGTACGACCAGATTCTGTCGGTGGTCACGCTGCTCCTTCCCTCCCGAGCGCTGCACGGATCCCGCCTCTTCGCTGCGGGCGGGTCCACAGCACCCCATACCCCTCTGCCGCACACACATTCGGCGGCCGGCCCCCTCACAAGCGGTTTCCCCGCGTCCGGTCCGCGCACCTCCTTCACCTTTCTCCCGGTGCACTTTCAGGTCAGGACGGGCAAGGTGGTCATCGACGCATTCGTCGCGCCCGCACGGGCAGACGAAGGGCGTTCGAGGCAGACCGCCTGGAGCCGCAGAAAGGGATGAACACCGTGACACGACCCAGGATCCTGGTGGTCGGCGCCGGCTTCGCCGGTGTCGAATGCGTGCGCCGGCTGGAGCGGAAGCTCTCCCCGGACGAAGCCGATGTCACCCTGGTGACGCCGTTCGCCTACCAGCTCTATCTCCCCCTGCTGCCCCAGGTCGCCTCGGGTGTGCTGACGCCCCAGTCGATCGCCGTCTCCCTGCGCCGCAGCAAGAAGTACCGCACCCGGATCATCCCGGGCGGCGCGATCGGCGTGGACCTCAAGTCCAAGGTCTGCGTGATCCGCACCATCACGGACGAGATCGTCAACGAGCCGTACGACTACATCGTGCTGGCCCCCGGCAGCATCACCCGCACCTTCGACATCCCCGGTCTCACCGAGCACGCCTTCGGCATGAAGACGCTCGCCGAGGCCGCCTACATCCGCGACCACGTCATCTCCCAGCTCGACCTCGCGGACGCCAGCCACGACCCGGCCGAGCGGGCGGCCCGGCTGCAGTTCGTGGTGGTCGGCGGCGGATACGCCGGCACCGAGACCGCCGCCTGTCTGCAGAAGCTGACCCACGCTGCGGTCAAGCGCTACCCGCGCATCGACCCGTCGCTGATCAAGTGGCATCTGATCGACATCGCCCCGAAGCTGATGCCGGAGCTGGGCGACAAGCTGGGCCGCAGCGCGCAGGAGATCCTGCGCCGGCGCGGCATCGACGTGTCGCTCGGGGTGTCGATCGAGAAGGCGGGCCCCGAGGAGGTCACCTTCACCGACGGCCGGGTGGTGCCGACCCGCACCCTGATCTGGACGGCCGGGGTGGTCGCCAGCCCGCTGATCGCCACGCTCGGCGCGGAGACGATTCGCGGGCGGCTCGCGGTGACCGCCGAGATGACCCTGCCGGGCCACGACGGCGTCTTCGCGCTCGGCGACTCCGCCGCCGTGCCCGACAAGGCCAAGGACGACGACAGCGCGATCTGCCCGCCCACGGCCCAACACGCCATGCGCCAGGGCAAGGTGGTCGCCGACAACGTCATCGCGACCCTGCGGGGTCAGGCGCTGAAGCCGTACGTCCACAAGGACCTCGGCCTGGTCGTCGACCTCGGCGGCACGGACGCCGTCTCCAAGCCGCTCGGCATCGAACTGCGCGGCCTGCCCGCCCAGTTCGCCGCCCGCGGCTACCACTGGGCCGCGCTGCGCACCAATGTCGCCAAGGTCCGCGTGGCGACGAACTGGACGCTCAACGCCGTCGCGGGCGACGACTTCGTCCGCACCGGCTTCCAGGCCCGCAAGCCCGCCAAGCTGAAGGACTTCGAGTACACGGACGCGTATCTGACACCGGAGCAGGTCCGGGCCCAGGTCGAGGGGACAGGACAGCTCGGCCAGTAGGTGTGGCGCACGTCACTTCGAGCCGCCGATTGGTTCCGGGCCGGTCGGCGGTCCCAGAGGGGACAGCAGATCGCCACCGAGAGGACACCGCCATGGCCGAGACCGTGAAGGGCCCCGCGAGCTACTTCCCCTCCATCGAGAAGAAGTACGGCCGCCCGGTCGCCGAGTGGCAGGAGCTCGTCCGGTCCTCGCCGCTGACCCGGCACATGGAGCTGGTCGCCTGGCTGAAGACCGAGCACGGGATGGGGCACGGCCACGCCAACGCACTGGTCGCCCACACCCTCGCGGAGGCCAGGGGCGAGTGATCCACCACTCCCGTGCCATGCTGGAACGGATCATGACGTGACACGGGAGTGAGTACGGCGGAGTGAACACAGCGATGCTGCGCGATCGGGTCGCCGCGTCGGACCCGGGCCTGCTGCGGCTGGCCGCCGGTCTGCGCACGGTGGGGGCGATCGCGCTCACGCTGGCCGTGCTCGGTGTGCTGGGGATGAGCGTCCCGCACCTGGTGGCGGGCGCCATCGCGGCGATGGTCGCGACCTTCGCCATCCGGGAGAAGCAGCGCGCCCCGCAGGCCGTGACCCTCGCCCTGGGCCTCCCGGTGGCCCTGGTCTCGATGTCCCTGGGCGCGCTGCTGAGCTCCCGGGTGCTGGCCGGTGACCTGTTCTTCGTCGCGCTGATCTTCTGCGCGGTCTACGGCCGCCGCTTCGGCGACCGGGGCACCGCGCTCGGCCTGATCGGCTTCCAGATCTACTTCGTGTCCCTGTTCGTCGGCGCCTCCGTCTCCGGCCTGCCCGAGCTGTACGGCGTCCTCGGGGTCGCCTTCCTGTGCAGCGCGACGGCACGCTTCCTGCTGGTGCCGGAGACCCCCGCGGGCCTCCTCGAACGCCTGCGGGAGGCCTTCCGGGTCCGGCTGGCCCAGCTCGTGTCCGCACAGCTCGCGCTGCTGGACGCCGGGCCCGAGGAGATCGACGGGGCGCTGAAGGACGTACGCGAGGGGACCGCGCGGCTGCACGAGACCGCGCTGATGATCCAGGGGCGGCTGGAGGAGGGGACCTCGGACGCGGGCGCGGCGCGGCTGGTGCAACGGCGCGTCGCGGACGCCGAGATCGCCGCCGAGCGGCTCGGTCTGCTGCTGCTGACGGCCCGCAGCTCCGAGCGCGCGGACACCCTCACCCTGCATCTGCCGGGTGCGCCGGCGCCTCGTCCCGGCCGGATGCCCGGCCGGGACGAGGCGATGAACCGGGTGCGCCGCGACCTGGAGGCGCTGCGGCTGCTGGTGCTGCGCCCGGTCGCCGCCAGGTCCGGCACGGCCCTGTCCCAGGTCCGCAACCGGCTCCTCGGCTACCGGGAGGAGGAGAACCTGCCGCCCGCGCCGCCCGCGGTCCAGGACGTCTTCCGCGGCATCGGCGAGGCCGCCCGCGCGGTCCTCGGCCTCAGGATCGCCCTGGACGGCCCGCAGGACGAGTCGGACGACTCCCCCGCGACGGCACGCTCACGCGAAGAACTGGACGCCGAGGACGCCGTCATCGAATCCGGTGAGGAGGACGGCGGGACGCAGGAGGAGCTCACCGGGCTCAGGCGGCCCACCACACGGGCCGCGGTGCAGGTCGCCGTGGGGTCGGCGCTCGCCATCGTCGGCGGCGAGTTCCTCTCCAGCCAGCGCTGGTACTGGGCCGTGCTCACCTGCTGGATCGTCTTCATCAACACCGCGTCCACGGGCGAGATCCTGGTCAAGGGCTACCGCCGGCTGCTCGGCACCGTCCTCGGCGTGCTGGCCGGGATCGTGCTGGCGGGGGCGGTCGGGCAGCACACCTGGACGGCGTTCGCCCTGGTGCTGGTGCTGGTGTTCGCGATGTTCTACACCGCGCCGCTCTCCTACACGCTGATGTCGTTCTTCGTCACCGCTGCGCTGGGACTGCTCTACACGCTGCTGCACACCTACAGCCTCTCGGTGCTGGTGCTGCGCGTGGAGGAGACCGCGCTCGGCGCGGCCTGCGGGGTGATCGCGGCGGCCTTCGTCCTGCCGGTGCGCACGGACCGGCGCACGAACGACCTGCTCGTCACCGTCCTGGAGCGGCTCGACGAGGTCACCGAGGCCGCCGTGGACCAGCTCAGCGGGGGCTCCCCTGAGGAACTGCTCGACCGGGCGCGCGACCTGGACCAGGCACTGGCCGACCTGCGGGCGGCCACCCAGCCGCTCACCCACCCGATCACACCGCTGCGGGCCAGGCGGGACACGGCCCGCTATGTCGTGGCGCTCCTGGAGACCTGCGCGTACCACGCGCGCTCACTGGCGGCCACGGCGGAACTGCTGCCCACGCACCCCTCGATCGCGGCCGACCCCCGGCTGCGCAGGGCCGGCCGGCGCATCGGGGAGAACATCGCGGCCATCGCCGCGCACGTCGCCGACGAACGCTCCACCGCCCGGGTCGAGACCGGGCCGAGCATCGCCTCGCTCCTGGAGTCCGAGGTCCCCGGAACCCCGCGCTTCGGCCGGGTCACCGACCGCGTGCTGCGGCACGTCCAGCGGCTGGACGAGACCCTGGTGGGTCTGGCCCGGCCGCTGGACGTGCCGGTCGCGACGCCCGGACGATAGGGCGCTCAGAGATCCGTGGGCAGACCGCTCACCTCGGCGATGCCGCGCAACTCGTCGTCGAGCCGCCGGCGTTCGCGGATGTACTCGGCGATCTCACCGAGGCGGACCGGATCGGAGGCCGTGTCCGCGTCGGTGACCACCCGGATCGGGCTGTTGCCGTCGTCGACGTGGAGTTCGATCACCTTGTTGTCCATACGGCCGGTCACCGCGGTGGCGATGACCAGGGCGGCCTCGTCGCGGATCTCCTGGGGCAGCCCGTCCTGCTGGCTGTCCTCTAGCGCGAAGTCCAGAGCGGGCAACTGGTGTTCGTCGATGGCCCGCAGGACCGGACGGACCACGCTGAGCAGGAGCTCGTAGTCGTCCGAGGCCATACGGATGCGCAGCAGGTCCAGGTAGACGTCCACGGGCCTGCCGTCGGGCGGAAGCTCGGGTTCGTTCATGAACCCCGGGTTCCCCGTGAGCGGCGGCTCAGACCCTCCGCCAGCGGGCCATCGCGAACGAGAACACCCCGAACAGCACCAGACCCACGGCGACCAGGACGAGCAACCACGGTCCCAGCGGGGTGTCGGCGAAGGAGCGGAGCGTGTCGTCGAGGCCCTTGGCCTTCTTGGGCTCGTAGTCGACCGCGGCCCGGACGGCGAACGCGCCCGCGGCGGTGAACACCACACCGCGCGCCACTCCCCCGCCCACGCCCGTCACGTCGACGAGCTTCCGGACCCGCGGACTCATCTGGGCGAGCTTCATCTTGTCGTGGAAGGACCTGCGCAGGGCCTGTGCGGCGATCCACACACCCGCCACCGCCACGCCGACGCCGGCGATCCCGACCAGCCACTGCCCGGCGGGCCACTCCAGAACCCGCGCGGTGACGTCCTTGGACTGCTTGTCGCTGGATCCGCCGCTGCCCGAGCCGACCGCGAAGGACAGCACGGAGTAGGCGACGAAGGAGTAGAAAATGCAGCGGGCCGCGGACAGCATTCGTTTCGTGGCCTTGCGGCCGTCGGGGCCGACCGAGCCGAACACGACTTCCGACAGGCGCCACAGGGCCATGCCGACGAGCCCGATCCCCAGCGCCCACAGGACGACGGAACCGAACGGCTTGTCGGCGAGGGCGGCGAGGGCGCCGCCGCGGTCGGCCTGGCGCTTGCCGTCGCCGAAGGCGATCTGCAGCGCCAGTACACCGACCAGCAGGTAGATCACTCCGCGGGCGGTGAATCCCGCGCGGGCCGCGTACTCCGTCACCGAGCCGCGTGCCGCTCGTCTGGCCTGGAACCGGGCGGTTCCCGCCGTGGAACTCGTGCTCATCTCATCCCCCCTGGGAAGTCCGGACCGTCCAGGCGGGCGGTCACGCGGAAATGCGGTCAGTCGGCCAGTCGCGCGGGTTCGGGCACGGCGCCGAGCAGACGGTGAGCCGTCTCCAGGGCCAGCCGCACGTCCCGCGTGCCGGTGGACACACAGAGTGTGTAGGCGAGGTCCCGGGCCCGGGGGCTCTGTTCGGCCGGCGTCGCGGACTCCTCGGCCCGCAGTGCCTCGTACTCCTGGACGAGCCGCCGCAGGAACGTGCGATCGGGTATCAGCATCCGTCTTCCTCCGCGTGTTCTCAGGCCCCGGCAGGGCCGTCGGCCTGCCGCCTCGCCCGGTCGGCCAGCGCCTCGTCGCGCACGCGGGCGCAGCTGCGGCTGATGAGCCGGGAGACGTGCATCTGCGAGATGCCGAGCTGGTCGGCGATCCGGCTCTGGGTCATGTCCTCGAAGAAACGCATGTAGAGGATGGCGCGCTCGCGCTCGGGCAGCTTGCGCAGGCCCTCCTTGGCGGACTCGCGGTCGACCACGACGTCGTACGAGGTGTCGGGGCCGCCCAGGGTGTCGGCGAGGCTGTAGCCGTCGTCGCCGGCCGAGAGCTCGGCGTCCAGGGAGAGGGTGCTGAAGCTTTCGAGGGCCTCGAGACCGGTGGTGACCTCTTCCTCGGTCAGGCCGGTGTGGGCGGCGATGTCGGCGGGCGTCGGTTCCGGGGAACCGGGGTTCTGGGTGAGCTCGCGGCGGGCCACCCGCACCTTGTTGCGCAGTTCCTGGACGCGGCGGGGCACCCTGAGGGCCCACATGCGGTCGCGGAAGTGGCGCTTGACCTCGCCGGTGATGGTGGGGACGGCGTAGCTCTCGAAGGCTCCTCGTTCCGGTTCGAACCGGTCGATGGCCTTCACGAGGCCGAGGGCGGCGACCTGGCGCAGGTCCTCGATGGACTCGCCGCGGTCGCGGAACCGGCCCGCGATGCGGTGGGCCATGGGCAGCCAGGCGGTGACGAGTTCGTCGCGCAGTGCGTCGCGCTCGGGGCCTTCCTCCAGCCCGGCGAGCCGGGTGAAGAGGGCCATGGTGTCGGGGGCGTCGTCGTGCCGCCGCCTGCCGGGGGTGGTGGGACGGTCCTGCGTGGTGGGACGGCTGGTCGACGTGTCGGTGAGCATGCGGATTCGCTCCTGAAGAACGGGTTCAGGGACTGACCGCGGGAGGAAGACGCCGGGACCGCCGAAGTGGGGCCCGCAGCAGCCATGCAGCTCCCGCTGGCGCGCCTCCGGTCCGAAGCACGAAACTGCGTCTGCCCTGCTGCATGCGGCCCAAACTCCGTCGGCGAAACTCCGTTTTCCGGCGGCCGGCACAGGAGTGCCGGACTAGCTCAGGGGCACCACGGCGGTGATGCACTTCCCGCCCGAGGGCAGGTCGGTCACGCGCACGTCGCGGGACAGCCGGCAGACGATCGGCCAGCCGTGGCCGCCGGGGTGCCACCGGCCGTGGGGGTCGACGGGTGCCTTGGCCACCGGCAGCGCGGCGCTGCGGTCGCTGACCGAGACGCACACGCCCCTGCCCTCGACGGTGACGCGGAAGTCGGTGACCCCGCCCCCGTGCAGCATCGCGTTGGTGGTGAGTTCCGAGGCGACGAGCAGGGCGTCCGAGAGTGCCTGCGCGTCGCACGGGGTGTGCGTGGCGCGGCAGCGTTCGGACACGGCCTGTTCGACCGCCTGGCGGGCCTCGGCGGGCCGGTACGGCCGCGGGCTCACGCGCCGGCGTGCGACCGGGATTTCGGGGGTGGCTGCGGTCCTGTGCTCATCGCACATGACGTGGCTCCTGATCAGTGGATCGACTGGTCGTTGAGGTCGGTGAAGCAGAAGCCGGGCCCGGCCGGACCCACGGACACGGTGACCGTGCTGTACGGTGCGCGCCCTCCGTAGGCCTCCAGTAATCGGCTCACCTCTGTGCGCGGGGTCAAACCTCCCCGTTCCGGGCGGGAACGCGGGCGGTTCGATCGTGTTCCCTGGGTACGCGAAGTGCATGACGGATGTCGTGGACTCAGATGAACTGCTGCGCCGTATCCAGCGTGCCCGGGCCTGTGCGGCGGAGGAGGAGCGCTCCTGGCGGGCCCGCAGCGACGAGCTGGAAGGCTCCGATCCGCAGGCCGCGCGGGACGCCGCCGTGCGCACCCTGGCCTACGAGGCCGTGACCCGGGTGCTGGACGAGGTGCTCAGGCCGGGCAGTCGCTGACCGCCGGGCGCCGCGGTCCGGATTGACGCACGTCCGGGCCGGGCACCCGGGGGCAATGACTGTGGATCACACCCGAGCACCGGTTCTGGAAGCCCTGGCCGACTACCACCGCAGGGGGCAGCTCTCCTTCGCGCCCCCGGGGCACAAGCAGGCGCGCGGGGCCGATCCGGCGGTGCGGGAGGTCCTGGGGGACGCGGTCTTCCTCGGGGATGTGCTGGCCTCGGGCGGCCTGGACGACCGGCTGACCCGGGGGCGGGTGCTAGAGCGGGCCGAGGAGCTGATGGCCGACGCCGTGCACGCCGACCACACGTTCTTCACCACGTGCGGGAGTTCCCTGTCCGTGAAGGCGGCGATGCTGGCCGTGGCGGGCCCGCACGAGAAGCTGCTGATCGGGCGGGACGCGCACAAGTCGGTGGTGTCCGGGCTGATCCTGTCCGGGATCGAGCCGGTCTGGGTCGAACCGCGGTGGGACGCCGAGCGTCACCTCGCGCACCCGCCGTCCGCCGAGGAGTACGAGCGGGCCTTCGAAGCCCACCCCGACGCGAAGGGCGCCCTGGTCACCAGCCCGACACCGTACGGGACGTGCGCGGCCCTGGGGGACATCGCCGCGGTGTGCCACCGCCGTTCGGTGCCGCTGATCGTGGACGAGGCGTGGGGCGCGCACCTGCCCTTCCACCCCGATCTGCCGTCCTGGGCCATGGACGCGGGCGCCGACATCTGTGTGACCAGCATCCACAAGATGGGCAGCGGTCTTGAGCAGGGGTCCGTCTTCCATCTGCGGGGCGATCTGGTGCCGCCGGACCTGCTGAAGATGCGGGCCGACCTGCTGGGCACGACCAGCCCCTCGGTGCTGCTGTACGCCGGCCTGGACGGCTGGCGCCGCCAAATGGCGTTGCGGGGCAAGGAGTTGATGGGCGGGGCGCTGGATCTCGCGGCCCGGGTCCATGCCGCGATCGAGGAGATCGACGGGATGCACGTCAACGACCGCGACGACTTCTGCGGGCCCGGCCTGGCCGACGACCTCGATCCGCTGCCCGGCGTCATCGATCTCTCGGAACTCGGCATCTCGGGGTTCCAGGCGGCGGACTGGCTGCACGAGCACCGGCACATCGACGCCCACCTCAACGACCACCGGCGCATCGGCATGCAGATCACCCACGGCGACGACGAGGAGACGACGGACGAACTGCTGGCGGCGCTCCGGGATCTCGCCCAGGTCGCGCCGGAGCTGGCCCCGGCCCCGCGGATGGAGGTGCCGCCGCCGTCCGAGCTGCGGATGGAGCAGGCCAGGCTGCCCCGGGACGCGTTCTTCGGTCCGGCCGAGAACGTGCCGGTCGACCGGGCCGCCGGACGGATCGCGGCCGAGATGATCACGCCGTACCCGCCGGGGATCCCGGCCGTGCTGCCCGGCGAGCTGCTGACCGGACCCGTGCTGGAGTATCTGCGGACCGGGCTGGCCGCAGGCATGAACCTGCCGGACCCCGCCGACGCGGAGCTGGAGACGATCCGGGTGGTCGACACGTCCGCCGAGTGAAACCGGTCACGCACCCCGGATCCGATTGCGCGAAATCGCCATGGATGGTTTACGGTTCATCCATACGTGGTGACGGGGTCGACACACCGTCCTCCGACACCGCCTCTGACTGCCCTGGCTGGCCTCCCCCGTCCAGCCAGGGCTTTTTCATGCCCTCCGCAGATCCTCACATCCGCCGAGGTGCCCCGAACGGCGGCAGCCGCTGAAATGGGCGTAGGCACAACACCGGAATCCATCGCCGGCGAGGAGCCCCGCGTCATGACCAAAGCGACAAAACTGCTGACCGCACTACCGCAGCCGCAGCGCCAGAGCCTGATGACGCTCGCCAGGGAGGTCTCCTTCCCCGAGGACTTCCACATCTTCGAGGCCGGCGGTACGGCCGACCGCTTCTGGGTCATCCGCTCCGGAGCGGTCTCGCTGACCCAGCAGGTGACCAGCCACC
The DNA here is from genome assembly GCF_001282115.1 of Streptomyces sp. NRRL B-24085. Lineage (GTDB taxonomy): Bacteria > Actinomycetota > Actinomycetes > Streptomycetales > Streptomycetaceae > Streptomyces. Next base: position 3,078 of record NZ_LJBR01000072.1, on the reverse strand, counting down.
ACCTGGTCACCGTCGCCGGACTCGGTTCGGGCGACCTGCTCGGCTGGTCCTGGCTGTTCCCGCCCTACCGGTGGGACTTCGGCGCGGAGGCCTTCAGCCCGGTGCGGGCCTACGAGTTCGACGCGGCGGCGGTGCTGCGGCTGTGCGAGGAGGACCGGCAGCTCGGCATGATCCTGGTGCGCAGCGTCGCCGAGATCCTCGCCCACCGCTTGGAGACGACCCGGGGCAAGCTCATGGAGCAGTACGGCTCGCACCGCAGGGGGGTTCTCTAGGGTTCAGATCCGGTAGCGGCGCAGCGCGGGCACCGCGAAGGCCAGCGTCAGCATGACGGCGACGACGAGGAGCCCGCCGCCGGCGACCGCGCTGCGGGCGCCGAAGACCGAGCCGGCGGTGCCGTGCAGGACGTCGGCGAGGCGAGGGCCGCCCGCGACGACGACGGTGAAGACGCCCTGCATCCGGCCGCGCATCTCGTCGGTGGCGGCGGAGAGCAGGATCGCCCCGCGGAAGACCATCGAGACCATGTCGGCGACCCCGGCGACGGCCAGGAACACCACCGCGAGCCACAGACTGCTGCTCAGCCCGAACCCGGTGACGGCCAAGCCCCAGGCGACGACCGCGCCGATGACCATCCAGCCGTGCCGGCGGGCCCGGGAGAACGTGCCGGAGAACAGTCCGCCGACCACCGCGCCGATCGGGATCGCGGCGAACAGCAGGCCCAGCGCGAGCTCTTCGCCGTACGGGGCGTAGGTCTCGGAGGCGAGCTGCGGGAACAGGGCCCGGGGCATGCCGAAGACCATGGCGACGATGTCCGCGAGGAAGGACAGCAGCAGCACCTTGTGCGCAGAGATGTACCGGAAGCCCTCGGCGATCTCCCGCACGCCCGCCCGGCGTGCCCCCGCGGCGGCGAGCGGCGGCAGGGAGGGCAGCCGGTACACCGCCCACACCGTCACGCACAGCGCCAGCGCGTCGACGAGGTACAGCTCGGGCAGGCCGATCACCGGGATCAGCACACCCGCGAGCAGCGGTCCGACCACCTGCCCGGTCTGCATGACGGTGGAGCCGAGGGCGTTGGCGGCGGCCAGTTGCCCCTCGGGGACCAGACGGGCGATGGAGGCGTTGCGGGCGGGGGCGTTCAGGCCCCAGAACGCCTGCTGCACCGCGAGCAGGACCATGAGGACGGCCACCGAGCCGAGGCCGCTGACCGCCTGGAGCCAGAACAGGACCGAGGTGACGGCGATGCCCGTGTTGGTGATCAGGAGGAGCCTGCGGCGGTCCATGCTGTCGGCGACCGCGCCGCCCCACAGCGCGAACACGATCAGCGGGAGCAGTCCGGCCAGGCTCGCGGCGCCGACCCAGGCCGAGGAGCCGGTGATGTCGAATATCTGCTTGGGCACCGCGACGGCGGTGAGCTGGCTGCCGACGGCCGTGACAATGGTCGAGCTCCACAGCCGGCGGTAGGCCGGGATGCGCAGCGGGCGGGTGTCCATCGCCCAGCGGCGCCAGCCGCGCCGGGGCGGCGGCGCCTCTTCCGTCGCGGGTGTCTGGGGTTGGGTGCTGCTCTCGCCGGTGTCCACGCGATTCCTGGTTGCTCGTTACATCTATCGGGCCAGGGTTCACTATCGCAGCATCGGGCGGGCGTTCGGGACGCCATGTCTCAGGTCGTGGACGCGGACCGGGGGTTCATGCGCCGGCCACGAGGGTGGCGCCCAGGGCGATCATCGTCACGGCGACCAGTCCGTCGAGGACCCGCCAGGCCGTGGGCCTGGCCAGGAAGCGGCTGAGCAGCCGGGCCCCGAAGCCGAGCGCCGCGAACCAGCACAGGCTCGCGAGCACCGCGCCGAGGCCGAAGGTCCAGCGCAGCGGGCCGCGGTCCGCGGCCACGGAGCCGAGCAGGAACACGGTGTCGAGGTAGACGTGCGGGTTGAGCCAGGTCATCGCGAGACAGGTCAGCACGGCCCGTCTGCGGGAACCCGTCGCCTCGCCCTCCGTCCGCAGGCCCGACTGCCCCGGCCGCAGGACCCGGCGGGCGGCGAGAGCGCCGTAGCACAGCAGGAACCCGCCCCCGATCCAGCCGACCAGGGTCAGCGCGCCGGGCCAGGCCACCACCACCGCCCCGACACCGCCGACCCCGAGGGCGATGAGCACGGCGTCGGACAGGGCGCAGATGCCGACCACGGCGAGGACCGCGTCACGGCGGACCCCCTGGCGCAGGACGAAGGCGTTCTGGGCGCCGATGGCGACGATGAGCGAGAGGCCGGTGCCGAAACCAGCGGCGGCGGCGGACAGAGCAGCGGGCATGACGTCGACGGTACGGAGACGATCACCGCACGTACAGCTAAAGATTCTTATGTATCATTAGCCGTCGTGATGATGACGGAACTCCCCCTGGATCAGGTACGGACGCTGCTCGCGGTGGTCGACGAGGGCACGTTCGACGCGGCCGCCGCCGCCCTGCACGTGACGCCCTCGGCGGTGAGCCAGCGGGTGAAGGCGCTGGAGCAGCGCACCGGTCGGGTCCTGCTGGTGCGCACGAAACCGGTGCGGCCGACCGAGTCCGGCGAGGTCGTCGTGCGGTTCGCCCGCCAGCTCGCCCGCCTCGAACGGGACGCCCTCGCCGAGCTGGGCGTGCCGGGCGAGCAGGAGGTGACCCGGGTGTCGGTCGCGGTGAACGCCGACTCGCTGGCGACCTGGTTCCTGGAGGCGCTCACGCGGGTGCCGGGCCGGGAGCGGCTGTGCTTCGAGCTCCGTCGCGAGGACGAGACCCGTACCGCGGAACTGTTGCGGGAGGGACTGGTGATGGCGGCGGTGACGTCCTCCCCCGAGGCGGTGGCGGGCTGTTCGGTGCGCGCGCTGGGGCGCATGCGGTATCTCGCGGCCGCGGAGCCCGGGTTCGTCGAGCGGTGGCTCGCGGGACCGTCGCCGGACCGGCTGGCGGACGCTCCGGTGGTGACCTTCGACCGCAGCGACGACATCCAGGACGGGTTCCTGCGGGGCCTCGGCCTCGGCGGAGCGAGCCGGGTCCGGCACGCGGTGCCCACGTCGGAGGGGTTCGTGGAGGCGGTCGCGCGGGGCCTGGGG
>NZ_LJBR01000071.1 GCF_001282115.1 Streptomyces sp. NRRL B-24085 | reverse complement strand
GCCGCTGGCCCCCAACGCCCCCGGTGCCGCCGCGTGAACCCTCAGGGAGAACCATCCATGCCGAACCCACACACCAGCCGCAGGCGCTTCCTCGCCGGGCTCGGCGCCACCGGCACGGCGGCGCTGCTCAGCGGCTGCGTCACCTCGACCTCGTCCTCGAAGTCCTCGTCCTCGGGCGCGGTCAGCCTCCAGTCCAACCTGTCCGCGCCGCAGGCCAAGGCGGCGATGGAGGACCTCGTCGCGGCCTACGGCAAGAAGAACAGCGGACGCGTCACCCTCAACACGGTCGCCGCGGAGACGTTCCGCACCCAGCTGCCGACCTACCTGACCTCCGCCAACCCGCCGGACGTCTACACCTGGTACCCCGGCTCGGTGGCGGACGCCTACGCCAAGAAGGACCTGCTGCTCGGCCTCGACGACCTGTGGGCCTCCTCGCCGGACCTCAAGCGCTACTCCAAGGCGCTCAGCACGCTGTGCACAGCGAGCTCCGGCAAGAAGGTGTTCGTGCCCTCCACCTACTACTGGTGGGGCATGTTCTACCGGAAGTCGAACTTCGAGAAGTGGGGCGTCAGCGAGCCCAAGACCTGGGACGACTTCCTCGACCTGTGCGACAAGCTCAAGTCCAAGGGAGTGGCACCGATCGGGCTCGGCGCCGGCGGCAACACACCCTGGGTGGCCTCGGCCTGGTTCGACTACCTCGACATACGTATCAACGGTGCGCCCTACCACCGTGAACTCCTGGCGGGCAAGCACCGGTTCGACGACCCCGAGGTCCGCAAGGTCTTCGACCGCTGGACCGAGCTGCTGCCGTACTTCGACCCCGACGGCACCGCCCTCGCCTTCCAGGACGCCACGACCGCGCTGCTCAACGGCCGTACCGGCATGATGCTGATCGGCACCTTCTTCGCCGACGCGGCCCCCAAGGACGCCCTCGACGACATCGACTTCTTCCGCTTCCCGGTCATCGACCCCAAGGTGCCGCTCGCCGAAGAGGCCCCCGTGGACGGCTACTTCGCCAGCGCACGCACCGGTCGTGCCGAGCGGGTCACCGAGCTTATGGGCTATCTCGCCACCGCGCAGGCGCAGGAGATCTACATCAAGGGCTCCTCGGGCACGGTCCTGCCCTGCAACCCCGACGCCAAGGACTCCGGCACGGCACTGGTGAAGAAGGGCCGCGCCCACATCGACGAGGCCGTCGAGATCACCCAGTTCTTCAACCGGGACTCCAGCGACGCCCTTCAGCCCACCGCCGACACCGCGCTGACCAAGTTCATCGCCAAGCCGAAGTCGATCGGGTCGATCCTCACCGACTGGCAGCGCGACGCCCAGAAGATCTGGAGCGCCTGAGGTGGCCGTGCTCACCCCCGCACGCCCGGCCCCGGCTGCCACGCCCACCGGCGGACGCGGCCGGGGGCCCGTCCGCCGGGTCCCGCCGCTCGTCCTCGCCTTCGTCCTGGTGCCGTTGCTCGCCGAGGCGGTGTGGGTCTTCTGGCCCGCCCTCCAGGGCTTCTACCTCGCCCTCACCTCCTGGGACGGCGTCTCCGCGCCCCGGTTCATCGGCCTCGGCAACTTCCGTGAGATGGCGGGCGACGAGGTCTTCAGGACCGCGGCGATCGACACCGTCCTGTGGCTGGTCCTGTTCGGCGGACTGTCCGCCCTGCTGGGCCTCGCCACCGCCCTGCTCCTCCAGCAGGAGCGGCGCGGCGTCGGCTTCTACCGGGCCGCCCTCTTCCTGCCCGTGGTGTTCTCCCTGGTCGCCACCGCCCTGGTGTGGCAGGCCATCTACCAGCCGGACGGCGTCCTCAACCAACTGCTCGACGCCGTCGGACTGGAGAGCCTGCGGCACGCCTGGCTCGCCGACCAGGACACCGCCCTGTACGCGGTCATCGTGCCGGCCCTGTGGCGGCAGATCGGCTACGTCATGGTGCTCTACCTCGCCGGACTCAAGGGCATCGACCCGGCCCTGTACGAGGCCGCCAAGGTCGACGGCGCGAGCGCCTGGCAGCGCTTCCGGCACGTCACCCTGCCCCAACTGCGCAGCGTCAACGCGGTCGTCCTGTCCGTCATCGTCATCGACTCGCTGCGCTCCTTCGACGTCGTGTGGTCACTGACGCGGGGCGGCCCCTACCACTCGTCCGAGCTGCTGAGCACCTACATGTACTCGACCGCCTTCCAGTCCCTGCGCCTGGGCTACGGCTCCGCGCTCGCCGTCGTCATCTTCGTGCTGGCCTTCGGCGTCATCTGCTCCTACCTCGTGCGCGCCTTCCGGGAGGCCGACTGATGTCCGCCCACTCGACCGCCCTGAAGCGCCGACGAGCCGCCACCGCCGGGTTCCACCTCGGAGCGGGCGCACTGTCCGTGCTGTGGCTGCTGCCCATCGCCCTCGTGCTGGTCACCAGCCTGCGCTCCTTCGACGACATCGCCGCGCACGGGCTCGGCAGCCTCCCGCACTCCTTCACCCTCGACAACTTCCGCCTGGCCTGGGTCGACGGCGGCCAGCAGCGTGCCCTGATCAACAGCTTGCTCGTCACCGTCCCGTGCGTCCTGCTCACCCTGGCGCTCGCCGCGATGGCGGCGTTCGCCCTCAGCCGCTACGACGTCCCCCTGCGCCGGACGCTGTTGCTGCTGATGCTCGGCGGCAACCTGCTGCCCCCGCAGATCCTGCTCATCCCCGTCGCCAAGCTCAGCGAGATGATCGGCGTCTACGACACGCTGCCCGCCCTCGTCGGGGTGCAGATCGGCTTCGGTGTCGGCTTCTACGTCTTCGTGCTGCACGGCTTCATGCGGGCCATCCCCGACGAGATCCAGCAGGCCGCCGTCGTCGACGGCGCCGGCCCCTGGCAGATCTTCTGGCGGATCATCCTCCCCCTGACCCGCCCCGCCCTCGCCGCGCTCAGCGCCCTGTCCTTCACATGGATCTTCAACGACCTGCTGTGGGCGATCACCGTGCTGCGCAGCGACACCAAGATGCCGATCACCGCCGCCCTCATCGGCCTGCAAGGGCAGTACGTGTCGATGTGGAACGTCATCGCCGCCGGTTCCGTGATCGCCGCCGCCCCCACCGTCGCCGTCTTCCTGCGCTTCCAGCGGCACTTCGTGGCCGGCCTCAACCTGGGAGCGGTGAAATGACGACCCCGCGCGACCGCACGCCCGACCGCACGGCCCCTGACGACCGCTGGACCCTGCACACCCGGCACACCAGCTACACCGTCCGGCTCTCCCCGGACGGCCCCTGGGCCGAACTCGCCGCCTGGGGACCGCACGGCGTCGAGCACGGGCCGTCGGCGCTCGACTGGTCCCGGCGCACCCACTTCATCACCCCGGCCGACGCGGCCCCCGCCGAGTACATCCCGCAGGGCCTGCGCGCGTTCACCGGCGCCGACCTCGTCGTCGACCACTCGGGCGGCGAGCGCGGACTGTGGTGGCAGTTCAGCGGTGCCACACAGGACGCGCGGGGACTGCGGCTGGCGTTCACCGACGACGTCGCCGGCGCGCACGTCACTCTGTGCTACGCACCTGTGCCGGACACGGACGTCATCCTGCGCTGGACCGAAGTCACCTGCACCGGCACCCGCGAACTGTGCCTGGAACGCCTCGACTCAGCCGCCGTCAACGTGCCCGTCACCGACGGAGCCCGCCTCACCTACCTGACCGGCCAGTGGTCGCAGGAGTTCACCCGCACCCAACTCCACCTGCGGCGCGGGACGTTCACCATGGGCAGCACCCAGGCGGTCCCCGGACACGCCTACGCCCCCTGGATCGCCGTCCAGGACGCGGCCCTGCCAGACGACGACACCACCCCCACCTACGGCATCGCCCTGGAGTGGCCCGGCAACTGGCACATCACCGCCGAGGCGGAGCCCGGGGGAGCCGTCCGCGTCCGCGCCGGGCGGGTGCCGCACGAGGGCGCCGTGCTCCTCGCTCCCGGCGACACCCTGACCACCCCCCGCCTCGCCTGCGCCTTCAGCGCGGAAGGACTCGACGGGCTGTCCAGGGTCTGGCACCGCTACGAGCGCCACCTCGGCGGCGAACGTCTGTCCCGCACACGCAAGGTCCTCTACAACTCCTGGGAGGCCACCGGGTTCGACGTCGACGCCGAAGGCCAGCTCGAACTCGCCAAGGCGGCCGCCGACATCGGCGCCGAACTGTTCGTCGTCGACGACGGCTGGTTCACCGGGCGGGCCGACGACACCGGCGGCCTGGGCGACTGGTACCCCGACCCGGCGAAGTTCCCGCAGGGCTTCGGCCGGTTCGTCGAGGACGTGCGCGCACTGGGACTCGGCTTCGGCCTGTGGGTGGAACCGGAGGCCGTGAGTCCCGGAAGCCGTCTGTACGCCGAGCACCCCGACTGGGTCTACCGCGTGGACGGCCGCCCCGGCCGGCTGGTGCGCAACCAGTTCCTCCTCGACCTCGGCCGCGCCGACGTGCAGGACTTCGTGATCGGCACACTCGACCGACTGCTGGGGGACCATCCCATCGAGTACCTCAAGTGGGACATGAACCGGCCGCCCACCGAGCGGGGCCGGCCCGCCGCCGGACTCGCCGACCGGCTCGACCTGGACGCCGAGCACGTCGCCGGGTACCTGCGCGTCCTGGACCATCTGCGCGCCGCCCACCCGCACGTCACCGTCGAGGGCTGCGCCGGCGGCGGCGGACGTATCGAGCACGCCACTCTGGCCCGCACCGACGTGGTCTGGCCCAGCGACAACACCGCCCCGCTGGACCGGCTCCGCGTCCAGTACGGCTTCCTGCACGCCCACGCCCCGCACGTCATGAGCTCCTGGGTCACCGACGCCCCCGGTGTCTTCGACCCGCGCCCCCGCTCGCTCGCCTTCCGCTTCGTGCTGGCGATGTGCGGCGTCCTGGGCGTGGGAGCCGACCTGCGCTCCTGGGACGCCGACCGGCGCGCCGAGGCCGCCCACTGGATCGCCCGCTACAAGCAGGTCCGCGACGTCGTCCACCACGGCAGGGCCCGGCTGCTCGGCACTCCCGACCACGCGACCTGCGGCGTGCAGTACACCGAGGCCGGCGGGCCGCGAGTCGTGGTCGCCGCCTTCAGCACCGGCCGCCTGGACGGGGCCCCACTGGTGCCCGGCCGCCCCGCCCGGCTGCGACTGCGCGGAACGGACCCGGCCGCCGTATACACGAATGAGGAGACCGGTACCGAGTACAGCGGCGCCCATCTGCTGCACTACGGTCTTCCGTTCACCTGGAGTACGGGCCACGACGCCGACCTCGTCGTCCTGACCCGCCGATGACCGTATCCCCCACCGAGGAGCCGAACCCCACGATGGACCAGCCCGTACGACGGCACGGCGCCCGCTTCGCGGGCCGCACGGCCGTGGTCACCGGAGCGGCCTCCGGCATCGGAGCCGCCACCGCCGCACGCCTCGCCGAGGAGGGAGCCGCCGTCGTGCTCACCGATATCGCCGAGGAGCCCGGCCGGGCCGCGGCGGAGCGGATCACCAAGGGCGGCGGGCAGGCCCGCTTCGTCACCGCGGACGTGGCGGCCGAGGAGGACTGGGCCCGCGTCGTCTCCGCCGCCCACGCCTTCGGACCGGTGGACGTCCTGGTCAGCAACGCGTTCACGGTCGACGTCAGGCCCGCCCACGAGATGACCCTGCCCTCCTGGCAGCGCCAGCTCGACGTCAACCTCACCGGCGGCTTCCTCGGCGTGCGCGCGGTCCTGCCCGATCTGCGGGCCGGAGGCGGCGCGGTAGTGTTGATCTCATCCGTCCACGCACACCGAGGCATTCCCGGCCACCCCGCCTACGCTGCCGCGAAGGGGGCCCTGCTCTCCCTGTGCGGCCAACTCGCCGTCGAGTACGGACCCGAGGTGCGCGTGAACGCCGTCGTGCCGGGGCCGATCCTGACCGCGGCCTGGGACCGGGTGTCCGAGGACGATCGCGAGCGCAGTGTCGCCGAGACCGCCGCCCGGCGCTTCGGCACCCCCGAGGAGGTGGCCGCGGCCATCGCCTTCCTCGCCGCCGACGAGGCGTCCTACATCACCGGCACCAGTCTCGTCGTGGACGGCGGCTGGAGTGTCGTGAAGGCCTCCGCATGACCGCGCCCCCTGTGCAGCAGACGGAGTCCCCCGTGAAGCACACGAAGCAGAAAGGCCCGACGACATGACGCCCTACGCCCGCCGCGGCGTGCACGGCCAAACGGTGGAGGCCCTCGCCCGTCGCATCCTGGGCGGCCAGATCCCCGAGGGCGCCACCCTCGACCTGGTGGCGCTCCAGAGCGAGCTGGACGTGAGCCTGACCGCGCTGCGCGAGTCGCTGAAGGTGCTCGCCGCCAAGGGCATGGTCGACGCCCGCCAGAAGCGCGGCACCTTTGTGCGGGCCCGGGCCGACTGGAACCTCCTCGACGCCGACGTGCTGCGCTGGCAGTTCGAGGGCGGCCGCACCGGCGACGCCGATCAGGCCCTGCTGCGGAACCTGGCCGAGGTCCGCTCCATCATCGAGCCCGCCGCCGTCCGCCTGGCCGCGGAGCGCCGCACCGACGCCGACCTCACCGCCCTGGAGGACGCGCTCACCGCGATGGGGCACACCGGGTCCGACCCCGCGCACGCCATCGACGCCGACCTCGCCTTCCACCGCGCGCTGCTGGCCGCCACCCACAACGAACTCCTCGAACGCATGGAGATGGTGATCGAGTCCGGCCTCGCCCACCGCGACCGGATCGTGCACTCCTCCCCGCACAGCGAGGACCCCATCCCGGCCCACCGCGCCGTCCTGGACGCCGTACGCGACCAGGACCCCCTGGCCGCCGAGGCCGCCATGCGCGCCCTGCTCGAACAGGCCGGCCGCGACCTGGACCGCATCGGCGCCACCGACGAAGCGGAAGGCACCGGCACGCAGTGAAGATCACCCGTATCGAGACCTTCCTGGTCCCGCCGCGCTGGCTGTTCTGCCGTGTGGAGACCGACGACGGTGTGGTCGGCTGGGGCGAACCCGTCGTCGAGGGACGGGCCGAGGTCGTCCGGGCCGCCGTGGACGTACTGGCCGAGTACCTCGTCGGGCAGGACCCGCTGCGCATCGAGGACCACTGGCAGGTGCTCACCAAGGGCGGCTTCTACCGGGGCGGCCCGATCCTGTCGAGCGCCGTCGCCGGCCTCGACCAGGCCCTGTGGGACATCGCCGGCAAGACCTACGACGCCCCCGTGCACGCCCTGCTCGGCGGGCCCGTCCGGGACAGCGTGCGCGTCTACGCCTGGGTCGGCGGCGACGAACCCGCCCAGCTCACCGAGCAGGTCACCGAGCAGGTCGAGGCGGGATTCACCGCGGTCAAGATGAACGCGGCGGGACCGACCTCACCGATCGCCTCCGCCGCCGAGACCGCGGCCGTCGTCGACCGGGTGGCCGCCGTCCGCGAGGTCCTGGGCCCCGACCGCGATGTGGCCGTCGACTTCCACGGACGCTTCACGGCCGCCGGCGCCCGCCGCATGCTCACCGAACTCGCCCCCCTGCACCCGCTGTTCGTCGAGGAACCCGTCGTGCCCGAACACGGCCACCTCCTGGGCGCACTGGTGGCCGCCAGCTCCGTACCACTGGCGACCGGCGAACGCCTCTTCTCCCGCGCCGAGTTCCTGCCCGTGCTCACCGCCGGCGTCGCCGTCGCCCAGCCCGACCTGTCGCACGCCGGCGGCATCTCCGAGGTCCACCGCATCGCCTCCCTCGCCGACACCTTCGGCGCGCAGCTCGCCCCGCACTGCCCGCTCGGCCCGATCGCCCTGGCGGCCAGTCTTCAAGTCGCCTTCGCCACACCGAACTTCCTGATCCAGGAGCAGAGCCGGGGCATCCACTACAACAAGGACGCCGACCTGCTCTCCTACGTGGTCGACCCCGAGCCGTTCCGGTTCACCGCCGGACAGGCCCACCGGGGCGCCGCGCCCGGTCTCGGCGTCACCGTCGACGAGAACGCCGTACGCGCCGCCGACCGCATCGGGCACACCTGGCGCAACCCCGTGTGGCGGCACCCCGACGGCTCGTTCACGGAGTGGTGACCATGCCCTTGGCGTTCACCACCGACCCCGCGCACGGCGGACGCTGGACCTCACTGCGTGACGGCGACCGCGAATGGCTGTGGCACCGCCCGGACCCCGCACGGCACGGTGTCGTACCCGGCGACGCCTTCGTGGACGCGGGTGGCCTGGAGGAGTGCGTGCCCACCGTGCGGGGGACCCCCGACCACGGGGACGCCTGGTCCCGGCCGTGGGCACGCGACGGTGACACCGAGCGCGTGGACTGCGACGCGTTCACCCTCGCCCGCACCGCGCGGGCCACCGCCGACGGCGTCGAGGCGGACTACACGCTCCGGGCCGACCCCGGTTACCGCTTCGTGTGGGCCGCCCACGCGCTCCTCGACCTCTCCGAGAGAGCCGAACTCCGCGCCCGAACAGGCGTGTCCACACGGATCTTCCCGGAGGCGTCCGCCCTGCTCGACACGCCCTGGCCGGACGGCGCGGCCTGGGTGGAGGGCGACTGGCCGGCACCGGGCGGGCTGCGTCTCGACCGGTTCGGCCCCGAGGACGGCACAGCCGTCGGTGCCGTCCTCGCGGACCGCCGGGTCTGCGTCCACGACGGATCCCACCGGCTCGCCCTCGCCGTGGAGGCCGACGGACAGCCGGTGTCGGTCGCCCTGTGGCGCAACCTGGGCGGCTTCCCCGCGGCGGCCCCCTACCGCAGCATCGGTGTCGAGCCCATGCTCGGCCGCACCTTCGACCTCGCGGAAGCGGGCCCGGGGGACGCGGCATGCGTCCCCGGTTCCGGGGAAGTGCGCTGGCGGCTCACCCTGACCGCGGGCTGCCGCTGCCCGTGACCCCTGACGGCCGCGATGCGACAACGGGCGCGCCGCCCCCGCAGAGAAGTTGATCCGACACACAAGGAGTTCCGTTCCGTGGACCTACGAGCCGCCCTGGCCGACCGTCGTCTCGTCGCCATCGTCCGCGGAGGCGACCCCGACGCCGCGCTGCGTACCGTCCTGGCCCTGGTCCAGGAGGGCATCGACCTGGTCGAGGTCTCCCTCAGCGGTGCCGACGCGCTCGGAGTCATCACCCGCTGCGCCGGCGAGCTCGGACCCGGCCGGCCGATCGGCGCGGGTACGGTCCTGACCGCCGACGACGCGCGTGCCGCACGCGACGCCGGCGCCGCCTTCGCCGTCACCCCCGGTCTGGGAGCGGGCGCCGACACCGCCCGGGAGTCGGGCCTGCCCGTCCTCGCAGGCGTCATGACCCCCACCGAGATCAACACAGCCCTGGCGCAGGGCGCCGACGCGCTGAAGCTGTTCCCCGCCGCCCAGGCCGGCGGACCGGCCTATCTCAAGGCCCTGCGCGCCCCCTTCCCGGAGGCCGCTTTCGTGCCCGTCGGCGGCGTGGACCTGGACGCCGCCCGCGCCTACCTCGCGGCCGGTGCCACCGCCGTCGGCGTCGGCTCCCCGCTCGTCGCCGACGCTGCCGACGGCGGCAGCCTGAGCGCCTTGCGCGAGCGCGCCCGCGCCTTCCGCGCCGCCGTCGAGGAGGCCGCCGGATGACCGGGCAGCACTCTCCGGCCGTCGGCCCCGATCGTCTCGAACTGGGCGAGGGCATCCGCTGGACGGGCGACGGCGTCGTCCTGGTGGACATCCTCGAAGGACGCCTGCTCACCACCGCCGACGACCGCGGCCGCCCCCTGCGCGAGCTCCTCCGGCTCCCCGTCCCGCTGGGCGCGGTGGCACCCGTCGCCGACCGCCCCGGCACATGGATCGCCGCCGCCGGCAACGGCGTATGCCTCCTCCTGCCCGACGGCACCCCTCGATGGCTTGCCACACCCGAGGACCGCCCCGGACCCGGCATGCGCATGAACGACGGGGTCGCCGACCCCTCCGGCCGCTTCTGGGCGGGCAGCATGGCCTACGACGGCACCCCGGGCGCCGGCACCCTGTACCGCGTCGACCACGACGGCACCCTCACCGCGGTCATCGAAGGCCTCACCATCCCCAACGGGCCCGCCTTCACCGCGGACGGACGCACGATGTACCTGGCCGACAGCGCTCACGGGATCGTCCGCCGCTACCCGGTCGACCCCGACACCGGCCACGTCGGCACCCCCGAGGACTTCTTCACGGTGGACGAGGGCAGCCCGGACGGCATGACCGTCGATGCCCAGGGGGCCGTGTGGTGCGCGGTCTGGGGCACCGGCACCGTCCGCCGGTACCTTCCGCACGGCGGCCTCGACCGGGTGCTCCGCGTTCCCGCCGGACAGCCCGCCGGCGTCTGTCTCGAAGGCACGCTGCTGCACGTCACCACCGCCACGGTCGGCCTGGAAGCACCCGGCCCGTACGACGGGGCGCTGTTCACCTTTCCCGTCGACGTGCCCGGCGCGCCGACGCCCGCATTCCGGCTCGACCCCTCGGCACCGATCACGGGAGCCCTCGTATGACCGCCTCGTGGCGCCCCCCGCGCGGACGTGTGGTCTGCGTCGGCGAAACCATGGCGGCGCTGGCCCCCGACCCCTCCGGACCGCTCGCCGACGCCGACCACCTCAGCCTGTCGGTCGCCGGGGCCGAGTCCAACGTCGCGATGTACCTGGCCGACCACGGCATCCCGGCGGCCTGGGTCTCGGCGCTCGGCGACGATCCGCTGGGGACCCGGGTGCGCGCCGCCGTGGCCGCGGCCGGGGTCGACGTCACCCACGTGAGCACCGACCCCCATCGTCCGACGGGCCTGATGCTGAAGGACCCGTCGCCCGCGGGCACCCGGGTCCACTACTACCGCAAGGGCTCAGCCGCGTCCGCTCTCGGCCCCGGCCTGCTCGAACACGAGGTGATGCGCACGGCCGCCCTCGTGCACTTCACCGGCATCACGCCGGCCCTGTCCGCGTCCTGCCGTGAGCTGGTCGCCCGGGCCCTCGCCGTCCCTTCCGCCGAACGCCCTTGCGCCATCAGCTTCGACGTCAACCACCGCGCCCCGCTGTGGCCCGAGGGCACCGCCCCGGATGTGCTGCGCGACCTCGCGGGGCGCGCCGACGTCGTCTTCGTGGGACTGGACGAGGCCCAGGATCTGTGGGGCGCCCACCTGACCGCCGCCGCCGTACGCGAACTGCTGCCCGCACCGCGCGTCGTGGTGGTCAAGGACGGCTCGCGCGAAGCGACTGCGTTCACGGCCTCGGGCGCGGCGACGGTCCCCGTTCCGCGGGTCGCCGTAGTCGAGCCGGTCGGCGCGGGCGACGCCTTCGCGGCGGGTTTCCTGGCCGGCCTGTTGCGGGGGGAGCCCGTGGGGCGCTCTCTGCGCCTCGGGCACCTCACGGCGGCGTCCGCCCTGAGCGTGACGGGAGACCACGGCCCACTTCCACCGCGCTCGTCCCTCGACCGACTCCTCGCTCTCACGGATGAGGAATGGAAGGGCGTGCGGCCGTAGCCGCATTCGGCACCGGCCCGGCCGGAGCCCCGACGGCGGCGGATGTGGAGAACGCACCCGCCGCCTCGACTGCGGAGCACGGCTGGACGCACCGCGTCCGTGTGCCGCCGCGCAGTGGCTCAGGACTGCGCGGCGAGCTGGAAGTCCTGCGCGGCCGAACCGTCGCAGGCCCGCTGGGTGAGCTGGACACTGTTCGTCGCCGCCGCGGCGGCCGTCAGGCACCTGCCGCTGTGCCGGGCGACGAAGTGGTAGCGCCCGCTCGTCGAGCGCACCGGCTGCCACTGCTGGTTCGTGCCGCCGGACCAGGCCCAGAGCTGCAACGGGGCGTTGTCCGCCGTGGACCGGTCGGTCACGTCGATCACCTGCGCCGGGTTGGCGCGGGCGGTGATCCGCATGTAGCCGCTGTCGGTGCTGCGGAACTGGTACTGCTGGGCCGTCGTGCCGTTGCAGGCGTACTGCTGGATCGCCGTCCCGTTCGCGGTGGCTGCCGAACGGGCGTCCACGCACGTGCCGTTGCCGTCGTTCCGCAGGGTGTACCAGGCGGTCTCGGAGATCTGGTCGCCGGTCGGCGGGGTCGTGGTGCCGCCTGAGCCGAGCCACTTGAGTCCGTCCAGCAGGAACCGGTTCTGGGCCGCGCTGGCGAACGTGGACGAGAGGCGGGTGTTGGTCGTGTAGTTCATCGCGTTGTGGCCGAAGTTCGCGTACAGCATCCTGTACTTCGTGTTGGTCCACAGGATCGGGTAATAGCCGCTGTACCAGGACTGGTTGGGGTCCGTGCCGACCGGGAAGCTGCTGGGGTCGATCGATGCCAGGATCTTGATGTCCGGGTTCTGCCGCAGGTCCCTGGACCAGCTGTACCACTCGCTGACCGACGAGGTGAACGTGGCCGGCAGGTTCACGGTGGCCGGGTTCGTGCGGTCCTCCACCTTCAGGGTCACCGCGGTCGGCCCCCACGTGTTGGACGCGAAGTTGCCCGAGCCGAGGAAGGTGTTGTGGTACCAGGACCAGCTTGCCGCGTCGGTCGTGAACGCCGAGACGTGGAAGCCGATGAAGCCGCCCCCGCCTCTCATGTACGCCTCGAAACCGGAGCGTTGGGCGGACGTCTGCGGCAGGTCGTCCAGGAACAGGACGACCTGGTAGGCGTTGACGCCGCCGTTGGCGAGCAGGTCCCAGTCGGTGCTGGCCGTGTAGGTGAAGCCGTTGGCGGCCGCCTGCTGGGGGAACCAGGCGTTCGCCTCCTTGTCGAAGTCGATGTGCGCCGCGTCGTACGTGCCGCTGTAGAGGGCGAGGACCTTGAACGGGGTCGCGGCGGTGTCGGCCTGCGCGACGGGCGGTACGGCAGCGAGGCCCAGCAGGGTGGCCAGCAGGAGCAGGACCCGCAGGAGGGCGCGGGCGGGGCCGGATCTGACAGTGGTCATCTGTGGTCGATCCTTTCGGGGCGCGGGCGGGAGCGCGGAGGTCAGCCGGTGTAGCGGGCGAAGATGCTGGTGAACTGCCAGTTGCTCTGGCTCACGCCCGAGCAGGTGTCGTCGTTCGGGTAGGCACCCGGGCAGGGTCGGTCACGGTTCGCGGACCAGAACGTCAGCCGTGCCAGGTGGTGGGCCTGGGCGTAGCCGAGGATGGTCTGGAAGTCGGCGGTGGTGACGGTCTCGTGGTCGTCGGTGATGCCGTTCATCGACGAGATGCCCATGTGCCGGTAGGCCGTGTCGTCGCTGTAGCCGTACGCGTTCTTCAGCGCGGTCTTCAGCCCCTCGGCGGCCCGCTGGGTGAGGGTGCCCATGTTCTGGCCCGCGCCGCCGAAGTCGAAGGGCATGATCGTCCAGGCGTCCGCGGTCAGCCCGGACGACGCGGCCCGGTTGATCAGGCTCGTGTCGGGGCCGCTCTGCCCGGTGCCGATGGTGACGTACACCTTGAGGCCCGGGTTGTTGGCCTTGACGGTCTTGAGCGCGTCCACGGTCCGCTGCTGCACGGTGCCGTTGCTGTACGCGTCGGCCTCGAGGTCGATGTCGATCGCCTTCAGCGAGTAGGCGTTGATGACCTTCTGGTACGCGGCCGCCAGCTCGCCGGCGCTGGAGCAGGAACTCTCCAGCTTGTTGCCGCTGTAGCCGCCGAAGGACGGGACGACGTCGCCGCCGTTCGCGCGCACGGTGTTGATCGTCTGCTGGTCGACTCCGCCTGTCAGCGCCCGGCCGCCGTCCCACTGGGGGTTGCAGTAGCCGTTGCTCAGGACGAACGCCAGCGTGAACCACTTCACGCCCGTCGCGTTCATGACAGTCGTGGGGCTGGGTGGATTGCCCCAGCCGTTGTAGAGGTAGGGCGCCACGGCCATCGGCGCGGAACCCGGCGGCGTCGTGCCGCCGTCGGCGGCGGGCGCGTTCCACTTCTGGTTGGCGGCTCCCGTGCAGGTCCAGATCTGGGTACGGGTGCCGTTGGCGGAGGAGTTGCCGGTGACGTCGAGGCACTTGTCGGCGGCCGGGTTGACGATGTCGCGCGCGGCCGTGACCGTCCACTTCTGGTTGGCGCCGCCGCCGCATGTCCAGAGCTGGAGCTGGGCGCCGTTGGCCGTCGAACTGCCGGTGACGTCAAGGCACTTGCCGAGGGCCCGGATGGTGCCGTCGGAACCGACGGTCCACTGCTGGGCGGCGGTGCCGTTGCAGTCGTAGATCTGTACGGCCGTTCCGTCGGCCGAACTCGCGCCGGCGACGTCGAGGCACTTGCCGGCCAGGCCGGTGATCGTGCCGGTGGCGGCCGAGGCGGAGGGGGCTGCGAGGGTGCCCACGGCGGTGAGGCCGAGCGAGAGGGCGAGGGCACAGCGAAGGGCCAGTCGTTGCATGAGGGGGGCCTTTCGTCCAGGGGTGGGGGTGGACGCCGCCTGTGTGGGG
>NZ_LJBR01000070.1 GCF_001282115.1 Streptomyces sp. NRRL B-24085 | reverse complement strand
CCAGGACACCAACGTCTACATGCGGGGTGTGCTGCACCAGGCCGCGCCCGCGGACCGGCAGCGTGGTCGATCCCGTCGACCAACTGCTGCCGGTCCTCGGGCGCGGCCTGGTGCAGCACACCCCGCATGTAGACGTTGGTGTCCCCGAGTTCGGCGTGCAGGTTCTGCGGTTCGCTCTTGTCGGAGGCGTCCATCAGCCGGTACGTCACCTGGCCGTCGGGATCGGCGTCGCGGGCACGGTCGAGGGCGGCTGCGGACAGGTCGACGCCGACGACCTGCGTGAAGTGGGCGGCGAGGAAACGGCTCTGGGTGCCGTTGCCGCAGCCCAGGTCCACGAGGGGCAGCCCCGGATCGACCAGGAGCGGCTCGAAGTGGGCGAGGTGGACTCCGGCGGTCAACACCGGCTCCGCGTCCCAGAACACGGCCCCCTGCCGCCCCGGGGCCTCCCGCCAAAAGCCCTCCCAGGACTCCCGGTACCGACCAGTCACGCTCATGCCCAACTCCCCAGGATGCGCCACAACCCGCCACACTGGCGGGCCAGTACGGTGTATCGCGCCGGGGTCACGCGGACAAGCGCACGGCGCGTTCCTTCACCGCCCGTTCGACAGACACGCGCCCCGCGAGGGACCGCTCAGCGACGCGGCAGCGTCAGCTCGAACCACACGGTCTTGCCGGCCTTCGTCCGGCTCGCGCCCCACTCCCGGGCCAGCGTGCTGACCACCCTGAGCCCCCGCCCCTGCTCGTCGGTGGGCCCCGCGCTCAGCAGGTTCGGCAGATCATGGTCGTCGTCGTCCACCTCGCACAGCAGCGTGTCCTCCCGCACCAGCCGCAGCTCGACGGGCCTGCTGTGCGAGTGCCGTACGGCGTTGGTGACGAGTTCGCTCACCATGAGCTCCGCGCCGTCGGCCAGGCGCGCCAGTCCCCAGTCGTGCAACTGCTCGCGCACCACCGCCCGGGCCCGCCCCACCTCGGCAGGGTCGAGGGAGAGCCGCCACTCGGCCACGTCGTCCGGTTCGATGCCGTTGAGACGGGCCATGAGCAGCGCCACGTCGTCCTTGCGCCCGCCGCGCGGGTTGAGCGCGCGGATGATCGCGTCGCAGGCGTCGTCCATGGACGCGGCCGGGTGCGCGGCGGACTCGGTGAGCGTCGCCAGACCCACCCCGATGTCCTCGCCCCGCACCTCCACCAGTCCGTCGGTGCACATCAGCAGCCGGTCGCCGGGCTCCACGCGGACGCGTACCGCCTCGAAGGGCACCCCGCCGACGCCGATGGGCGCGCCGGTGGGCAGGTCGAGCAGCTCGCTGCGGCCGTCCGCGGCCCGCACGATCACCGGCGGGATGTGCCCCGCGTTGGCGAGGTGCAGTTCGCTCGCGATCGGGTCGTAGACGGCGTAGAGACAGGTCGCCAGGTAGGTGTCGCCGAGCCGCTGGGCGAGGTCGTCGAGGTTGCGCAGCAGTTGGGCCGGCGGCAGGTCGAGCGCGGCCATGGTCTGTACGGCTGTCCGCAACTGGCCCATCATGGCGGCCGAGTTGAGCCCGTGGCCCATGACGTCCCCGACGACCAGGGCGGTGCGCGCGCCGGGCAGCTTCACGGAGTCGAACCAGTCGCCGCCGACGCGTCCGAGGAGGGTGCCCGGCAGATAGCGGGTGGCGATGTCGCAGCCCGCCATCCGCGCCGGGATGTGCGGCAGCATGCTGTCCTGGAGGGTCTCGGCGACGGACTCCTGGAAGGTGTACATGCGCGCGTTGTCCAGCACGAGGCCCGCGCGGGCGGCGAGTTCGGCGCCGGTGACCCGGTCCATGTCGTTGAACTCGGCGCGCTCGGGGTGCCGGAGCAGGATCATGAACCCGAGGACCACATTGCGGGCCTTGAGCGGTACGACGAGCATGGAGCGGCCGGTGATCAGCGGCCGGATGTCCCGCTTCTCGAACTGTGAGGCGATCGCGTGCCCCATCTGTTCGCTGATGCGCGGCACGAGGACCGGCTCGCCGCTGGTCATGCACTGGAAGAACGGGGTGTGCGCGGGGAACGGCATGGCCTCGCCGACCGGCACCACGTCGTCCCAGCGGCCCGGTTCGTCGGTGTGCTCCAGGGCCACCCGGTGCCACATGGTGGTGGTGTCGGGCACCCCGTCGGGGAACCCCTCGCCGGCGACGACCTGTTCGCGCAGATAGGTGCCGGCGACATCGGTGAAGCGGGGCACGACGGCTTTGCTGACCTCGACGATGGTCCGCGACAGGTCGAGGGAGGTGCCGATCTTCCCGCTGACCTCGTTGAGGAACTCCAGGCGCTCGCGCACGGCGACGTACTCGAGGTCCTCGCCCTCGTCCGGCTCGTCCTGCGGCACCGGCAGACCGGCCGCGACCGCCCGGGCCGCCCGCTCCCGGCGGGCCCTGCGCTCGGCGCGCCGGGGCACACCCCAGTCGGGGGTGACGGGCACCCGGTCGTTCTGGCTGAACTCCAGGACCGGATAGCCCAGTTCGAGGATCTGCGCGACGATGCGGGCGCTTTCGCCGACGCTCATGCTGGGCAGGATCTCGGGGAGCCTGCGGGCGAGTTCGTCGGCGCCCGGGAAGTCGGTGTGCAGGGCGAAGGCGGGTGCGATCCGCTCGACGGCCGCACCGCCCCCGTCCAGGTCGGGATCGCGGTGGAGCCCGGCCGCGTCGGCGGCCAGCACCAGCAGGCGCTCCCGGCCGGGGCCCACCAGCGGGTAGGCCCACCACAGGACGTCGACGCGGTCCGCGCCGGGCACGGTGAGGCGGGCACGGCCCGCGGCGGGGTAGGACAGCCCGCCGTCGAGGGAGGACTCCAGGTCGGGTCCCAGTCCGTCGTAGGCCGCGTGGACACCGTGGGGCGGGGTGCTCGGCTCGTCGGGGAGGGCTCCGGAGACGGGCAGCAGGTCGGCGGCGGGACGGCCGATGGCCTCCTCCTTGCCGGCGCCGAACAGCCTGCTCGCGCCCCGGCTCCAGTGGGAGACCAGGCCGTCGCGGTCCACGACCACCACGGCCAGCGGGACCCGGCCGGCCGCGGCGGGTCCGTCCGCCGCGCCGTTCCCGGCTCCGCGGCTGGGAGGTGCGCCCCTCTCGGTGCCACGGTCCATGGCCCAGGCCCTCTCTCCGCAAGATCTGTGCCGCCTGCTCCACCGTACGGCGCCGGTCGGTCACGGTGTGCGGCAATGCGGGAATTGGCCCGGACCGGATCACTCCGGCGCGCGCCCCGCGCTGACGCCCCGTCAGTCCTCGTGCCCCAGCCGGAGATCACGCTCCGTGCGGCCGCCCCCGGCCACCCGCAAGGCGGCGGCGACCGGCGGGTATCCGGTGGCGATGACGGTGTACTCGCCGCCGGACAGGTCGACGAAGCGGAAGGTGCCGTCGGGGCCGGTCGTGAGGGTGTCCACGACGTTGCCTGCGACGTCCAGGAGCGTCACGCGCGCGTCCGGCACGGTCCGTCCGCCGCCGGCTCGCACGGTGCCGTGCAGCAGCGCGCCGCCGGCGAGCTCGACGTCCTGGCGGGACTCCCGGGAGGCCCGGACGGTGACGGACAGCGCGGCGGGGCGCAGCGCGGGCGCGCCGGCGGCGAGGGTGTACTCCCCCGCGACCAGTTCGGTGACGGCGTAGGTGCCGTCGGGGCCGCTGCGGGTGGTGGCCACGACCTCGCCGCGCGCGTCGGTGAGGGTGACGACGGCGTCCGGTACGGGTGTGCCGTCGGAGAGCACGCGGCCGGTGAGGCGTCCGGCGCCACCGAGGACGACGTCCAGTTCGACG
The DNA here is from genome assembly GCF_001282115.1 of Streptomyces sp. NRRL B-24085. Lineage (GTDB taxonomy): Bacteria > Actinomycetota > Actinomycetes > Streptomycetales > Streptomycetaceae > Streptomyces. The sequence continues at coordinate 32,554 of NZ_LJBR01000070.1, read as the reverse complement.
GGATGGTCGCCGGCCGTCACGGACACGGCCTGCGGCTGGTGCCCGCTCGCGGCGGCGATGAGGACGTACGACCCCGGTCCGGGCGCCGACAGCGCGAACCGTCCGTCCTCGCCGCCGGCCCCGCGCCCGGTCTGCGCTCCGGCCGCGTCGATGAGGGTGAGCGCGGCCCGGGGCACCGCGCTCCCGTCGGGGTGCCGCACGGTGCCGCACACGGGGACCGCGGCGGTGTGGTGCGGCGCGCGGGCCGCGGGGACGGTGGCGGTCTCGGTCTCCGGGTCGGCGGCGTGGGGGGACACCAGCGGTTTCTCCTTGAGGAAGAGGGCGAGGAGCAGGCCGAGGACGAGCACGGGCACGAGGTAGAAGAAGATCCTCGGCATGGCGTCGGCGTAGGCCCGGACATAGCCGTCGCGCAGCGCCGGGGGCAGGGCGTGGACGAGCTGCGGGGTGAGGGACTCGGGGTCGGGCAGCCCTTGGGCGCCGGGGAGCCGCTGTCGCAGCGAGTCCGCGAGGCGGTCGGCGAAGAGGGTGCCGAAGACCGCCGCTCCGACGCTGCCGCCGATCTGCCGGAAGTAGTTGTTGGCGCTGGTGGCGGTGCCGAGGTCGGCGGGGCGCACCGAGTTCTGCACGGCGAGGACCAGCACCGGCATCACCATGCCGATCCCGGCGCCGAGGACTGCCATCCAGACGCTGTAGTGCAGCCGGGGGGTGTCGGCCTCCAGCCGGGACAGCAGCCACATCCCGACGGCGGAGAGGGCGCTGCCGAGGATCGGCCAGATCCGGTAGTGCCCGGTGTGGCTGATGAGCTGCCCGGCGACCACGGAGGCGCCGACGATGCCGGCCATCATGGGCAGCATCAGCAGTCCGGACTCGGTGGCGCTGGCCCCGTCGACCATCTGGAGGAAGGTCGGCAGATAGCTGGCGGCCCCGAAGAGCGCGACCCCGATCACCAGGCCCACCAGACCGGTGATGTTGAAGACGGAGTCCCTGAACAGCCTGAGCGGGATGAGGGGTTCGGCGGCGAAGCGCTCGGCGACCAGGAAGAGGATGCCGGCGGCCACCGCTCCGGCCCCGAGGCCGAGGATGGCCCGCGAGTCCCAGGCGTACTCGCTGCCGCCCCAACTGGTCAGCAGGACCAGGCAGGTGGAGGCCGCGGCGAGCAGCAGGGCGCCGAGGACGTCGAAGCGGGGCCTGACCCGCGGCCGGGGAAGCTTCAGCACGGCGGTGACGACGGCCAGGGTCAGCAGCCCGAAGGGCACGTTGACGTAGAAGCACCACCGCCAGGAGAGGTGGTCGGTGAACCAGCCGCCGAGCAGCGGGCCGGCGACGGAGGCGAGTCCGAAGGCGGCGCCGATCAGGCCCATGAAGCGGCCGCGCCGCCGGGGCGGCACGATGTCGGCGATGATCGCCTGCACACCGATCATGAGGCCGCCGGCGCCGACGCCCTGCACCGCGCGGAAGGCGATCAACTGGTCCATGGTCGCGGCCCGTCCGGCGAGCGCGGAGCCGGCCACGAAGACGACGATCGCGAACTGGAAGACGCCCTTGCGGCCGAGCAGGTCGCCGAGCTTGCCGTAGACCGGCAGTCCGATCGTGGCGGTGAGCAGGTAGGCGGTGATCGCCCAGGACATCCGGTCCAGGCCGTGCAGCTCACCGACGATCCTCGGCAGCGCGGTGGCGACGATCATCTGCTCCAGCGCGGCGAGGAGCAGCGCGAGCATCAGCCCGAAGAAGACCAACCGCACCCGGCGCGGGGTGAGTTCGACGGCGGGGGCGGGGATCTCCGGTGGCGCTCCGACCCGTTCCTCGTGCGTCGCAGTCGTCACGCTCACGTGCCGCTCCCCTCGTCGCGCCTGCCCCGCATTTCCCGCATGAGGCGACAACTACGGACAAGCGCGACGAGTTACGGCATCCCGGCGGGCCGTCGGGAGATCCACTCGATCCGGTGACCGGGGGCAACGGCCGCCGGGTGCCGGGGACTTACTTCTCGACCTCGGCGGCGAGCCGGTCGAGGAGGGAGTCGTAGATCCGGCCGAGGCCCTTGGGGGCGAAGGTCTTCTCGAAGAAGCCGCCGATGCCGCCGGCGCCCTGCCAGACGGTGGTCACGACGATGCGGGACTTGCCCTCGCCGGCCGGGGTGACCCGCCAGGTGGTGACCATGGAGGAGTTGCGGTCCTTCTCGACGAGCTCGCCGTCGGTGGGCTCGGTGACCTCCAGGAGGCAGTCGCGGATCCGCTTGCTGGTGGCCTGGAGCTTCCAGTGGACGAGGGTGCCCTCGCCGTCGCCGCCCTCGCGCACCTCGTACTCGCTGAACTGCTCGGGCAGCACCCGCGAGCGTGTGCCGCTGTAGTCGGCGACGGCGTCGAACACCTTCTCCGCGTCCGCCGCGACGATCCGCTCCGTAGTGGCCTCGACCTGCGCCATCGACTTCCTCCAGGACTTCAAGTTCTCGGGCTTGGAGCAAGCCAACCACCCCCGGCCACGGCCGCCCAAATCGGGGTTGCGCTGGAATTCGAACAAGTGTTTCACTCGAAGGGCAGTGCTACCGAGGAGGCCTCATGCGCTGGGAGAACCTCACCGAGTCCACGGAACACGGACGGGCCGACGCCGCTCTCTTCGGCGCCGACGCGGTGGTCAGCCGTACGTTCGACACGCCCGAGTTCGCCGGGATCACGTTCCACGAGATCCGGGCCCGCTCGATCATCAACCGGGTGCCGGGCGCCTCCCGCATGCCCTTCGAGTGGACCGTCAACCCCTACCGAGGGTGCACGCACGCGTGCGTGTACTGCTTCGCCCGCAAGACCCACAGCTATCTCGACCTGGACACCGGTCTCGGCTTCGACTCCCAGATCGTGGTCAAGGTGAACGCACCCGAGCTGCTGCGCCGCCAGCTCGGCTCGCACCGCTGGACCGGCGACCACATAGCGATGGGCACCAACGTCGACTGCTACCAGCGCGCGGAGGGCCGCTACCGGCTGATGCCGGGCATCATCGCCGCCCTGCGCGACCACGCGAACCCCTTCTCGATCCTGACCAAGGGCACGCTGATCCTGCGCGACCTCGACCTGCTCCGGCAGGCCGCCGCGGTGACGGACATCGGCATCTCCGTCTCGGTCGGCTTCACCGACCCGGACCTGTGGCGCACCGTGGAGCCGGGCACCCCCGCCCCGGAGCGGCGCCTGGACGTCGTACGGACGCTGGGCGAGCACGGCATCGGGTGCGGGGTGCTGATGGCACCGGTGATCCCCTTCCTGAGCGACAGCCCCGCGCAGCTGCGGGCGACCGTGCGCGCGATCGCCGCCGCCGGGGCCACCTCGGTCACCCCGCTGGTGCTGCACCTGCGGCCGGGCGCCCGCGAGTGGTTCATGGCCTGGCTGAACCGGGAGCACCCGTATCTGGTACGCCGTTACGAGCGGCTCTACGCGGACGGCGCCTACGCCCCGAAGTGGTACCAGCGCCGGATCACCCGTCAGGTCCATGAGCTGGCACAGGAGTACGGCATCGGTCCCGCGGGCGCGGGGATGCCCCGGCGGATCCGGGAGCCGGAGCCCGAGGTCGCGCCGGTGTCCGAGCCGGTACAACTCACGTTGATCTGAGAGCGTTCGAGCGCATCGGACTGACCAATCGGGTCAAGTTCTGTCAGAACACGTTCTTCCGGGCGTACTTTCCGGGACGATGCCGCGTGGACCGTGAGCCCCGCGGTCCGCCACCTCCGTCCTGGGAGGACCCCATGAGAAAACGCGCAGCCGTGCTGTGCGGTGCCGCGGTCGTCGTGGCAGGGACCTTCACCGCCGTCCCCGCCGACGCCAGCGCCCCGCAGTCCGTACCCACCGCATCCGCCGCCCGACTCACCTGGAAGAAGTGCGGCACCGCCGACCACCCGACGCTCCAGTGCGCATCCCTCAAGGTGCCGCTCGACCACGCGAACCCGCGCGGGCGGCAGATCACCCTCGCGCTGTCCCGGGTCCCGCACACCGCCAAGAAGTACCAGGGCCCGCTGCTGGTCAACCCCGGCGGCCCCGGCGGCAGCGGTCTCACCTTCGCCGGATTCATCGCCTCCGGCCTGCCCAAGGCCGTCGCGGCCCAGTACGACGTCATCGGCTTCGACCCGCGCGGGGTGGGCGCGAGCAAGCCCGCCCTCGACTGCAAGCCGGGCCACTTCCGCCCGGTGCGCCCGGACTCCGTGCCGAGCACGGCCGCGATCGAGCGGGCCAACCTCCAGCGCGCCAGGTCCTTCGCCGCCGCCTGCGGCCGCAAGTACGCCGACGTGCTGCCGTACATCGACACCGTCAGCGCGGTGCGCGACATGGACGCGATCCGCCGGGCCCTCGGCGCGCGGCGGATCAACTACTTCGGCTACTCGTACGGCACCTACCTGGGCGCGGTCTACGCGAAGCTCTTCCCGCACCAGGTGCGCCGCCTGGTCCTGGACTCGATCGTGGACCCGACCGGCGTCTGGTACGACGACAACCTCGCCCAGGACCACGCCTTCAACGACCGGCACCGGGCCCTGATGGCCTGGATCGCCAAGTACGACTCGACGTACCGGCTCGGCACCGACCCGGAGAGGATCGAGGCCAAGTGGTACGCGATGCGCGCGGCCCTCGCCAAGAAGCCCGCGGAGGGCAAGGTCGGCGCCTCGGAGCTGGAGGACACCTTCATCCCGGGCGGCTACTACAACGGCTACTGGCCCTACCTGGCCGAGGCGTTCGCGGCGTACGTGAACAAGAAGAACGCCGACCCGCTCGTCGAGGCGTACGAGAACTTCGGTGCCGTCGACGCGTCCGGGGACAACGGCTACAGCGTCTACACCTCCGTGCAGTGCCGTGACGCCTCCTGGCCGCGCGACTGGCGCCAGTGGCGGAAGGACAACTGGGACGTGTACGAGCAGGCGCCGTTCATGACCTGGAACAACGCCTGGTACAACGCGCCCTGCGCGTTCTGGCCCACCACGTCGCTCACGCCGGTGAACGTCGCCAACGGCAAGCTGCCGCCGGCGCTGCTCTTCCAGGCGACGAACGACGCGGCCACCCCGTACCAGGGCGGTGTCACGGTCCACCGGCTGCTGGCGGACTCCGCTCTGGTGGTCGAGCAGGGCGGCGGGAACCACGGCATCACGCTGAGCGGGAACACGTGCCTGGACAAGCACCTGGCCGCGTACCTGACCGACGGCACGGTGCCGCGCGGCGGCGGCGAGGCCGACGCGGTGTGCAAGGCGCTGCCCGACCCGAAGCCGCTGGCCTCCAAGGCGGCGTCGACGTCCTCGCGCGGCGCGGCCCTGCACGGACTGCTCGGCGTCCGCGGTTGAGCGCCTGACGCTCCGTCGGGGACGGGCGTTGTCAGTGCCGTGGTCCACCATGGACGCATGAGTGAGCTGACCAGGATTCCCGCCCCCGACGGTGTCGCCCCCGCGCCCCAGTACTCCCACGTGGTGCTGGGCCACGGCCGTCTCGTGGCGGTCTCGGGCCAGGTCCCCCTCGACGAGGACAGCGAGCTCGTCGGGGCCGGCGACGCCGCCGCCCAGGCCCGCCAGGTCTTCGAGAACCTCCGCCGCTGCCTGGCGGCCGCCGGAGCGGGCTTCGACCAGGTCGTGAAGCTCACCTACTTCGTGACGGACATGGCCCACATGCCGGCGATCCGCGAGGCGCGAGCCGCGCACCTACCCGACGACCGGCTGCCGGCGGCCTCGGCCGTGCAGGTGGCGGCGCTGGTGCGGCCGGAGTTCCTGATGGAGATCGAGGCGTTCGCGGTGCTGGACCGGTAAATGGCGAGCCGGTGCAGCCGGAGGCTGCCTAGGGTGCCGCCATGGACGACGACCGCCTTCTCATCCGCCCGATGACCCTCGCCGACTGCGACCGCGTGGCCGAGATCCGGGTCCGCGGCTGGCAGAGCGCCTACCGGGGCCTGATCCCGCAGTCGTACCTCGACGCGATGAGCGTGGCCCGGGACGCCGAGCGGCACCGCACCCGCTTCGTCCAGGGGGACGGCAGCGTGGTGAACCTCGTGGCCGAGTGGGACGGCGAGGTCACGGGCTGGGCCTGCCACGGGCCGTACCGGGACGGCGAAGTGCGCACCGCGGACGCCGAGTTGTACGCCGTCTACGTGGACCCGCGGCACTACGGCAGGGGCATCGGACACGCCCTGCTGCTGGAGGCCCTGTGGAACCGCACGGCTCTCGGCCACGACCGCATGTACCTGTGGGTCCTCCGGGACAACAGCCGTGCCCGCCGCTTCTACGAGAGGGCGGGCTTCGCGCCCGATGGCACCGAGGAGCCCTTCGAGGCGGACGGCGTGCCGGTTCCGGAGGTGCGGTACACGCGGGCACTCGGTACCTGACGGCTCACCGCTGCTTCGGGATCCGCGCCAGCGCGTGCACCGCCGCCTCCGCGAGCGCCGGATGTGCGAGGGCCTCGCTCAGCACGGGTCTGGCGCGGGCGTCGGCCAGCGTGCCGAGGCCCTCCACGCAGGCGAGGGCCACCCGCCGGTAGGGGTCGTGCGGGCGCAGCCTGCGTTCCAGCGTGGTGATGAGGGCGGGTACGGACTCGGGGGCGCGCAGCTCGGCCAGCAGCCTGACCGGGTGCAGGGCGTAGGCCACCCGCAGTTCATTGGTGGCGAGGGCGGCGGCCGCGCGGGCCGTGCGCGGATCGTCCAGCCGGGCGAGCGCGTACGCGGCGGCGGCGCAGCGCGGCGGATCGCGGTGGTTGAGCAGCAGGACGAGCGACTCGAAGGCCCGGCGGTCGCCGGCCAGGCCGAGGCGGAACGCGGCCAGTTCGCGGGCCCACAGCGGCTGTCCGGGCTCGGTGAGCACCGCGGCCAGTTCGTCCGGGTCCTCGGTCGCCGTCAGGCGGTCGAAGGCGGCCGACGCTCCCGACTCCCGCCGTAAGCGCTCCGTGAGTGATCGCAACTCTTCGTCCATGAACCCGAGGTTAGGCGGCCCGCCCGGCGTGCGGGACGTACATCACAAATCCGGGGGCTGGCGCGCTCGTTACCCACCGGTTAAGCTCAGACGAGCGAGTTACCCACTCGTGGAACTCCTTGCGGTGGCCTGGTGACGCAGCCGCCCCAAGAGCAGTCGGTTCGGTACCTCGGGTACCACCAGTACGACCCGGTCTGGGACAGGACCGGTCGGTTACACCGTTCTCCGGGCATGTGCCATGCCCGCGACGACGGCCCGGGCGTGTGCGCTCGCAGCCCGGCAACACCCGCATCCAGCAGCTCTCACGCACCCGGTGCGCCTGTCGGCGTACCGGGTCGCGCTCCCAGTCGTCACCCTCATTCCTGGAGTTCCGCGATGGCCACTCCCCTGTCCGACCCCTCTCCGTCCCCGCTCCGGAAGATCGCCGTCGTCGGCCTCGGCACCATGGGCACCGGCATCGCCGAGGTCCTCGCCCGGGCCGGCCGCGAGGTCGTCGGCATCGACATCAGCGAGGCGCAGGCCGCCCAGGCCGTCGCCGTCCTGGAGACCGCGACCGCCCGTGCCGTGGAGCGCGGCCGGCTCACCGAGCAGGAACGCGCGGACGTCCTCGCCCGCGTCCGCACCTCCACCGACCTGCGCGCGGCGGCCGACGCCGACCTCGTCATCGAGGTGGCCCCGGAGTCGTACGAGATCAAGCACCAGATCTTCCGCGAACTCGACGGGATCGTGCGCCCCGGGACGATCCTCGCGACCGGCACCAACGCCCTGTCCGTGACCCGTCTGGCGGCCGACTCGGCGCACCCGGAGCGGGTCCTGGGCCTGCACTTCTTCAACCCGGCACCCGCGATGAAGCTGGTCGAGGTCGTCTCCTCGGTGCTCACCGCCCCGGCTGCCGTCACCGCGGTCACCGACCTCGCCCTCGACCTCGGCAAGGAGCCCGTCGCGGTCGGCGACCGGCCCGGGTTCGTCGCCGACGGGCTGCTGTTCGGCTACCTCAACCAGGCGGCCGCGATGTACGAGGCGAAGTACGCCTCCCGCGAGGACATCGACGCGGCGATGCGGCTCGGCTGCGGCCTGCCCATGGGTCCCCTCGCCCTGCTCGACCTGATCGGCGTCGACACCGCGCGCACGGTCCTGGAGGCCATGTACTCCGAGTCCCACGACCGGCTGCACGCCCCCGCCCCGATCCTCAAGCAGCTCAGCGAGGCGGGTCTGACGGGCCGTAAGTCGGGGCGCGGCTTCTACACCTACGAGGCGCCGGGCAGCGCGACGGTCGTGCCGGACGCGCTGACGCCCTCGGAGAGCTCCGCGCAGGTCCCCGGCCGCGAGGTCCGCTCGGTCGGCGTCGCGGGCTCGGGGACCATGGCGTCCGGTATCGCCGAGGTCTTCGCCAAGGCCGGGTACGAGGTCGTGCTCGCCGCCCGCAGCGAGGAGAAGGCGCAGACGGCGAAGGCCCGTATCGGCAAGTCGCTTTCCCGCTCTGTCGACAAGGGCCGCATGACCGCCGAGGCGGCCGCGCAGACCCTGGACCGGATCACCGCCGCCGGCTCCTACGAGGCGTTCGCGGACGTCGACCTCGCCGTCGAGGCCGTCGCCGAGGACCTGGAGATCAAGCAGCAGCTCTTCCAGGCGCTGGACAAGGTCTGCAAGCCGGGCGCGGTCCTGGCGACCACGACCTCCTCGCTGCCCGTCGTCGCCTGCGCCCGCGCCACCTCGCGTCCGCAGGACGTGATCGGCATGCACTTCTTCAACCCGGCGCCGGCGATGAAGCTGGTCGAGGTCGTCCGCACGGTCCTGACGGCCGAGGACGTGCACGCCACGGTCCGCGAGGTCTGCGGCCGGATCAAGAAGCACGCGGTCGACTGCGGCGACCGCGCGGGCTTCATCGTGAACGCCCTGCTCTTCCCGTACCTCAACAACGCGGTCAAGATGGTGCAGGAGCACTACGCGTCCCTGGACGACATCGACGCGGCGATGAAGCTGGGCGGCGGCTACCCGATGGGCCCCTTCGAGCTCCTCGACGTCGTCGGCCTGGACGTCTCGCTCGCGATCGAGAAGGTCCTGCACCGCGAGTTCCGCGACCCGGGTCTGGCTCCGGCCCCGCTCCTGGAGCACCTGGTGGCCGCGGGCTGCCTCGGCCGCAAGACCGGCCGTGGCTTCCGCGAATATGCCCGCCGCTGACCACGTCGGCGACTGGTTCACCGGCGGCGAGGACTGGGGCGGGCTGCTCGATCCGGGCGGTCCTCCCCCGCCCGCGGGGCCCGGCGGCTCCCCGCGGGTGCGGGGCGGGACAAACCCCGGACACGCGCACCAACCTGCGCACATGCAGTACGTTCGGGTCATGTCCCAGCCCGCCAAGTCGTCCCGTACACCAGCCGCGACCGACGCGCCGGAGAGTGCCGCAGGCAGCCGCGCGGCCGCCCAGCGGCTCAAGATGCGCCGAGAACTGGCCGCCGCCGCGATGGAGTTGTTCTCCACCAAGGGGTACGAGGCGACGACCGTCGACGAGATCGCGGCCGCGGCCGGTGTCGCCCGCCGCACCTTCTTCCGCCACTTCCGCTCCAAGGAAGAGGCGATCTTCCCCGACCACGACGACACCCTGATCCGGGCGGAGGCCGTGCTGAACGCGGCCCCCGCGCACGAGCACCCGCTCGACACGGTGTGCCGCGGGATCAAGGAAGTCATGAAGATGTACGCGGCCCGGCCGGAGATCTCGGTCGCCCGCTACAAGCTGACACGCGAGGTGCCGACGCTGCGCGAGGCGGAGATCGCTTCGGTGGCCCGCTACGAGCGGCTGTTCACGCGGTACCTGCTCGGACACTTCGACGAGCATGCGCACGACGACGACGCGAACGACGATCCGCTGCTGGCGGAGGTCGCCGCGTCGGCCGTGGTCACCGCGCACAACCACGTGCTGCGGCGGTGGCTGCGGGCCGGCGGGCAGGGGGACGTCGAGGCGCAGCTGGACCATGCCTTCGCGATCGTGCGCAAGACCTTCGGGACCGGGATCGGGGCGGGCCGCACCGCGGTCCCCCAGCCCCCGGCCGAGGCGACGGTCTCCGCCCAGGGCGAGGTCCTGGTCGCGGTCGCCCGCACCGACGCCCCGCTGGACGAGGTGATGCGCACCATCGAGCAGGCGCTCAAGGAGCACGCCTGACGCAGGCGTCAAGGGGCCGGTACCGGGAAAACCCGGTACCGGCCCTTTTTCGCGTTCGAAGAAAAGCAACTGGCACACGGACGGTGAGCGGCCCGGCGCCAGGTCTGTGACCGGCCTGGCAACGGGGGCACCCACGTGACCCTCGCCACAGCGTCGGCGCCTCCCGCCAGACGGGCGGCCCACGGAGTTCATGTTCCGTGACTTCGTCGCACAGCCGGAATGACGCAAACGGGACGAACACCCTACTCGCCGGTAGCTTTGATCGATCATCGCTCATCTGTTACGTAAAGATTTCATCTGAGAGCAATCTCTGGCACTCAGTGCCTTGCACGGTGGCACGCGGTGTCTTACGTTGAGGGAAGTCCGGGCGGCCGGCGTGCAGAGACCATGCGCACGCCGGCTGTCCCAGCAACTCATCGAGCTGCCCGCCCGGACGCCTGCGTCACAGGCAACCTCCCGCGCCACAAAGCGCTGCCGAACAGCACCACCGCCGAACCGACGGCACCGACGTAACCCTCAGCGTCTCCCCTCAAGACGCCATTCGCCGGAGGCAACACCGTGACCGTGAAGGACATCCTGGACGCGATCCAGTCGCCGGACTCGACGCCGGCCGACTTCGCCGCCCTGCCGCTCCCCGACTCGTACCGCGCGATCACCGTGCACAAGGACGAGACGGAGATGTTCGCGGGCCTGGAGACCCGCGACAAGGACCCGCGCAAGTCGATCCACCTCGACGAGGTGGCCCTGCCCGAACTGGGCCCGGGTGAGGCGCTCGTCGCCGTCATGGCATCGAGTGTCAACTACAACTCGGTGTGGACCTCCATCTTCGAGCCGCTGTCGACCTTCGGCTTCCTGGAGCGCTACGGCCGCACCAACGAGCTGGCCAAGCGGCACGACCTGCCGTACCACATCATCGGCTCCGACCTCGCGGGCGTGGTCCTGCGCACCGGCCCGGGCGTCAACGCCTGGAAGCCCGGTGACGAGGTCGTCGCGCACTGCCTGAGCGTGGAGCTGGAGTCCTCCGACGGCCACAACGACACCATGCTCGACCCCGAGCAGCGCATCTGGGGCTTCGAGACCAACTTCGGCGGCCTCGCCGAGATCGCGCTGGTCAAGTCGAACCAGCTGATGCCCAAGCCCGACCACCTGTCGTGGGAGGAGGCGGCCGCCCCCGGGCTCGTCAACTCCACCGCCTACCGCCAGCTCGTCTCCCGCAACGGCGCCGGCATGAAGCAGGGCGACAACGTCCTGATCTGGGGCGCGAGCGGCGGACTCGGCTCGTACGCCACGCAGTTCGCGCTCGCCGGCGGCGCCAACCCGATCTGTGTCGTCTCCAGCCCCCAGAAGGCGGACATCTGCCGCTCGATGGGCGCCGAGGCGATCATCGACCGCAACGCCGAGGGCTACAAGTTCTGGAAGGACGAGAACACCCAGGACCCCAGGGAGTGGAAGCGCTTCGGCAAGCGCATCCGCGAGCTCACCGGCGGCGAGGACATCGACATCGTCTTCGAGCACCCCGGCCGCGAGACCTTCGGCGCGAGCGTCTTCGTCACCCGCAAGGGCGGCACCATCACCACCTGCGCCTCGACCTCGGGCTACATGCACGAGTACGACAACCGCTACCTGTGGATGTCGCTGAAGCGGATCATCGGCTCGCACTTCGCCAACTACCGCGAGGCCTGGGAGGCCAACCGCCTCATCGCCAAGGGCAAGATCCACCCGACCCTCTCCAAGGTGTACTCCCTGGAGGAGACCGGGCAGGCCGCCTACGACGTGCACCGCAACCTCCACCAGGGCAAGGTCGGCGTGCTGTGCATGGCCCCCGAGGAGGGGCTGGGCGTGCGCGACGAGGAGAAGCGCGCGCAGCACATCGATGCCATCAACCGCTTCCGGAACATCTGAGGACCGCGGAGGCCATAGATGACAGAGCGTCAGAAGGACCGGCCGTGGCTCATGCGCACGTATGCCGGCCACTCCACGGCCGAGGCGTCCAACGAGCTGTACCGGCGCAACCTCGCCAAGGGCCAGACCGGCCTGTCGGTGGCGTTCGACCTGCCGACGCAGACCGGCTACGACTCCGACCACATCCTCGCCCGCGGCGAGGTGGGCCGGGTCGGCGTGCCGATCGCGCACCTCGGTGACATGCGCCGGCTGTTCCAGGACATCCCCCTGGAGCAGATGAACACCTCGATGACGATCAACGCCACCGCCATGTGGCTGCTGGCGCTCTACCAGGTCGTCGCCGAGGAGCAGGGTGCGGACGTCACCCGGCTCCAGGGCACGACCCAGAACGACATCGTCAAGGAGTACCTGTCCCGGGGGACGCACGTCTTCCCGCCGGGGCCGAGCCTCCGTCTGACGACCGACATGATCGCGTACACGGTCTCCCACATCCCCAAGTGGAACCCGATCAACATCTGCAGCTACCACCTGCAGGAGGCGGGCGCCACGCCGGTCCAGGAGATCGCGTACGCGATGTCGACGGCCATCGCGGTCCTGGACGCCGTCCGGGACTCCGGCCAGGTGCCGCAGGAGCGCATGGGCGACGTCGTGGGCCGGATCTCCTTCTTCGTGAACGCGGGTGTCCGGTTCATCGAGGAGATGTGCAAGATGCGCGCCTTCGGCCGCATCTGGGACCAGGTCACGCGGGAGCGCTACGGCATCGAGGACCCCAAGCACCGCCGCTTCCGGTACGGCGTCCAGGTCAACTCCCTCGGGCTGACCGAGGCGCAGCCGGAGAACAACGTCCAGCGGATCGTGCTGGAGATGCTGGCCGTGACCCTCTCGAAGGACGCACGCGCGCGTGCCGTCCAGCTCCCGGCGTGGAACGAGGCCCTCGGTCTGCCCCGGCCCTGGGACCAGCAGTGGTCGCTGCGGATGCAGCAGGTGCTGGCGTACGAGAGCGACCTGCTGGAGTACGAGGACGTCTTCGAGGGCTCGCACGTCGTCGAGGCGAAGGTCGCGAAGCTGGTCGAGGAGTCCTTCGCGGAGATCGAGCGGATCCAGGAGATGGGCGGCGCGATGGCCGCCGTCGAGTCGGGCTACCTGAAGTCGCAGCTCGTCTCCTCGCACGCCGAGCGCCGGGCCCGGATCGAGTCCGGGCAGGAGAAGATCGTCGGCGTCAACATCTTCGAGACGACCGAGCCCAACCCGCTCACCGCCGACCTGGACACCGCGATCCAGACGGTGGACCCGGCCGTCGAGGCCCGGGTAATAGCGGGGCTCCAGCACTGGCGCGACACCCGCTACCAGCCGCCCTTCAACCACCCGCGCCCCTGCAAGGCGCTGGAGAGGCTGAAGGAGGCCGCCAAGGGCACCGACAACCTCATGGAGGCCACCCTGGAGTGCGCCCGCGCCGGCGTGACGACCGGCGAGTGGGCGGGGGCCCTGCGGGAGGTGTTCGGCGAGTTCCGGGCGCCCACGGGCGTCTCCTCGGCGCCGGTGGCGGTTCCCGCGGAGGAGGGCTCGGCCATGGCCGACGTCCGCCGCCGGGTCGAGGAGACCGCCAAGGACCTCGGGGTCGGCAAGCTGCGCTTCCTGGTCGGCAAGCCGGGCCTGGACGGGCACTCCAACGGGGCCGAGCAGATCGCCGTCCGCGCGCGTGACGCGGGCTTCGAGGTGGTCTACCAGGGCATCCGGCTCACGCCGGAGCAGATCGTGGACGCGGCCCTCGCCGAGGACGTGCACGCGGTCGGCCTGTCCATCCTGTCCGGCTCGCACGCCCAGCTGGTGCCGGACGTCCTCGAACGGCTGCGTGTGGCGGGTGCCACAGATATACCCGTGATCGCCGGTGGCATCATCCCGAATGGTGACGCCGAGCAGCTGCGGGCAGCCGGAGTGGCCGCGGTCTTCACCCCGAAGGACTTCGACATCACCGGAATCATCGGCCGGATCGTCGACGAGATCCGCAACGCGAACAAGCTCGACCCCCTGGAGGTCCCCGCATGACCGTCAACCGTCTCCGTCCGCGGCGCTCCTGCCTGGCGGTACCGGGCTCGAACCCGCGCTTCCTGGAGAAGGCGCAGGGCCTCCCGGCGGACCAGGTCTTCCTCGACCTGGAGGACGCGTGCGCCCCGCTCGCCAAGCCCGAGGCGCGGCACACCATCGTCAAGTTCCTCAACGAGGGCGACTGGACCGGCAAGACGAGGGTCGTGCGGGTCAACGACTGGACGACCGAGTGGACGTACCGCGACGTCGTCACGGTCGTCGAGGGCGCGGGTCAGAACCTCGACTGCATCATGCTGCCGAAGGTGCAGACGGCCGAGCAGATCGTCGCGCTCGACCTGCTGCTGACCCAGATCGAGAAGACGATGGGCTTCGAGGTCGGCAAGATCGGCATCGAGGCGCAGATCGAGAACGCGCAGGGCCTCAACAACGTCAACGAGATCGCGACGGCCTCCCAGCGCGTCGAGACGATCATCTTCGGCCCGGCCGACTTCATGGCGTCGATCAACATGAAGTCGCTGGTCGTGGGCGAGCAGCCGCCCGGCTACCCGGCGGACGCCTACCACTACATCCTGATGAAGATCCTGATGGCCGCCCGCGCCAACAACCTCCAGGCGATCGACGGCCCCTACCTCCAGATCCGCAACATCGACGGCTACCGCGAGGTCGCCCAGCGCGCCGCCGCGCTCGGCTTCGACGGCAAGTGGGTGCTGCACCCGGGCCAGGTGGAGGCGTCCAACGAGATCTTCTCGCCCTCGCAGGAGGACTACGACCACGCCGAGCTGATCCTGGACGCGTACGACTACTACACGTCCGAGGCGGGCGGCAAGAAGGGCTCGGCGATGCTCGGCGACGAGATGATCGACGAGGCCAGCCGCAAGATGGCGCTGGTCATCTCCGGCAAGGGACGCGCGGCCGGCATGCAGCGCACCTCCAAGTTCGAGATCCCGGAGGCCTGAGCACCATGCAGTTCGGACGCACCTACGAGGAGTTCGAGGTCGGGGCGGTCTACAAGCACTGGCCCGGGAAGACGGTCACGGAGTACGACGACCATCTCTTCTGTCTCCTCACCATGAACCACCACCCGCTCCACATGGACGTCAACTACGCCGAGCAGACGACGGACTTCGGCAAGAACGTGGTGGTCGGGAACTACATCTACTCCCTGCTGCTCGGCATGTCGGTGCCGGACGTCTCCGGCAAGGCGATCGCCAACCTGGAGATCGAGTCGCTGAAGCACGTGGCGCCGACCTTCCACGGCGACACGATCTACGGCCAGACGACCGTGCTCGACAAGTGGCCCTCCAAGTCGAAGAACGACCGCGGGATCGTCTACGTCGAGACCAAGGGCTACAAGCAGGACGGCACGCTGGTGTGCGTGTTCCGCCGCAAGGTCATGGTGCCCACCGAGACCTACATCAAGGAGCGCGGCGGCGAGCAGCCCGGCCGCCCGGAACTTCAGGAGGGCTGACCGACATGGCACGCCTCGCCCGGACCCACGGCCTCACGGACGTCCAGCAGGAGATCCTGTCCACCGTCCGGGACTTCGTGGACAAGGAGATCATCCCGGTCGCGACCGAGCTGGAGCACCGCGACGAGTACCCGCAGCAGATCGTCGACGGGCTCAAGGAGTTGGGCCTGTTCGGGCTGATGATCCCCGAGGAGTACGGCGGTCTGGGCGAGTCCCTCCTGACGTACGCGCTGTGCGTCGAGGAGATCGCCCGCGGCTGGATGTCGGTGTCCGGCATCATCAACACCCACTTCATCGTGGCGTACATGCTCAAGCAGCACGGCACGCAGGAGCAGAAGGACCACTTCCTGCCGCGGATGGCGGCCGGCGACGTCCGGGGCGCCTTCTCGATGTCGGAGCCGGGTCTCGGCTCGGACGTGTCCGCCATCACGTCCAAGGCGGTCAAGGACGGTGACGAGTACGTCCTCAACGGCCAGAAGATGTGGCTGACGAACGGCGGAACGTCAACTCTGGTCGCCGTTCTCGTCCGAAGTGACGAAGGACACTCCCCCGAGGAAGCGGCCGCCAAACCGCACAAGTCGATGACGACCTTCCTGATCGAGAAGGAGGCCGGCTTCGGAGAGGTCCGTCCCGGCCTCACCATCCCCGGGAAGATCGACAAAATGGGGTACAAGGGTGTCGACACCACCGAGTTGATCATGGATGGCCTGCGACTTCCGGCCAACCGTGTGCTCGGCGGGGTCACCGGCCGAGGTTTTTACCAAATGATGGACGGGGTGGAAGTCGGGCGCGTCAATGTGGCGGCGCGTGGCTGCGGAGTCGCGCAGCGTGCCTTCGAGCTCGGCGTCCGGTACGCCCAGCAGCGTCACACTTTCGGCAAGCCGATCGCCCAGCACCAGGCGATTCAGTTCAAGCTGGCCGAGATGGCTACCAAGGTCGAGGCGGCGCATGCGATGATGGTCAACGCGGCTCGCAAAAAGGACTCCGGGGAGCGAAACGACCTTGAGGCAGGGATGGCGAAGTACCTCGCCTCCGAATACTGCAAGGAGGTCGTGGAAGACGCCTTCCGGATCCACGGCGGCTACGGCTTCTCCAAGGAGTACGAGATCGAGCGCCTCTACCGTGAGGCTCCGATGCTGCTGATCGGTGAAGGTACCGCCGAGATCCAGAAAATGATCATCGGTCGCAGGCTGCTCGAAGAGTATCGGTTCCAGGGCTAGATGTCCGGTTACGGGGTGTTTTCTTGGAGAAGAAGATCACACCCCGTCAACAGGGTTCAGCCGCCGACTCGGCTTCCTGGCTTGCCCAGTTGTGGCCCGCGCCCGGTACGATCCCGGAAAGCCGCCGTCCCCCGTCTAGTGCGCGGCATCATCCGCTACGAAGGTCATCCATGCCCCACAGCCAAACCTCTGCACCTCGCGACAGCCTGGCAGGCGTACGCCTCGCGCGCGGAGCATCGCCGTGGCTCCTCCCGACCGTCGCCACCGCAGCACTGAGCCTGGTTCGCGCGCGCAAGTCGGGCGCCGCCAAGGCCGTCGCCGTGCCCGCCACCGCGCTGGCGGCGGGCATGCTGTGGTTCTTCCGCGACCCCGAGCGCGAGATCGCCCCGGGCCGGGTCATCTCGCCCGCCGACGGTGTGGTGCAGAGCATCATGCCGTGGAAGGACGGTCGCACCCGCGTCGCGATCTTCATGAGCCCGCTCAACGTCCACGTCAACCGCGCGCCGCTCTCCGGCACGGTGACCTCGGTCGAGCACATCCCCGGCGGGTTCGTTCCGGCGTTCAACAAGGAGAGCGAGAACAACGAGCGCGTCGTCTGGCACTTCGACACCGAACTCGGTGACATCGAGATGATCCAGATCGCCGGCGCGGTGGCCCGCCGCATCGTGCCCTACATCCCGCAGGGCACGAAGGTCGAGCAGGGTGACCGCATCGGTCTGATCCGGTTCGGCTCGCGCGTCGACATCTACCTGCCGGAGGGCGTGGAGGTCGCGGTCGAGGTCGGCCAGAAGACGACGGCTGGGGTGACTCGCATTGACCGTGATTGATCCTGAGACCCAGGCGGGCTGGGTGCCCGAGGCCGACGAGGTCGACGACGAGGAGGAGATGCCTCTTTCTCTCCGCCTCTCGATAGCGGACACCCTCACCCTCGGCAACGCCACGTGCGGCTTCATGGCGGTGTACTTCACCACCACCGGCATCCTGATCCCGCACCTGACCGACAGCCAGGAATCCGGCATGGCGCGCAACAGCGCGGCCACGGCGGTCATCCTCATGCTGTGCGCGGCGGTCTTCGACCTCTTCGACGGCCTGGTGGCGCGCAAGCTGCGCTCCTCGCCGATGGGCGCCGAGCTGGACAACCTCTCGGACCTGATCAGCTTCGGCCTCGCGCCGGCGTACTTCGTGCTCGTCTACGGCATGGTCGCCGACGACGCCTCGCAGCGGGTGGCGGCGGTGGGGGCCGTGGTGGTGCTGCTGGCGGTGGTCCTCCGGCTGGCCAGATTCTCCTGCGTGACGGTGGCGAACGGCATGTTCCAGGGCATGCCGTCCCCGTTCGGCGCGCTGACGGTGGTCGCGATCGTGCTGCTGGAGCTGCCCTTCGTGGCGACGCTCCTGGCGATCCTGGGCACCGCGTGGCTGATGGTGAGCCGGGTGGAGTACCCGAAGCCGCGGGGGCGGCTCGCGGTGGCGATGCTCTCCTGGATCGTGCTGGCGATGGGTCTGCTCGCGGCCTGGGCGTTCGGCGCCCCGAGCGGCCAGCTCCTGCTCCAGACCGGCTGCGCCCTGCAGCTCGTCATGGGCGCCGTGATCCCGCTGTTCGCCACGGCCCGCCGGGTGAACAACTTCCGCGGCAACCGGCGTGAGGCGCGCGCGGCGCAGCTGCCGTAGCGCTCCGCCGCCGTACCGCAGAGGGGCCCGAACCGATGACGGTTCGGGCTCCTCTGGTGTGTCCGCCGGATGCTCAGGCCCCCGGCAGGCACCCCTCGTGCACGACCTTCACGCCGTCTCGCCGGAAGACAGGGCCCTGGGCGGCCGGCTCCTCCTCCAGACCCGCGGCGGCGCAGCTGCCGTAACGCCCCACCGTCCTACACGCGAGGGGCCCGGACCGATGTCGGTCCGGGCTCCTCGGCCACGTGCGCGCCCGGTGCTCAGGCCCCCGGCGTGTACCCCTCCGCCGCCTGCGAGGCCCCTGCCTCGCGTACGACCTTCATGCCGCCCGTGACGCTCTTGTCGGGCTGGAGGATCACGCTCTCGCGGGAGGACGGGGCCTTGGGGTCGCTGAAGTCCTGGGTGACGCCGAAGCCGACGTCGTAGGCGTCGAGCGACAGCAGGGCCTTGTCCACGCCTTCCCTGGTGAGGTCCTTGTTCGAGCAGGCCTTCTTCAGGGCCTCGCCGAAGGCCGACGCGGCGGTCCAGCCGGCGACGATGCCGTTGTCCAGGGCGTCCTTCGGGTAGGCCGCCCGGTAGTCGGCGACCAGTTTCTTCGCCTGCGGGGTGTCCGCGCCGATGGGCAGCGAGGGCGAGGCCACGTAGTAGTTCTTCATCAGGGCCGGGCCCGCCTGGGTGGCGAGGAGCTGCGGCGCGAAGGCCGAGTTGTTGCCGATGACCGGTACGGCGAAGCCGCTCGCCGCCGCCACCCCGACCAGCGAGGCCGCCTGCCGCGGTCCCGCGCTGATCACGACCGCCTTGACGCCGGCCTTCTTGAGGGCGGTGACCTGGGCGGTCATGTCGTTGTCGGTGGGCTTGATCTTCTGTTCGACGACGGTCAGCCCGGCCTCCTTCGCGATGTGCTTCGAGCCGGCCAGCGCGCTCTCGCCGTAGTCGCCCTCGAAGTAGACGTGGCCGATCCTGTCGCCCTTCTTCACCCCCTTCTCCTTGATCAGGAAGTCGACCGCGTTCATCGTCTCGATGTCGTAGGTGGACCCGATGACCCGGATGTAGGGGCTGCCGAGCAGTGCGGACGACCAGGCCTGCGGGAGCACCAGCGCCTTGTCCTGGCCGTCGATGCGCTGCTTGACCGCGGCGACGAACGGCGAGCCGATGAACTGCGTGAAGCCCAGCACCTTCGGTTCCAGCTCGGTGTAGCCGGAGACGGCCTTCTGCGGGTCGTAGCCGTGGTCGCGGACCGCGAGGTCCACCGTGTGGCCGCAGACCCCTCCGGCGGCGTTGAGCTGCTTCACATATAGCTGCTGGGCCTGGGTGACGCTCTTGCCGAGGGTCGCGTAGACCCCGGTCATGTCGGTGAGCGCGCCGAGCGTGATGGTCTTCCCGGAGACGCCGTCCCCGGTCTTCACGCCGCCCGCGGCGGCCTTGTCGCCGTCGTCGGAGTCCTTCGCCTTGGAGCTGCATCCGGCCAGCACCAGCAGCGCGGCGAGCGCGCCCGCGGCGGCCCTGGCGCCGTATGTCCTGTTCATCGTTCCTCCCCTGGTTGTGTGGTGACTCGACGCCGTGCGGCCGTCCCGACCAGGCCGCCGGGCAGGAACAGCACCACCAGCACGACCGCGGCGCCGTAGAGGTACCGGGATGCCTCGCCCGGTGCGATCCCGCCCGTGCCGGGGGCGGAGACCAGCGGCAGCGCGTCGCTGTAGCGGGTCAGGAGCTGCGGCAGCAGGGACACGAACACGGCCCCTGCCACGGCCCCGGAGACCGAGCCGAGCCCTCCGATGACGATCATCGCGAGGTACTCGAGCGAGAGCGTGATGCCGAAGTAGTCGGGGACCGTCCGCTGGAAGACCAGGGCGAGCAGGACGCCCGCGAGCCCCGCGTACATCGACGACAGCACGAAGACCGCGGCGCGGTGCCGGGCGACCGGCACGCCCAGCACGCCGGCGGCGATGCGGTGGTCGCGGATCGCGTTCATGGCCCGGCCCGGACGGCCGCGCAGGACGCCCCGCGCGAAGAGGGCGCCCGCCGCCAGCAGGATCAGACCGGCGTACCAGAGCTTCTCCGCCGATCCGAACGGCACGGCGGCGACGAGGAGTTCCCGGTCGTCGAAGGTGAGGCCGAACAGGCTGAGCGGCGGCACGTCCCGGCCGTTGGCACCGCCGGTCAGGTCGTGGGCGTTGAACATCACGTGCTGGCCGATGAAGACGAGCGCGAGCGTGGCGATGCCCAGGTAGGCGCCGCTGAGCCGCCCGGAGATGGGGCTGAACAGGCCGCCCGCGGCGCCCGCGACGAGCACCGCGAGCACGGCGGCGAGCCAGGTGGGCAGCCCGAGGCCGGTCAGTCCGTCGCCGCCGTCCGCCGCGAACACGCAGTAGGCGTAGGCGCCGACGGCGAGGAAGAAGGCGTGCCCCATGGAGAGCTGGCCGGTGGCTCCGGTGAGGAGGTTGATGCCGATCGCGCCGATGGCGGCCGCCATCGCGAACAGGCCGGCCTGGAGCCAGAAGCGGTCCAGGTAGAAGGGCAGGGCCAGCAGGACGACGGCCCCTGCGCCCCACAGCCAGGTGCGCGTCCGGACCGTCCGCAGCGGCTTCACCAGTACTTCAGACACGGGCGAGCTCCTTCGTGCCGAACAGACCGGCGGGCCTCACCAGCAGGATCGCGACCATCACGAGGTAGGGGGCGAGGTCGCCCAGCCCCCGGCCCAGGAAGGTGAGGTCGCTCTGGTAGCCGGTCGCGAGGGACTCCGTGACGCCGACCAGCAGGCCGCCCACGAGGGCGCCCGTCGTCGAGTCCAGTCCGCCGAGGATGGCGGCCGGGAACGCCTTGAGCGCGGCCAGCGAGGTCGCCCGCTCCAGCCCCGGCGTCGGGAAGACGGTGAGGAACAGGGCGGCCACGGCGGCGAGTCCGCCCGCCACCGCCCAGGCGCCCAGCGAGACCCGGCCCAGCCGCACCCCCATCAGCGCGGCCGTCTCCGAGCTCTCCGCCGCCGCCCGCATCGCCACGCCCCACGACGTGTACCGGAACGCCAGCAGGAACGTGGTGATGAGCAGCGCGGCGGCCACGAACGCGGCGATCCGGGTGTGGGCGAGGGAGATCGGCCCGATCTTCAGGACGGCGTCCCCCCACGGGTCGCCGAGCGTGAGGACGTCCGTGCCGATACGGCGGGTCAGTTCGGTGGTGAGCAGGATGTCGACGCCGATGGTGACGATGGCGAGGACGCTGTGGTCGCTGCCCCGGTAGCGCCGCATCACCAGGAACTCCACAGCGGCCCCGACGAGCGCGGCACCCGCGATCCCGACGAGCAGGGCGGGCCAGAACCCGAGGTCGTCGTGGAGGGTCGCGGTGACGTACCCGCCGGCGAGCAGCAGGGACGCGTGGGCGAAGTTGACGACCTCGGTGGCCCGGAAGATCACCACGAAGCCAAGCGCGATGAGCGCGTACACCGACCCGAGCGAGAGGCCGTTCAGCAGGATCTCGGCGAAGGTGCTCATGACGCGGCTCCCAGGTACGCCTCCACGACGGCCGGATCGTTCTGTACGTCGGCGGGGGCGCCGTCGGCGATCCGGCGCCCGAAGTCCAGTACGGTCACCGCGTCCGCGAGCCGCATCACCACCCCCATGTCGTGTTCCACCAGGACGATCGAGATGCCGAGGGAGTCGCGGACACCCGCGATCACGGCGGCCGTCCGGCGCCGTTCGTCGGCGGTCATGCCCGCGACGGGCTCGTCGAGGAGCAGCAGCCGGGGTTCCATGCACAGCGCGCGGGCGAGTTCGGCGAGCTTCTGCTGCCCGTACGGCAGGGAGCCCGCGGGCCGTGCCAGGCAGTCCGCGATGCCGACGAACTCGGCGATCTCCCGGACGCGTTCGCGGTGCAGCCGGTCCTCGCGGGCCGCCGACGGCAGCCGGAGTCCCGCGGCGAGGAAGCCGGTGCGGGTGAGCCGGTACCGGCCGAGGAGCAGACAGTCCTCGACGGAGGCCCGGGGCGGCAGCGCGAGGTTCTGGAAGATCCGCGCGACGCCGAGGGCGGCGATGCGGTGCGCGGGCATGCCGGTCAGCTCGTGCGCGCCGAAGCGGACGCTGCCGGCGGTGGCCCGGTAGACACCGGACAGGACGTTGAAGCAGGTGGACTTGCCGGCGCCGTTGGGCCCGATGAGGGCGTGGACGGTGCCGGGGCGCACGGTGAAGCCGACGTCGTCGAGCGCGGTGAGTCCGGCGAAGCGGACGGTCAGCCCGCGTACCTCCAGGGAGTCCATCGCGGTCACCCCTTCCATCTCGTGAGCGTCCGGCCCGTCACCCGGTCCGCGTCGGCCGCCGCGTCCTCGTCGACCACGCCCAGGTAGCGGCGCCGGACCTCGTCGGAGGCGGCCAGTTCGGCGGCCGGACCGGACAGGGTGACCTCGCCGACCTCCAGGACGTACGCGCGCGTGGCGAGCCGCAGGGCGAGGGCCGCGTTCTGCTCGACGAGGAGGACGGACGTGCCCTGGGCGTTGATCTCACGGACCGTGTCGGCGATCCGCTGGGCCATGAGCGGGGCAAGGCCAAGGGAGGGTTCGTCGAGCAGCAGCACGCGCGGGGCGGCCATCAGGGCGCGGCCCACCGCGAGCATCTGCTGTTCGCCCCCGGAGAGGAGCCCGGCGCGCTGCGCGGCGCGTTCGGCGAGCACGGGGAAGAGCTCGTGGACGCGTTCGAGCGCCGCGGAGCGTCCCGTCCTGCTGCCGCCGAGGGCGCCCGCGCGCAGGTTGTCGGCGACCGTCATGCGGGCGAACACCTGCCTCCCCTCCGGTACCTGGCAGACCCCGGCGGCGACCACCCGGTCCGGCGCGAGGCCGTCGAGGCGGTGGCCGTCCAGGGTGACCGTGCCCTCGGTGACCGCGCCGCCGTGGAAGGCGAGGGTCCGGCTGATCGCGCGCAGCAGTGTGGACTTGCCCGCGCCGTTGCCGCCCAGGACCGTCACCACGGTGCCCTCGGGCACCTCCAGGGACACCCGGCGCAGGGCGCGCACGGGGCCGTATCCGACCGACAGGTCTCGGACGACCAGTCCGGCTCCGGTCATGGACTCCCCCCCTTGTCCGACTCGATGTGGCGCTCACCCCAGCACCGGCCGGGGGCGTGCGTCCACGGCCCGCGGCACAAACGCTGCGGGTGCCCAGCAGGCCGGTGCCACGGTTGTGCGCGCGCACAACACCGCGTGTCAGGGGCCTGTGCGCGGGGTTGTCCCGATGGCATCCTCCGGTCATGGGTGGGCGAAGGCTGCGGACCGGCCACGACTGGAAACTGCTCGCGGAGTCCTGCACGGCTCTGCTGGAGGGAGTGCCCGAGCTGGTCGACGAGCACCTGCGGCAGCTCGCCGAGCACTCCCCCGTGTACGCGGGGGTGCTGCCCGCCGACCTCCAGTGGCGGGAGGCGGAGGAGGCGATCCGGATCGGCATCGAGACCCTGTCGGCGCCGCGGGAGTCGCCCCGCCGCGACCTGGAGCACGCCGAGGACCTGGGCCGGCGCCGGGCGCAGCAGGGGCTGCCGCTGGAGCTGCTGGTGCACGCGTACCGCAACGCCGGCTATCTGGTGTGGGACGCGCTGGTGGAACGCGCCGCCGGGCGGGAACCGGAGCGGCTCGCCGCGTTGATGCGGTCGGCAACGGTGGTGTGGTCGGCGGTGGACGCGCAGACCCAGGCGGCGTCGGAGGCGTACCGGGCGACCGAGGCGGAGCTGCGGCGGCGGACCGACGAGCAGTTGCAGGCGCTGCTCGACGCGCTGCTGGAGGGGCAGGCGACGCCGGGGCTGGCGGCGCGGGCGGCCGCGGGACTCGATCTGCCGGAGCACGGCCCCTACGCGGTGGTGGTGCTGCGGGCGGTACGGCGGGACGCGCACGGGCAGCCGCTGCGGGGAGCCGGGTTCCGGTTCATCTGGCGGATGCGCGCGGACTGCGAGATCGGGGTCGTCGCCCTCTCACCGGGGCAGGGGCTGGACGGGGTGGCCCGGGCGCTCGACGGGCGCTGCTCGGGCCCGGGCGGCATCAGTCCGGTGGTGCCGGGCCTCGCCGAGCTCGGGCGGGCCCGGCGCCTGGCCGAGCTGGCGCTGCGCACCTGCCCGCCGGACGCCACCGCGGTCGTACGCCTCGACCAGCGGATGCCGACCGCGCTGGTGGTGAGCCAGCCGGAGCTGGCCGACCGGCTGGTGAAGGACGTGTTCGGCGCGCTCCTGGAGCTGGAGCCCGCCGACCGGGCCGTGCTCCTGGAGACGCTCGACGTGTGGCTGGTCTGCGAGGGCTCGGCGGGCCGCGCAGCCGGACGCCTGTACTGCCACCGCAACACGGTCTTCAACCGCCTGCGCCGCCTGGAGCAGCTCACCTCCCGCTCACTGGCCCGGCCCCGGGACCTGATCGAAATGACGCTGGCGCTGGACGCGTACCGGTTGTCGGGGGTGCGGGCGTGAGGGGCGCTCCGGCGCCCCCCCCCCCGCCATCCGGTTCAGACCAGGAAGTCCCGGCCGATCCGTTCCGCCACGTCCTCCAGGATGGGGCCCGCCTCGGCGATGCACCTCTGGATGTCGGGCTCGGCGTCGGTGAGGGGGTAGGCGCGGCGGATGCCCGCCCGGCCGAGGGCCTCCGGGGGCAGGGCGAGGCGGCCGCAGACGGCGACGACCTCCTTGTCCTTGGCGCGGGCGGCCGCGGCGACGCCGGCCGGGGCCTTGCCGTGCAGGGTCTGCTCGTCGAGGGATCCCTCACCGGTGATCACCAGGTCCGCCCACTCCAGCGCAGGGGCGAAGCCCAGGACGTCGAGCATGACGTCGATCCCCGGGCGGAACCGGGCACCGAGCAGGAGGGCGCCGTAGCCGATGCCGCCGGCCGCGCCCGCACCCGGCGAGGCGGCGTACTCGGCGGCCTTCGCGCCGACGGCGTCCTCCAGCACCTTCGCGTAGTGGGCGAGGGCGCTGTCCAGGGCCTCCACGTCGTCCGGGGAGGCGCCCTTCTGCGGGCCGTAGACCGCGGGGGCGCCCTTGGGGCCGGTCAGCGGGTTGTCGACGTCGCTGGCCAGGATGAACTCGACGGACGCGAACCGCGGGTCCAGGCCGGACAGGTCGGCCGAGGCCAGATGGGCGAGGCCACCGCCGCCGGGGGCCACCGGCTCACCGTCGGCGTCCAGGAAGCGGGCGCCCAGCGCGGAGAGCATCCCGGCGCCGCCGTCGGTGGTGGCGCTGCCGCCGACGCCGAACACGATCGTGCGGGCGCCGGCGTCCAGAGCGGCGCGCAGCAGCTCGCCGGAACCGTAGGTGGACGCGGTGAGCGGGGCGAAGACACCCGCGGGCAGCCGCTGAAGGCCGCTGGCCTCGGCCATCTCGACGACGGCGGTGTCGCCGCGGACCGCGAAGGCGGCGGTGGTCTCCTGTCCGAGGGGACCGGCGACCGCGACCTCCCGGCGCTCGAAGCCGGCCGCGACCGCCGCGGCGACGGTGCCGTCCCCGCCGTCGGCGACGGGCAGCGCCTCGACCTCCAGGTCCGGCACGACCCGGCGCAGCCCGGCCGTCACCCGCTCGGCGACCTGCACGGCCGTGAGCGAGCCCTTGAACTTGTCCGCGGCGATGAGCACGCGCTGTGTCACGTTTTCCCCTTGCTCTCCGGGCCTCGCGCACGTCAAGGCCAGTCGCGCCGCTGCGACCTTAACCGCAGAGGCACCCCGGCGTCATGCGCGGCCCAGACCCTGAGAAGGCCCTGCGAACCCTCTGTGCGGTGCAGCGGAATGGGGTAAACCGGAGCTATGACCCTTGTGGGCACTGAGCCAGAGCTCGCCGACCGCATCCACGGGGGCTGGCTGGGCCGGATCGCGGGCAACATGCTCGGCAAGCCGGTCGAGCAGGGCGACCTGTGGACGCGGGACCGGATCGACCGCTATCTGCGGCAGGCGGCCGCGCTGCCCCTGACCGACTACCTACCCGAGCCCGTCGGCGAGAGCGACGGTTTCGAGCTGCGGCCCGAGTGGCGCGCGTGCGTGCGCGGCCGCATCCACGGCAGCTGCCGTGACGACGACGTCGACTACGCCATCCTCGGCCTCGACCTGCTGGAGACCCACGGCTTCGGCTTCAGCACCGAGCAGGTGGGGGACCTGTGGCTGCTGAGGCTGCCGTACCTCCAGACGTTCACCGCGGAGCGGGCCGCCTACCGCAACCTCGCCAACGGGCTGAAACCGCCGCTGACGGCGACGTACGACAACCCCTGCCAGGAGTGGATCGGGGCGCTGATCCGCGCCGACATCTACGGCTGGACCTGCCCCGGTGTCCCGCGCCGCGCCGCCCTGCTCGCCCGACGCGACGCGGTGCTCTCGCACACCGGCAACGGCGTGTACGGGGCGATGTGGGCGGCGGCGCTGATCTCGGCGGCGTTCACCGCCGGGACCGTGCGCCAGGCCGTGGACCAGGCGCTCGCGGTGGTCCCGGCGAGCAGTCGCCTCGCCCGCACGGTACGCCGGGTGGCGTCCCTGCACGACACCCGGATGACCTGGGAGGACACGCTGACCACGGTCGCGGAGGAGACCGCCGGGCTCGGCTGGATCCACACCGTCCCGAACGTGGCCGTCCTGACCGCGGGGCTGCTGTACGGCGACGGCGACTTCACCCGCACCATCACGCTCACCGTGCGGGGCGGTCTGGACACCGACTCCAACGGGGCGACCGCGGGCTCGGTGGCCGGGGTGCTCACCGGGGCGGACGCCATCCCGGACCAGTGGAAGGAGCCGCTGGAGGACAGGGTGCGCAGCGCGGTGTTCGGCTTCGACGGCGTCCACATCACCGAACTGGCCGAGCGCACGGTCAGGTTGGCGGAGACGGAGACCTGAGCGCCGGGTGCGCCCTACGCTCCGGCAGCGGATCGGCCGACGCCCGCCGCCCCGACACGGCACCCCGTGGCCACGTGCTGTCCGGTCACCGTCGACGTGCTCGTGGCGCCCCCGGGGCTGGTTACCCTTCGAGGATGACCACCACCCAGGACTTCGCCGCCTACATCGCCGGTCTCCCCCGCGTCATCGCCGGAGCCGCCGCGCTCTTCCGGGACGCGGACGGCCGGGTCCTCCTGGTCGAGCCCAACTACCGTGAGGGCTGGGCACTGCCGGGCGGCACCATCGAGTCCGACGACGGCGAGACACCGCGTCAGGGCGCCCGCCGCGAGACCGCCGAGGAGATCGGCCTGGACCGCGAGCTCGGACGGCTCCTCGCGGTGGACTGGGTGCACGGGACGGCCCGTCCGCCGCTGGTCGCCTACCTCTACGACGGCGGTGTGCTCACCGAGGACGACTTCAAGGCGATCCGCCTCCAGGAGGAGGAACTGCTGTCCTGGCGCCTCGTGCCCCGCGAGGAACTCCTCGACCACCTGCCGGGAGCCCTCGGCCGCCGTGTCCTGGCCGCGCTGGACGCGCTGACGGACGGCTCGGGCACGGTGGAGCTGGAGGACGGGCACCGCGTGGGCTGACCGGGGCGGGTCCGGCGGCCGAGGCAGGCGCGGGCGGATATCTGTTCGCCGCACCGGATCACCCGTCCTACCCTCGATGCCATGACCAGGCCCCTCGTCGCCCTCCTCAGCGGCGCCGGCATCTCCACCGACTCCGGGATCCCCGACTACCGCGGCCCGAACGGCCTGTGGCGCAAGGACCCCGAGGCGGAGAAGCTCGTCACGTACGACTACTACATGGGCGATCCGGAGATCCGCCGCCGCTCGTGGCAGATGCGGCGGGCGACCGGCGCGCCGGCGGCCGAACCCAACGCGGCGCACAGGGCGGTGGCCGGGCTGGAGAGGTCCGGGGTGCCGGTGCGGGTGATCACGCAGAACGTGGACGGGCTGCACCAGCTCGCCGGGATGCCCGCCCGCAAGGTCCTCGAACTGCACGGCACCGCACGGCAGGTGGTGTGCACGAAGTGCCACGCCCGCGGCCCGATGGAGGACGCGCTCGCCCGGGTCGAGGCCGGCGAGGCGGACCCGCCGTGTGCGGAGTGCGGCGGCATCCTCAAGCCGGCGACCGTGATGTTCGGCGAGCGCCTGGACCCCGTGGTGCTCGGTGAGGCGGTCGCCATCAGCAAGGCGTGCCAGGTCTTCGTCGCGGTCGGCAGCACGCTCCAGGTCCAGCCGGCGGCGGGCCTCGCGGGCGTCGCCGCCGACCACGGCGCCCGGCTCGTCGTCGTCAACGCCGAGCCGACCCCGTACGACGACCGCGCCGACGAGGTGATCCGGGAGCCGATCGGCACGGCGCTGCCCGAACTCCTGCACCGGATCGGCTCGTTCGGGTGACTACCCGATGGCGCGCAGGACGGAGTCACCGACGGGCCCCAGCCAGCCCGCCAGGGAGGACAGGGCTCCCGCGAGGGTTCCGCCGGCGGTGACGGCCGCTCCCGCGGCGGTCACCAGCCTGGTGATGCGCACCAGGCGCTCGGCCATGGTGGTGCGGTCCGGGGAAGGGGAGGCGAGTTCGGTGTCGAGGGACGCGACCTCGGTGTGCACCTGGCTCGCCACCTCGGGCGGGAGGGCCAGGCGGTCGAGCTCCGCGCGCAGCAGACCGAGCATGGCACGCGGATCCGTGGCCGTCGCGAACTGTCCGTGCTGGCCGCCGTGGATGGTCTGGTCGCCGGCGACGTTGTTGATGTTGCCCTGTTGGCTGCCGATGTTGAAGCTCACTGGACGACCTCTCGTCTGCGTCACTGGCGGCGCGCGGCCGCGTCGAACGAGCGTTGCCGGGATGCGGCGATGACGTGCATCACCAGCCCGGCCGTCATCAGGACCGTGCCGACGCCGGCGGCCGCCCAGCCGAGAAGGAAGACCGGAAATCCACCGATCTCCGTGCCGAACATGTCACCCGGATCGGGCCATTCATTGGGGTCGTCGGACACCGGATCCCCGATACGGCCCATGAATCGCAGAATTCCATAGGCGAAAACGGCGAAGCCGCCCAGGAAGAGCAGAAAACCGAACAGAATGATTCTTCGGGCCCGTGTGCGAGCCGCCGCGACCTGCCGGAGAAAGCTCTCCTGTCTTTGATCGACGTACTGGTGCCCGCCCACATTGTTGATGTTGGCGCCATACTGCTGCCCCACATCGAATCGCGGGGCGCGGCTCACCGTCGGCATCACGACGGTGCCCAGCGCGGCTTCCCGCTCCCGCTCGGCGCTGCCGGGCCATTCGTAGCGGATGCTCACGCTTCCCAGGGTGAGCACATCACCGTCGTGCAGCGTCTGCGGGGCGGCAAGACGACGGTCGTTCACCGAAGTGCCGTTGGCGGAACCGAGGTCCTCCAGGACCACCTGCGCGCCCGAACGACTCAGGAGCGCGTGCCTGCCGCTCACGTACGGATCGTCTATGCGAATGTCACAGGCGGGATCCCGGCCGAGGACCGACCTCGCGGCGGACAGCCGGAGCGGGGATCCGTACAGGTGTGACGGCTGAATGAAAGTGAGCTGGGGACCGGAGCGATCTGGATGACTCGCCATGATCCCACCCCCGTGAGAGTGGACGGAGGAATCATTTTATCCGTGGCGGTATATTCGTGACCCGCGCAGAACCTGCCATTCACCACCACAATACACCGCACAACAGGAGAGCGCCCCGGCGTCAGAACAGCGCCGCGCCCCGCTCGAAATCCAGCAGCCGCTGTTTGCGCTCCAGGCCGCCGCCGTATCCCGTGAGGCTGCCGTCGGCGCCGACCACGCGGTGGCAGGGGACGATGATGCCGATCGGGTTCCGGCCGTTGGCCAGGCCGACCGCGCGGGATGCCTTCGGGTTGCCGAGGGCGTCGGCGAGTTCGCCGTAGGTGCGGGTCTCGCCGTGCGGGATCCTGCGGAGCTGTTCCCAGACCGTGCGCTGGAACGGGGTTCCGTGCAGCCGCAGTTGCAGGGTGAACTCCTTCAACTCGCCGTCGAAGTAGGCCCGCAGCTGCTCCGCGGCCTCCTCGGCCCACCCGTCGTCCGGTGCTCCGAAGGTCTCCTCCGGCGGCCGGTGGCGCTGGTCGGTCATGTAGAGGCCGCACAGGACGCCGTCGTCGGCGACGAGGGTCAGGGGGCCGTAGGGGCTGTCGATCACGGTGTGCTGTTTCACGGAACGTCCTCACACGGGAAGGAAGTTGATGGGGTGGCTGTCGGTCGCCCACAGGTACTGGACGGCGTAGGCCCGCCAGGGCCGCCAGGCCGCCGCACGGGCCGTCAGCGCGGCCGGGGTCGAGGGCAGGCCCAGCTCCTGGGCGGCGCGGCGGATCCCGAGGTCGGTCGGGAGGAAGGCGTCCGGGTCGCCGAGGCCGCGCATGGCGATGACGTCGACCGTCCAGGGCCCGAAGCCGGGGAGGGCGAGGAGACCGGCCCGGGTCTCGGACCAGTCCTGCTCGACGCCCAACTGGAGCGAGCCGTC
This sequence comes from Streptomyces sp. NRRL B-24085, assembly GCF_001282115.1. Classification (GTDB taxonomy): domain Bacteria; phylum Actinomycetota; class Actinomycetes; order Streptomycetales; family Streptomycetaceae; genus Streptomyces. Next base: position 1,811 of record NZ_LJBR01000070.1, on the reverse strand, counting down.
GGCGAGTCGGCCGACCAGGGTGGTGAAGGTCGTGCGGCGGGTGCGGGGCATCGCGAGCGAGGCCGGGTCGAGCGCGGCCAGTGCCGCGGGGGTCGGGAAGAGGTGCGTCAGGCCGCCCTCGGGGTCGTCGACGGGTTCGCCGTGGGCCGTGACCAGGCGGGCCGCGTGGGTGCGGGCGGCCGCCGTGGAGACCTGCTGACCCAGCACGGCCCGTATCGCGAACTCCTCCTCGTCGACGGTGCGCGGGACGCGTCGGCCCGGCGCCTTGTCCACGAGGGGCGCCAGCAGCGGGTCCGTGCGCAGCTGGTCGTCGATCGCGACCGGGTCGGCGTCCAGGTCGAGCATCCGGCGGCAGCGGCTGATGGCGACGGTCAGGTCGCGCAGGTCGCTCAGTGTCAGCCGGCAGGCGATGTGGTCGGGCCGTGGCGTCAGGGCCACGACACCGTGCCCGTACGGCAGTCGCAGCGTGCGCCGGTACGCCCCGTCCCGCCACTCCTCCACACCGGGGACGGCGGTGGCCGCGAGGTGACCGAAGAGGTTGTCGGGGTTGAGGGGGGCGCGGAACGGCAGGCGCAGGGACAGGAAGCCGGGGGTGTCCGGCGCGGTCCTCCTCGCGGCACGGGTGCGCAGCTCGCTCGGTGCGAGCGCGAAGACCTCGCGGACGGTGTCGTTGAAGGTGCGGATCGCGGAGAAGCCGGCCGCGAAGGCGATGTCCGCCATCGGGAGCGCGGTCGTCTCGATGAGGATCCTCGCGGTCTGGGCGCGCTGGGCGCGGGCGAGGGCGAGCGGGCCGGCGCCGAGTTCGGCGAGGAGCTGGCGTTCGATCTGCCGGGTGCTGTAGCCGAGGCGGGCGGCGAGGCCGGGCACGCCCTCCCGGTCGACCACCCCGTCGGCGATCAGGCGCATCGCGCGGGCCACGAGGTCGGCGCGCTGGTTCCACTCCGGCGAGCCCGGGCTGGTGTCGGGCCGGCACCGCTTGCAGGCGCGGAAGCCCGCCTGCTGGCAGGCCGCCGCGCTCGGGTAGAAGGTCATGTTCTCGGGTTTGGGCGGGACGACCGGGCAGCTCGGTCGGCAGTAGATGCGGGTCGTCAGTACGGCCGTGTAGAACCATCCGTCGAACCGCGCGTCCTTGGACTGCACGGCGCGCACACAGCGCTCGGTCTCGGTGTACATCCCCGTCTGCATGCGTCCAGCATCGGGCACCCGGCCGACGCGGGCTGGCGGGAATCCGACATCAGCCTCGCGTGCCCTGGGGGACGGTGCGGCCCGGCCGCCACGCGGACTCGCGCAGGAGCCGCAGTCCGTTGAGACCGACGAGGACCGTGGAGCCCTCGTGCCCGGCGACCCCGAGCGGCAGCGGGAGGTGGCCTAGGAGGTCCCACAGGACGAGTCCGGTGATGAAGGCACCCGCGATCAGGAGGTTCTGGAGGACGAGTCGGCGGGCGGTCCGGGACAGCCGTACGACCGCCGGTACGGTCGCGAGTTCGTCGCGTACGACGACCGCGTCCGCGGTCTCCAGCGCGAGGTCGGAGCCCGCTCGGCCCATCGCGATGCCGGAGTGGGCGGCGGCGAGCGCGGGTGCGTCGTTGACGCCGTCCCCGACGAACAGCACCTTGCGCCCGGCGTCCTGGAGCTGCCGTACGGCGTCCACCTTGCCCTCCGGCAGCAGGTCGGCGCGGACGTCCGTCAGGCCGGTGGCCTCGGCGACCTTCGCGGCGGCCCGGGCGTTGTCGCCGGTGAGCAGGACGGGGGCGGTGCCGGTGAGGGCGGTGAGCGCGGCGGTGGCGTCGGGGGCGTGCGGGCGGAGGCGG
>NZ_LJBR01000007.1 GCF_001282115.1 Streptomyces sp. NRRL B-24085 | reverse complement strand
GTTCCGACACCGTCGGCGGTGTCGGTACCGGGGCGGGCGGGCTTTCCGGCCGCGAGGGTCACGACGGCCGCGGCGAGCGTGCCGGTCGTGAGTCCCGGCTGCTGCCGCACGAGGAGTGCGACAAGCTCAGCACGCGGCTCCAGCACGCCGTCGCCGGGTTCGTGGACGAACCCCGGTCCGCCGTCGAGGAGGCCGACCACGTGCTGGAGGAGGTCGCCGCCCGGTTCGCCGACGCGGTGAAGGAGCGCCGGCGCACGCTGCGCAACTCCTGGCAGACCGGCGACGGCGGCCGGGACAAGGCCGTGAGCGCCGGCGACACCGAGCAACTCCGGCTGGCGCTGCGGGACTACCGCGAGCTGACGGAGCGGCTGCTGCACAGCTGACGCGTCGTCCGTACGTACGACCGGCCTGTCGCCCGGAGTCGGGTGGCAGGCCGGTCTTCGGGTGCCTTGTGCCGGACACCGCCGTGCCGGGCGATTTATCATGCGGCGGCGGTGAGCCGATGTGGTCGCCGCGCAAGGACCCCTCAGGAGGAGCGCACGTGCTCGAACTCACCATGGCCGTCGTCACCGCGGCGGAGGAGGGTGCCACGGCCGGCATGCAGATGGCCGAGGCGCCCAGTGACCCGGGCACCGTGCTGCGGGTGGGCCGGGACAAGTCCGTGTGCCGGCTCGTGACCCCCGACGACTGGCTGTTCGTCTCCCGGGTGCACCTGGAGTTCCTGTGCGGCCCCGAGGGCGTCTGGCAGGTGACCTGGCTCCAGGGCTCGCAGCCCGACCCCTCGTCCGAGGTGCAGCTGGTGGCGGGGGCCTACGCGCAGCCGCTGGTCTACGGCGGCTCGGTGACGCTGCCCCGGGGCGGCAACGGCGAGATCGTCATCCGCGACCGCACCGCCCCGCGCAGCGTCAACGTCGGCTTCTACCACGAGGTGTGAGCGGGCCGGGTCACGCCAGCACGCGCGCCAGCGCGAAGCCGTCGTAGCCCTTGCTGCCCACCGTCTGGATCGCGGTGGCGCTCAGCCTCGGGTGCCGGCCGATCAGTTCGAGCGCGGTGCGGGTGCCCTGGACGTCGGGGGCGGGGTTGCCGGGGTCGGCCACCCGGCCGCCCCGTACGACGTTGTCCACGACGATCAGGCTGCCCGGGCCGGTGAGTTCGAGCGCCCACTCCACGTAGCGCGGGTTGTTGCCCTTGTCGGCGTCGATGAAGACCAGGTCGAAGGGGCCGGGGTTCTCGGCGGCCAGCCGGGGGAGGGACTCCAGGGCGGGGCCGACGCGCACCTCGACGACCTTGTCGAGGCCCGCGCGGGCGATGTTGCGCTTCGCGACCTCGGCGTTCTCCGGGCTGTACTCCAGGGAGACCAGCCGGCCGTCGGCGGGCAGGGCGCGGGCCAGCCAGATGGTGCTGTAGCCGCCGAGCGTGCCGAGTTCCAGGATCGTGCGGGCGCCCTGGATCTGGGCCAGCAGCTGGAGGAGCTTGCCCTGCGGTGCCGTGACGGCGATGGCGGGGAGACCGGCGGCCTCGCTGTCGCGCAGGGCCGCCCGGAGCACCTCGTCCTCGGGCGCGAGGTGGGTGGCGAAGTAGGCGTCGACGTCGTCCCAGAGCCGTGACTCGCTCATGCACGTGTGCCTTTCATCTGTCTAGTTAGAGCAGCTAACTAGTTGCGCTAATGAATATAGCCGCGCGCCCACCTCGTGTCAGGCGATTCACCGCTGCGGGGGCGAACCCGGCAGCGGCCGGCCCGCCGACTCCGTCATGAACCACACCGCCACCCCGCCGATCACGGCGGCGGCCATCATGTAGTACGCGGGCATCATCATGTTCCCGGTCGCGCCGATCAGCGCGGTCACCACCAGCGGGGTCGTGCCGCCGAAGAGGGACACCGAGACGTTGAAGCCGACCGACAGGGAGCCGTAGCGGACCCGGGTCGGGAAGAGGGCCGGCAGGGCGCTCGGCATCGCGGCCGTGAAGCACACCAGCAGCAGGCCCAGCGCGCCCATGCCGAGCGCGATCGCCAACAGGCTGCCCTGGCGGACCAGCAGCAGGGCCGGGACCGAGAGGAACAGGAAGCCCGCGCAGCCCGCGGCGATCACCGGGCGGCGGCCGACGCGGTCGCTCAGGGCGCCCGCGAAGGGCTGGACGACCATCATCAGCGCCATCACGGCGAGGACGACCAGCAGCCCGTGCGTCTCGTCGTACTTGAGCTCGCTGGTCAGATAGCTGGGCATGTACGACAGCAGCATGTAGTCGGTGACGTTGAAGACCAGGACCAGGCCCACGCACAGCAGCAGCGCCCGCCACTGGCCGGTGATCATCTCGCGCAGCGGGACCTTCGGGCGGCTCGACTCGGCCTTCTCGGCCTCGGCCGCGAACGCCGGCGTCTCCTCCAGGCGCAGCCGCAGGTACAGGCCGATGACCCCCATCGGGCCCGCGATCAGGAACGGGATCCGCCAGCCCCAGGACACCAGGTCCTCGGTGGACAGCAGGGCCGTCAGCAGCGTGACCAGGCCCGCACCGGCGATGTAACCGGCCAGCGTGCCGAACTCCAGCCAGCTGCCGAGGAAGCCGCGCTTCTTGTCGGGGGAGTACTCGGCGATGAAGGTGGACGCGCCCGCGTACTCGCCGCCGGTCGAGAAGCCCTGGACCAGGCGGGCGGCCAGGAGCAGCAGCGGGGCGCCGACGCCGATCGTGGCGTACGACGGGATCAGGCCGATGGCGAAGGTGCCCGCCGCCATCATGATCATGGTCACGGCGAGGACCTTCTGGCGGCCCACGCGGTCGCCCAGCGGGCCGAAGACCAGGCCGCCGAGCGGGCGGACCAGGAAGGCCGCGGCGAAGGCGCCGAACGTGGAGAGGAGCTGGGCGGTCGCGCTGCCGGACGGGAAGAAGACCTTGCCGAGGGTGACGGCGATGTAGCTGTAGACACCGAAGTCGAACCACTCCATGGCGTTGCCCAGTGCGGCGGCCTTCACGGCCCGCTTCACGAGAGCGGGGTCGACGGCGACGGCCTCGGGGGTGCCGGGGGTGCGGACGGGGTGAGAGAGCGTGGGGGCACTCGGCAAAACTTCGCTCGCCTGCCTTTCGACGGGGACAAGGGCAAAAAGCGACCATAGGCGGACTTGACGGGCTTACGGAACGGTCGGGTCCGGTCGCGGAGCGTACATAAACGTGCCATATGCAGGTACCCCGTGCCTGGTCAGGGACGCGGCTTCCCGGCAGCCGTGTGATCCATCTCGCGCCTGACAACGTGAGGGGCCCGGTGGCGGACTATCGTCATTCGGACAAATGGAGGCGGACGTCAGGTGAAGCCGGGGTTGCCTGCGTCCTTCCTCACGGACGCATGGCACGAACGGGACGAGAGGCCGACGCGGCGTGGCGAATGCGGAGCACAGGGGGACCACCGAGGTCCAGGCGCGGCTGCGCGCGGCGAGGCTCGCCCTGTGGCTGGTGGCGGCCGTCCTCGCGGTACGGGAGGTGGCCGTCGTCCTCAGTACTCCGAGGGGCGAGCGGCTGACCGACCTGGAGACCTGGGTCGGCCCGGACGGCGTCCTGCACGTGAAGGGTTCGCTGTACGACTCGACGCAGTTCACCGGTACCCCGTTCGGGGGACTCGTCCTGAAGCCGCTGACCCGCGCCGCCGAACAGGCCCTCGGCTGGGGGTGGACCTTCGGCACCCTGCTCCTGGTCGTCTCCCTCGGTCTGGTCGCCGCCCGCGCCCTGCCCCAGCCGGTCGGGCGCCGCACCTCCCTGCTCGCCGCGCCGGTCGCGATCAGCCTCCTCATGCTGTCGCTGCCCGTGCGCAACACGCTCTACCTCGGGCAGACCAGCATCATCCCGGTCCTGCTGGTCCTCGTCGCCTGCTTCGCCGTACGGGGTGAGCGGCTCAGCGGACTGCTCATCGGGCTCGCCGCCGCCCTCCAGCCCACGGTCCTGCTCTTCGCGGCCCTGCTCTGGTTCACCGGCCGCCGCCGGGGTGCCCTCGCCACGGCCGCGACCTTCGCCGCCGGCACCGCGCTCGCCTGGGCCGCGCTGCCGCACGACTCGTACACCTACTGGGTGCACCACATCGCGGGCACCGGCCTCGGGGGCCCCGCCGACGACCTCTCCAACCAGTCCCTGCACGGCCTGCTGCTGCGCCTGGGGGTGGCGGGGCCGCTGGAGATCTCGCTCTTCCTGGCGCTCGGCGCGGGCGTCGCCGCGCTGGGCGTGCGCCGGGCGGTGCGCTACGCCCGTGACGGCCAGTTGCTGCTCGCCGTCGCGATCACCGGCTGCGCGGCGATCGCCGTCTCGCCGACCACCTGGCAGCACCAGCTGCTGTGGGTGCTGCTCGCGGTCGTCGGGCGGGTCGGCAAGCGGGCCTCCGACCGGTACGTGTGGCCGGTCGCCGTCGTCGTGGTCATGACCCTGCCGGCGGACATGCTGCTGCCGCACATCTCGGCCCTGTACACCCTGCGGGACAACATGGTGCTGCTGGCCGCGCTCGCCGCCGCCACGGTGATCCCCTTCCTGTCGCGCACCTCGCCGTACTACCGGACGCCGGTCCCCGCGCAGTACGCCGCCCCGGTGCCCACGCGCTTCCGGCACGTGCCGCTGCTGCCGTTCCTGCGGCGGGTGCCGACGCGGCCGAACCTGCTCCTCGAACTGCTGCTGATCCGGGTCACGTACGCCGCCTACCAGCAGGTCCGCCTCGCGGCGACCGGCGGCAGCAACTCCGCGGGACGGGCCACCGCCGAGAAGCACGGGCAGCAGATCCTCGACCTGGAACGCCTGCTGCACATCGACATCGAGCACTGGGCCAACCACGCGGTCGTGAAGGTCGACTGGCTGCGGAACTTCTTCGACTTCTACTACACCTCCTTCCACTTCGCGGTCCCGCTGAGCGTGCTGGCCGTCCTGTACTGGCGGCGCCCGGTCGACTACCGGTGGGCCCGGGCCTCGCTCGGCTTCGCGACCCTGCTGGCCCTCGTCGGGTTCTGGCTCTATCCGCTCGCCCCGCCGCGGCTGATGCCGGCGCTGGGGATCATCGACACCGTGCACGGGGTGCAGGACTTCTCCAAGCCGGACTACGGCACGCTGACCGCGCTGACCAACCAGTACGCGGCGATGCCCTCGCTGCACTTCGGGTGGTCCTTGTGGTGCGGGGTGGTCATCGCGGTCATCGCGCCGAGGTGGTGGATGAAGGGGCTCGGCCTGCTGCACCCCTTCTTCACGGCCTCGGCGATCGTGGCCACCGGCAACCACTGGGTGCTGGACGCGGTGGGGGGTGCGGTGGCCGTCGCCGGCGGGTTCGGGTTGTCGTACCTGTTCCAGGGGCCGCGGGGCCGGACGGTCGGGAAGGTGCCGGAAGCCGATGAGGAACGGGCGTTGGCGAAGAGGTAGCGCCTGACGGGGTGCCGCTCCCTCAGCCCAGCGACACCTGGAGCTCCTTGACCCCGTTGATCCACGCCGAGCGCAGGCGGCGGGGATCGCCGGCGGCGCGGAGGCCGGGCATGGCGTCGGCGACGGCGTTGAAGATCAGGTCGATCTCCAGGACCGCGAGGGACTTGCCGAGGCAGTAGTGCGGGCCGCCGCCGCCGAAACCGAGGTGGGGGTTGGGGTCGCGGGTGATGTCGAAGACGTCCGGGTTCTCGAAGACCTCGGGGTCGTGGTTGGCGGCGGCGTAGAAGACGCCCACCCGGTCGCCCTTCCTGATCTGCTTGCCGCCGAGTTCCGTGTCCTGGGTGGCCGTGCGCTGGAAGGCGTTGACGGGGGTCGCCCAGCGGACGATCTCCTCCGCCGCCGTCGAGGGGCGCTCGGCCTTGTACTTCTCCCACTGGTCGGGGTGGGTGAGGAAGGCGTGCATGCCGTGGGTGATGGCGTTGCGGGTCGTCTCGTTGCCCGCGACCGCCAGCATCAGGACGAAGAAGCCGAACTCGTCGGAGTTCAGGTTGCCCTCGTCCTCCGCGGCCACCAGGGTCGTGACGATGTCCTTGGCCGGGCACTGCTTGCGGTCGGCCGCCATGTTCATCGCGTAGGCGATGACCTCCATGGCCGACTCCTGGCCGACCTGTTCGGTGATCGCGTACTCGGGGTCGTCGTACGCGATCATCTTGTTGGACCAGTCGAAGATCTTCGCCCGGTCGTCCTGCGGGATGCCGATGAGCTCGGCGATGGCCTGAAGGGGCAGTTCGCAGGCGACCTGCGTGACGAAGTCGAAGGACTCGCCGGGCAGGGCGCGCGCGGTCTCGACGATGGCGTGGGCGCGGTCCCGCAGGCGCTGCTCCAGGGCGCGGATGGCCCGCGGGGTGAACACCCGCTGCACGATCCCGCGGACCCTGGTGTGCTCCGGCGGGTCCATGTTGAGCAGGATCAGGCGCTGCGCGTCGATCGCGTCCCGCTGGATGTGCTCGTTGAAGCGGATGATCGCCGTGTTGAGGGAGGAGGAGAAGAGCTCGGGGTGTGTGGAGACGTACTTGACGTCCGCGTGCCGGGTGACCGCCCAGTACCCCTCGTCCTGGAAGCCGGCGACGTTGCCCGGCTGGGGGATCCAGCGCACCGGTTCGGCCCGGCGCAGTGCGGCGAACTCCGGCAGCGGCACGCGGCTTTGCAGCAGGTCGGGGTCGGTGAAGTCGAACCCGTCGGGAAGCGCTGGACACGACATCGGCAACTCACTCCAGCCGTTCGGCGGCTATCTGACGGCCCATCAGGAACAGAGCTGCCGTGAAGGTAGTAACGGGTTCTACAAGAGGCAAGGGGCGCGGGGCCTCCAATTGTGTGCACGACCCTTGCGGTGGTGGGCGGCTCGTCAGCAGACTGCAAAGCAGCGCGAAGTAGAACACGTACTAGTTCTGTGTGTTCTACGGAAGTTCCATGGATCCGTTCGGAGGAGAGGACCCGCACCCATGGCCGCCGAACCCGTGATCGTCGAAGCCGTCCGCACCCCCGTCGGCAGGCGCGGCGGCGCGCTCGCCAACCTCCACCCCGCCTACCTGCTGGGCGAGACCTACCGTGAACTCCTCGGCCGCGCCGGCATCCCCGCCGACGCGGTGGAACAGATCGTCGGCGGCACGGTCACCCACGCCGGCGAGCAGTCCATGAACCCCGCGCGCACGGCCTGGCTGACCGTCGGGCTGCCCTACGAGACCGCGGCGACGACGGTCGACTGCCAGTGCGGTTCCTCGCAGCAGGCCTCCCACATGGTCGCCAACATGATCGCGGCCGGGGTCATCGACGTCGGCATCAGCTGCGGTGTCGAGGCGATGTCCCGGGTGCCGCTGGGATCGGGGTCCAAGCACGGGCCCGGCAAGCCGTTCCCCGACGAATGGAACGTGGACCTCCCCAACCAGTTCGAGGCGGCCGAACGGATCGCGCGGCGCCGGGGGCTGACCCGGCAGGACGTCGACTCGCTCGGGCTGCTGTCCCAGGAGCGGGCGGCCGCCGCCTGGTCCGAGGAGCGGTTCAAGCGGGAGACGTTCGCGGTCCAGGTGCCGACCGTCGAGGACGAACAGCGGGCCGGACAGGGCATGTGGCGGCTCGTCGACCGGGACGAGGGGCTGCGGGACACGTCCATGGAGGCGCTGGCCGGCCTGAAGCCGGTCATGCCGACGGCGATCCACACGGCCGGCAACTCGTCCCAGATCAGCGACGGGGCCGCGGCGATCATGTGGGCCTCGAAGCGGATGGCGCGGGCGCTGAAGCTGCGGCCGCGGGCCCGGATCGTGGCGCAGGCGCTGGTCGGCGCCGACCCGCACTTCCACCTCGACGGACCGGTCGACGCGACCCGCGCGGTCCTCGGCAAGGCGGGCATGTCCCTGCGGGACATCGACCTCGTCGAGATCAACGAGGCCTTCGCGTCCGTGGCGCTGAGCTGGGCCCAGGTCTTCGACCAGGACCTGGAGAAGGTCAACGTCAACGGCGGCGCGATCGCCCTCGGGCACCCGGTGGGGGCCACGGGGGCCCGCCTGATCACGACGGCCCTGCACGAACTGGAGCGCACGGACAAGGAGTTCGCGCTGATCACGATGTGCGCGGGCGGGGCGCTGGCGACCGGGACGATCATCCAGCGGTTGTAGTCGACCGGGTGGCCGTGCCGTGGACGCAGCCGGTGCCGGGAACGTCTGCCGCCCGCAGCGATGAGTTCTGCCCGCCGCCGCCGTCCCCCTTGCGGACAGGGAGGTGTTCGCGATGGACGCGACGGCAGGGCGGGAAGCGCTGGAGAGGCTGGGGGTCCTGGTCGGGGAGTGGGTGGTGGAGGCGGAGTTCCCCGGGCAGGACGTGATGGCCGGGCGCAGTGTGTTCGAGTGGACGCTGGACGGGCGGTTCCTGGTGCAGCGGACCCAGGCGCCGGATCCCGCGCCGGAGAGCATGGCGATCGTGTCGGTCGAGCCGGGGACCGGAGCGTACACGCAGCACTACTTCGACTCGCGGGGTGTCGTACGGGTGTACACGATGACCTTCGACGGCGAGGTGTGGCAGCTGCTGCGCGAGAAGGAGGACTTCTCCCCGCTGTCCTTCCGGCAGCGCTTCACCGGGCGGCTGAGCGCGGACGGCGACAGCGTCCACGGCGTCTGGGAGCGGTCGCAGGACGGGGCGGCGGAGTGGGAGACGGACTTCGGGCTGACGTACCGCAGGAGGAGCTGACATGAGGCCCACGGCCGAGAACGCGCGCGGGATCGTCGACGCGAACCGTTACCTCGTGCTGGCCACGGCGGACGCGGAGGGACGGCCCTGGAGCACGCCGGTGTACTTCGCGCACGTGGGGTGCCGGGAGTTCTTCTGGGTGTCCTCGCCGGACGCCGTCCATTCACGCAACATCGCGGTACGGCCGCAGGTGGGGATCGCGGTCTTCGACTCCTCGGTGGAGATCGGCACCGGACAGGGCGTGTACGCCTCCGCCGTCGCCGCCGAGCTGGTGGACGGGGCCGAGGAGGCGCTGGAGGTCTTCTCCCGGCGGTCCCTGGGCCACGGCGGCCGGGTATGGACCCTCGACGACGTACGGGGCGACTCGGGGATGCGGCTGTACCGTGCGGTGGCCGGCACCCACTCGATGCTGGCGAAGGACGGGCGGCCGGATCACCGGGTCACGGTCGACCTGGCGTGAGGGCGTGATGGGCCTCACTCCCGGGAGGGGTCCCGGGTTCGCTCGACCCCCGCCGTCGCCTCCGCCACGGACGCCGTGTCGCCGAAGGAGGTGAACAGGGCGTGGGCCAGGGTGTAGTGCTCGTGGGCCGCGGCGGGGTCGCCGCAGTGTTCCAGGGCCGTGGCGAGGCCGAGCGAGGTGTGGGCCCGGAGACGGTCGGTGCCGGCGTGGGCGGACGGTGTGCCGACCGCACGGAAGGCCTGGGCCGCCTCGGTCCAGCGTTCCAGGGCCAGCAGGTCCTTGGCCGTCTCGCAGCGCAGGAGGGCCGCGACGAACTCGGTCAGGCCGGGAACGTCCCCGGGCCGGGTGCCGAGCAGGGCGCGGTGCAGGGCCAGCGCCTCCTCGGCGCGACCGGACCCCCGCAGCGCCGTGCCGAGGACGCGCTGGGAGACCGCCCGGCCGGTGGAGTCACCCGTGGTCTCGAAGAGCCGGGTGGCCCGGGCGGCCGACTCCGCCGCCTCCGCGGGCCGGCCCTGCCCCATGCGGGCCCCGCTGATGTACGCCCACGCCCAGGCCTGCTGGTCCAGGTCACCGGTCTCCGTGGCCAACTCCAGGGCCTGTCGGGCGAGTTGCTCGGCCTCCTCGTACCGGCACGCGCCGACCGAGTGGGCCCAGGCCAGACAGTTGAGCTGGTGGGCCTCGGCCGCCCGGTCCCCGAGGGCGGCCGCGGACCGGGCGCCGTGGGAGAACAGGGTCCGCCATTCGGGCCACTGGCACCAGCGGTCGGAGAACCAGTACAGGCTGCGCGAGGCGTGCAGGATCTCCCGGTGCCGGCCCGCCGCGAACATCAGGGGCAGGGCGCCCGCCCAGTTGGAGCGCTCGGCGGTGAGCCACTCCTCCGCCTCCCCGGCCGACCCGGGGGTGAAGGGCGCGGGTTCGCCCGGCCAGGGCTCAGGCGCGCCCGGCGCCTCGAACAGGCGGCCCGCCGTCGAGGCCGAACGCAACAGCCAGTCCGCCATCCTGAGGTGGACCGGGGGTGCGGCCTCCTCCTCGTCCCGCAGCCGCTCCCGCGTGAAGAGCCGTACGAGATCGTGCAGGGCGTACCGGCCGGGCACGGTCTCCTCCAGCAGGCCCCGGTCGACCAGCAGGTGCAGGGAGTCCTCGGTGGTGAGCGGGTCCTCGCCGGTCAGGACGGCGGCGAGGCCGGGGCCGGTGTCGTGGCCGGGGACGAGGGAGAGGCGGCGCAGCAGCAGCCGGTGCGACGGCGTGAGCTGGCCGTAGGAGAGGGCCAGCGCGCCGCGCACGGCGAGGTCGCCCGCGACCAGGCCGCTCAACCTGCGTCCCTCGTCGGCGAGTTGGCCCACCAGATGGGCCGGGGTCCAGCTCGGGCGGCTGGAGAGGCGGTTGCCGACGATGCGCAGGGCCAGCGGCAGGTGGCCGCACAACTCGGTCAGCCGGGTGATCGCCTCGGACTGGCCGTCGGTGCGCGGGGCACCGAGGATCCGCTCCAGCAGCCTCGTCGACTCGCCGCCGCTGAGCCCGCCGAGCCTGATCCGGCGGACGCCTTCGAGACCGGCCAGCGGACGCCGGCTGGTGATCAGCACGAAACTGCCCTCGGCGTCCGGCAGCAGCGGTCTGGTCTGGGTCTCGTCGGCCGCGTCGTCGAGGACGACCAGTGTCCGCCGGCCGGCGAGAGCCGCCCGGTAGACCGCCTCGCGGGCCACGGGGTCGACGGGGATCCGGTCCGCGGGGTGCCCCAGTGCCGTCAGCAGCAGGACCAGTGCCTCGGCGGCCGGCAGCGGGGAGTCGCTCATGCCGTGCAGGGGGACGCAGACGCTGCCGTCCGGGAAGGCGCCCGCGAGCCGCCGTACCGCCTCCGCCGCCAGAGTCGTCTTGCCCTGTCCGCCCGGCCCGAACAGCACCGCCGCACGCGTGCGCGTGCCGGTGGCGAGCGCCTCCAGGTCCGCCAGTTCCTGCCTGCGTCCGGTGAAGTCCGGAACGGTCCGCAGGAGGTACGGCGAGACCGGCGGGCCCCCGCGGTCCCGGCCGGCCTCGGCCAGCCGCCGCAGCCGCCCGCCCTGCTCGGCGTCGAGCCGCAGGGCGGCGGCGAGCGCGTCGACGGTACGGCGCTGCGGCCCCCGGCTGCGCCCGCGCTCCAGGTCACCGAGCGCGCGCACGCTCACCCCGGACGCCTCGGACAGCTCCTCCAGGGTCAGCCGGGCGGCCCGGCGCAGGGAGCGCAGCATCACACCGAAGGCGGTGCCGCCAGGAGGGACATCGGACTGCTGGACTGCGGAAACGGGACTGGTCATCACGACAATTAGAACAAGAGCTCCTACTTCCGCCTGCACTTCTGCCTGGTGACCATGGGCCGCGGCTGGTGTGCTGGAGACCCGTCCAAGGAGGAAGAACCACATGCCGTACATCACCGTTGGCGAAGAGAACAGCGCGCCGATCGAGCTCTACTACGAGGACCACGGCACCGGACAGCCTGTCGTGCTGATCCACGGCTACCCGCTCGACGGCCACTCCTGGGAGAAGCAGCTCCCCGCCCTGCTGGAGGCCGGCCACCGCGTCATCACCTACGACCGCCGCGGCTTCGGCCGCTCCTCGCAGCCCACCACCGGCTACGACTACGACACGTTCGCCGCCGACCTCGACAAGGTCCTCACCACCCTCGACCTGACCGACGCGGTCCTGGTCGGCTTCTCCATGGGCACCGGAGAGGTGGGCCGCTACCTGGGCACCTACGGCTCGGGCCGGGTCGCCAAGGCCGCCTTCCTGGCCTCCCTGGAGCCCTTCCTGCTCAAGACCGACGACAACCCCACCGGTGTGGACCAGTCGGTCTTCGACGGCATCCTGGAGGCCGTCACCAAGGACCGCTACGCCTACTTCGACGCCTTCTACCAGGACTTCTACAACCTGGACGAGACGCTCGGCAGCCGCATCAGCGAGGCGGCCGTGCGGGGCAGCTGGAACGTGGCGGCGGGCGCCTCGGCGCACGCGTCGGTGGCCTGCGTGCCCACCTGGATCACCGACTTCCGCGCCGACGTCGCCAAGATCGACGTACCGGCGCTGATCCTGCACGGCACCGGCGACCGCATCCTGCCCATCGACGCCACCGGCCGGCCCTTCCACGCACTGCTGCCGGCCGCCGAGTACGTCGAGATCGAGGGCGCCCCGCACGGCCTGCTGTGGACCCACGCCGAGGAGGTCACCTCCGCGCTGCTGTCCTTCCTCGCGAAGTAGGCGGCTACTCGCGCCCCGACGCGGTCACCGCCAGCACCGCCACCAGCCCCGCCGCGATCGCCAGCGGGATCGCGAGGCCGTGGTGGAGGACCAGCCAGGCGCCCAGCGCGGCCCCGGCCACCATCGCGACCACCGACGCCGTACGGCGGGGGGAGCGGGTGCCGGGGCCGCCGCCGGCCCGGGAGTCGGCGGCCAGACCGGTCAGCGTCATGGTCAGCACGGTCGTCGTCAGGTCAGGGACGCCGAGCTTGCGGACCGTGGCGTTGCGCAGCCCCATGGCGAACGCCGTGACGGCGATGAGGGTGTAGGCGGTGGCCGTGGCGCCGGGCGCGGCGAAGGCGACCACGGCCGACACGCCGAGGAGCACCGCCTCGGCGGCGAGCGTGAGCCGGGCCCAGCTGCGGCGGGAGCCGGAGCCGAGCCGCACGGCGACCCGGCCACCCGCCACCGCGCCCACCACGAACGAACCGAGCGAGGTCAGCGTGTGCGCCACCGAGAAGCCGGGCGCCCCGGCCGCGGCGAACCCGAGCACGACCACGTTGCCTGTCATGTTCGCGGTGAAGACGTGTTCCAGGCCGAGATAGCTGACGGCGTCGATCAGTCCGCTGACCACCGTCAGCCCCAGCAGGACGGCCACCAGGCGCAGCCCGCGCGCCTCGGGATCGTGGGCCGGCCTCGTGCCGGTGCCGCTGTGTTCGCTCATCGGGTCTCCGGAGGGCCGGACGGTCGGGGTGCACCCAAGTCCACCACGGATGCGGGGGGCTCTCGGATGTCGGGGTGACCTGCGCCTCCCTAGCGTCGAGGACATGAGTGACGAGACGCGCACATCCCAGGTGACACGGGCGGGTCGGCGCACGCGCAGGGGGCTCGCCGGAGCGGCGGCCCTGCTGCTCGCAGGAGTCGCCGTCGCCCCGGTGGCGGCGGCCGGCAGCGAGCGGACCCGTCCGACGCGGCGCGGTGACCTGGTCGCCGTCACGCCGGTCGCCGTCCGGGACGCCGGGCAGGTCAGGTCGTTCCTGGCCGGGCGGGACGTCGACACCGGCGTGGTGCGGCACGGTGTCCGGGCGTACCGGCTGACGTACCGGACCGTCGACCCGTACGGCACACCCACCACCGCGACCGGGCTGCTGACGCTTCCCCGGGGCGGCGCCCACCGTCTCGACCTGGTCTCCGACACCCACGGCACGATGGTCGACCGTGACTACGCGCCCTCGGTGAGCGAGGACTTCGGGCGGGTGCCGTCGTACGTCCACGCCTCCGCGGGCCGCGCGGTCGCCGCCCCCGACTACCTCGGTCTCGGCAAGGGTCCGGGCCCGCATCCGTACCTGGACACCGCCTCGTCCGTGACCGCCTCCGTCGACATGCTGCGGGCCGCGCGGACGGCCGCGGGACGGCTCGGCCGCCCGCTGACCGGCGCGGTGTACGCGACGGGCTTCTCCCAGGGCGGTCAGGTCGCGACGGCGCTCGGCAAGGCCCTCGCAGCAGGCGCCGACCGGCACTTCCGGCTGGCGGCACTCGCGCCGGTCAGCGGCCCGTACGACCTGGAGGGCACGGAGATGCCCGCGCTGTTCGACGGCCGGGTCAACGACACCAGCGGAGTCCTCTACATCTCCTACTGGCTGGTCGCCCAGAACCGTCTGCATCCCCTCTACAAGAACCCCTCCGAGGTCTTCCGCGCGCCGTACGCGAGCCGGGTCGAGAACCTGCTCGACGGGAGCCACGAGCAGGAGGACGTCGTCAGGGGGCTGGCGCCCTCGGTGGAACGGCTGCTCACCCCCGCCTTCTTCGAGCGGCTGCGGCACCCGTCCGGCGCCGTGCTGGACGCGATGCGGGCAGCCGACCACACCTGCGACTGGAAGCCGGACGTGCCGGTGCGGCTGTCAGGGGGCCGTGGACCACTTCGGATCGGTCCTGGTGTCGGCCCCGCAGGTGGTGCGGTTCTTCGACGGCGTACGGCGGTGAGGCGCGCGGTGGGTCGGCGGCTCAGTACCAGCCGTTGGCCTGCCAGAAGGCCCAGGCG
>NZ_LJBR01000692.1 GCF_001282115.1 Streptomyces sp. NRRL B-24085 | reverse complement strand
GGGGCGGCGAGTTCGAGGTTCTCGCGGACGGTGAGGGAGCCGAACACGGCCCGCCGCTCGGGGACCAGGCACAGACCGCGCCGGGCCCGCTCGTACGCCGGTACGCGGGTCACGTCGACGCCGTCCCACAGCACGCTGCCGTCGGTGAGCGGCACCGTTCCGGCCAGGGCGCGCAGTGCCGTCGTACGGCCGGAGCCGTTGCGGCCAAGCAGGACGGTGAGGCCGGGACCGGGCGCGGTGAGGGTGACGCCGTGCAGGGCCTCCAGGGGGCCGTAGCGCACGCGCGCGTGGCGCAGGGCCATGGCGGTCCTCACGCTTCTCGCGGTCATACGGCGGTCTCCCGGGCGTCGAGCGCGTCCAGCACGTGGGCCGGGGGACCGGAGGCGATGACCCGGCCCGCGGTCATGACGTGGACGACGTCCGCGAGGTCGGCCACCAGGTCGAGGTCGTGCTCGACCACGAGGAGGGCGGTGCCGTCCGCCGCGAGGGCCCTCAGGACCCGGGCCAGGGCGGTCACCTCGGCGGTGTCCAGACCGGCGGCGGGTTCGTCGAGGAGCAGGACGCTCGGGGAACCGGCGAGGGCCCGGGCGAGTTCCACCCGGCGCAGGGTGCCGGTGGGGAGGCCGGCGGCGGGGGCGTCGCGCAGGGGGCCGTCCAGACCGAACAGCGTCAGTGCGCGGTCCGTGGCGGTCGGGTCGGGAATGTGGCCCTGTTCCGCGCCCACCTGGATGTTCTCGGCCACCGTCAAGGTCGGGAAGACGGCGAGTTGTTGGAAGGTGCGGGTGATGCCGAGGCGGGTGCGGGCGTGGGGGGAGAAGTGGGTGATGTCGCGGTCGGCGTAGCGGACCTGGCCCCGCGTGGGGCGGATTGTTCCTGCCAGGCAGTGGAACAGCGTGGACTTCCCGGCTCCGTTGGGGCCGATGATCGCGGTGATCCGTCCGGGCTGGACGGTCAGGTCGACTCCGGCGAGGGCGGTGAAGCCGTCGTAGCGGGCGTGGAGGTCGTGGGCGGTGAGGACTGCCCGGCCTTCGGCCGGGTTCGTGTTCCCACCCGCACCACCCGTGCTGCTTTCACGGTCGGGTGCGGGGGTGCCCGCGGGGGCGGCGTTCTTGATGGGCGCGGGTGCGGTGG
>NZ_LJBR01000691.1 GCF_001282115.1 Streptomyces sp. NRRL B-24085 | reverse complement strand
GGGCGTCATCAACATCGGCTCGGGCCGTGCCGTCCGCCTCCGCGACGCCGCCGCCGGGCTGGCCCGGGTCGCCGGATACGGCGGTGCCCTCCACGAACTCGACGGCCCTCCCGGCCCGGTGGGGGCGACCAGGGGGTGGGCGAAGCCGGGGACGCCGAGGCCGGTGCGCAGTTCGGTGTGCGAGGTGCTTGTCCTCGTGCTGGTCAGATGCGGCATGCCGCCTCCATCCAGATGTCGGCCAGGGACTCTTCCAGGTTGATGCGGGGGCGCCAGCCGAGCCGGTCGCGTGCGGTGCGCACATCGGCCTGCTGCCAGCTTCCGCAGCCGTCGGGGTACGGGTACGCGACGGGTGCCGCGTGGTCCGACTCGGAGCGGGGGTGCCCGATGGTCGCCCGCAGCGGGCCGGGAGGGCCGTCGAGTTCGTGGAGGGCACCGCCGTATCCGGCGACCCGGGCCAGCACGGCGGCGGCGTCGCGGAGGCGGACGGCACGGCCCGAGCCGATGTTGATGACGCCCTGTGCGGCGGAGAGCGACGCGGCGTGGACGGCGCGGGCCACATCGCGGACGTCGACGAAGTCGCGCTGGGCGCCGAGGCCGCCGAGCTTCAGTTCGCCGTCGCCGGACTGCATGGCGCGGCGCATCGCCTCGGCGAGACGGCCGAGCGGGGAACCCGCGGGGGTGCCGGGGCCGGCCGGTGAGAAGACGCGCAGGACGACCGCGTCCAGACCGGAGCCGAGGACCAGTTCGGTGGCGGCGAGTTTGCTGACGCCGTACGGGCCGCCGGGGCGCGGTACGGCGTCCTCGGCCGTGGAGGAGCCGGGCTGGCTCGGTCCGTACTCGGCGCCGCAGCCGATCTGCACCAGCCGTGCCCCGCAGCCGCTGCGCCGCAAAGCCTCGCAGACGGTGGCGACGGCAACCGTGTTGTGGCGGGTGAGTTCGCGGGCACCGCCGCGGGTGGCGCCGGCGCAGTTGACGACGACACCCGGGTGGACCGCGTCGAGGAAGCGGGTGAGGGCACCGGGGCTGCCGGACGCGAGGTCGAAGCGGACGTCGGCGTCGTCACCGCGGCCGAGGGCGGTGAGCTGGACGGCGGGGTCGGCGAGCAGGCGGTCGGCGACGAAGCGGCCGAGGTAGCCGTTGGCTCCGATCAGCAGGACTCTCATCGGGCTGCTCCCGGGGCCTCGGGGGCGGGTCGGGAGGTGGTCATTGCGGGTTCTCCTTCGGGAGGGGCTTGTGAGTGGCCTCCGGCGGTGGGCCGGGTTGCCTGCGGCGGTGTGGCGG
>NZ_LJBR01000690.1 GCF_001282115.1 Streptomyces sp. NRRL B-24085 | reverse complement strand
CCCCCAGGTCCAGTCCGGCGTCGCCGTTCCGGGACCACCGTCGCCGCGAGATCCACCAGTGGCGTGCTGCACCGCGTCACCGGCTTCCCCGAATGGGACGGCTTCCCCCTGCGGGACGCGCTCGCGCGGCGGCTCGGGGTGCCCGTCGTGGTCGACAAGGACACCAACGCGGCCGCACTGGGACTCGCGGTCGCGGGGGAGCGGGGGTCGTTCGCGTATCTGCACCTCGGTACGGGGCTCGGCGCCGGGCTCGTCATCGGCGGGGCCGTGCACCGGGGGGCGCGGACCGGGGCCGGGGAGTTCGGACACCAGGTCGTCCAGCTCGACGGACCGCCCTGCGGCTGTGGTGACCGGGGCTGCGTGGAGGCGCTGTGCCTGGCGGCAGTGGCCCGTGGCGACCTCGCCGGGGCGGCCCGGGTCCTCGGCATCGCGGCCGGCAACCTCGTCGCCCTCCTCGACATCGACCTGGTCCTGCTGGGCGGCCGTACGGTGCGCAACGCCCCGGAGCCGTTCCTGCGAGGCGTCGCGGCCGTCCTCGACGAACGCGCCCGGCGCACCGGCGAGGACCCGGTCCCCGTCCGCGCCGCGACCGGCGAGGTCGCCGAGGGCGCGGCCCAGCTCGTACTGGCCCCGCTCTTCGGCCGGTCCGACGCGTGAGCTGATCGAGGGGACTTCCCCGGCCGCACGGAGCGGCATCCCCCGTCGGCCTCGGTGGCCCGGCATGGTCATGTGTTCATGCGACGGTATGTCCACGGATGCAAGCCCACCCTCCTCGGCCTCGCGGCAGCAGCCGCCTTGCTGCCGACCCCTCCCGCAGCCGCCGACCCGGCCCCGACCCGGTTGCCCGCCACCCCTGCGACCGCCGGCCTGGTCCCGGCCGTATCGGCTGCGACTCCCGCGGTCGCCGGCCCGGCTCCCGGCGTGTTGCCCGCGGCGCCCGCGGTTGTCCGTCCGGCTGTCGCCGCGGCTGGCCCGGTTGCCGCCCGGTTGTCCGCTGTGCCTGCGGGAGTGCGGTCGGCCTTCGACGCGGTGTCCGCTCCGCTTGCGGACGCCGGGCCTCCCCCCGCCCTGGTGGCCGCAC
>NZ_LJBR01000069.1 GCF_001282115.1 Streptomyces sp. NRRL B-24085 | reverse complement strand
ACGTTGAAGCGGAACGTTGACTACAACGCTCCCACCTGCGGAAACGCGGTTCCGAGAGGTCCAAGTCAGCACAGAATCAGCACGGAAACACAAGGTCAGCACTCAAGCTCCGAGGCGCGTCACGCGTGTACGTCGGAGAGCCCCTGCTGCAACAGCACGAGTGCCACCCCCAGACCCGCCGCGCCAAGCGCAATACCGAGCGGGCCGCCACCCGCGGCGGCGAGGGTCCCCAAGCCCAGCGACACAGCTGCACACACGATGTAGATCCATCCGCGCATTTTTCTGGGTAGATCACCTTGCACAGCCTGCCCACCCTCCAGGCCTTCGATCTTGGTCAGGAGGGTTCTGATCTCCGCGGATGCATGCCCATCCAGCCCCTTCGCCGCATCGTGGAGCAGTGCGGGTACGTCCGTGGGGCTGATGTCGAGAGTCCAGCCCTTGAAGTGATCGAACTCCTCCAGAAAGAGCACCTCAAGTTCATCGGCGAACCGATGCAGAAGCGACACTCGCTCGTGAACTCGCCCCAGGCCAGTCGCCATGTCCAGACCAACTTTGATCAGGGCGCGTGAAGCATCTGTCTTCCCCTCCGGGACACCCTGCTCCAAGTTGGTCGTCCAAATCACGTCCAGCTCCAGAAGGCGGGTGCAGGTTGCAACGATGTTCGCTGCGTCGCGCTGTTCCGCAATGCTCAGGGCCATGGGTGCTCCGATGCCGCAGGTCTCGGATCAACCTAGGCGCGCTAGCCCCCCTCCGCCCCCTGGGGTGGGCCAATTCGGTGAGCCGAGCGCGGACCCCCGTCACACCGCCCTGTCGTACCCCTCGGGCGACTCGGATGCCTCGGCCGCCAGTTCCACCGGCACGGGCCGCATGGCGTTCTGCATGACCTCTCGGCAGCGGTGCCAGGCGCCTGGCACGAGGTGTCCATAGATGTCCACCGTGGTCTTGATCGACTTGTGGCCGAGCCAGCGCGAGACCTCGTGGATCGGGATGCCGTTCGCCAGGGCTGTCGAGGCGAAGAAGTGCCTCAGCGAGTGCGGGGTGTACTTCGGCTTACCGTTGACGTCGACTAGGCCCGCAGCCTTGCACGCCTTCCTGAAGTGGTACGCGTACGTCGTGGCCGTGGGCATGGTGCCCTTGCCTCGTTCGCGGGGTGCGAAGTAGACGTCGAGCTGCCGATCCTTGCCCGCCTGATCCTTGAACGTCACGGGAATCGGGTCCCACAGCTCCAAGTGGGCATCAATCTCCTCGTCGATGAAGGGGGCGATCGGGATGTCTCGGTACTCCCCCTCGGCCCGGTGCTTCAGCGGCACGAAGGTGGTGCGGCAGTCTCCACGGTTCGCCTTCGAGCTGACCTGCCAGCGGACACGGATGAACTCCGGCCGTCGGCACTCGCTCGCGAATCCGAGGCACTCGCTGATCCGGAGCCCCGCCCCCGACTGCAAGTAGACGGTCAGCCGATACTGGGGCGAGATGTGCTTCGCGAGCAACTCGACCTCTCCGAGGTCGGGGATCTCGTCCTCGTCCACAGCGAGCGAACTCGTCCGAGGGATCTTGATGCCCCTCGCAGGGTTTTCGGATATGCGCTTCTCGGTGACGGCGGACTCAAGCATGGCCGCCACGAACTTCAGGCGGTCGTTGATCGTGGAGGCAGCCATGCCCTCACCGTTGCGGTGAAGCGTGGCGATGAAGCGCTCGAAGTCGCCCGTCGCGAGCCCAGCCAGGGTCTTACGGCCGAGGTGGGGAACAAGGTGGTTCTTCGTGAACCCCTCGTAGTTACGCATGGTGCCCTCGGCAAGGATCTGCCTGTCGAGCCACTCCCGCGACCAGGCGCGAAGGGTAATAGCGCCGCGCTGGGGGTCGAGGTAGATCCCCATCCCTTTGTCGTGCTCAACCTTGGAGGCGAAGGCATCAGCGCCGTCCGGGCCGGTCTTCTTGTCGAAGGTCTTCTCCCGCTGGCGCGCGGTCCGCCCGCCCGGCTCTCGGTAGCGGACCGTCCACTTGTGTCCGCATCGCCCCTTTTCGCAGGGGTAGTCATTGTTCTGCGGGTCGGTCTTGCATTTCTGAAACACCGCGGCCATGTGGCCTCCTATCTCAGTTCAGGCAGCGGGCTGCCGTCATCCGTAGTGGTCTTCGAGGTACGCGACGATGTCGCGCTCGCGGAATCTCAGGAGCCGCCCGACCTTTTGGGCCTTCAGCCCCCAGTGGCGGTACTTGTTCCGCACCGTGATGTCGCTGACCTTCAACCATGCGGCCACTTCTTCCGGGGTGAGCAGCCGGTTGCTCCCCCCGGCGGTCAAGGCGCCACCTCGCGATTGCGGGGCTCGAAATCGGCGAGGGAGACATACGGGCCTGACATCCCGGGGCGAGAATGGGTAGGGGGTATTGCGGATCGGCGCATGGGCTGGGTGTTCCTTGCAAGGGAGCGCGCGGGGCGACAGAGCGGAACCAACAACGCCTGCATCCCACGCCGACTCAGCGGAGTCCCGCTGAACTTCAGCGAACAGGCGCTGCGGATTTCAGGTCAGCAGCGGGCGTGGGCCGCGAATACCTCCTCGGTGTCTTTGCGGCACTGCCTACTGAGTCCGCTACGACTCCACCGCCAAGCACAGCCGAGTGCGAACACCATCAATGCTCTGGACGATCCCCGGTTTTGCTAACCGGGGATCATGGGCTATATATCGCTCGCAGCTTGCCCGGACTACGTGGAGTCCGAAGCGGAGGGGGCTCGGTCGGGGCACCGGGTGATCGCGACATGGACGAGGACGGAGCCGTCACGGCGGCAGTCGGGTTACAGAAGGTCCCCCCGAGAAGGACGGATGCGGCACGCACAGGCAGCGCATGGTGGACAGGGTGACCAAGTCGTAGCTCCGTTAGGCAGTCCAGGCGATGACGGAGTCGAGCATTCAGCGGGGTGGACTCCTTGAGTCGGGCCGCGGAGGTGGCAGGGGGCCAGCTCGCGGGTAGGCACTGCGGACAGACCTGGCAATCTCTTTGACGACAGCCCGCACGCCTTCCCTTTGCGCTGACCTGGTGTTTTCGGGGACGTTGTACGTTGACATGGGTTGCAGGAACGTTCCAGTCTTGTGAGCCCCTTTTCGTCTGCCGTGGGCGAAATCGATCTCCCGCACGGCTATTGAGCTCTGGTGGCTGCACCGGCTTGCCCCCTTGGATCAGTTTCTTGGTGCTCTGGCCGAGCAGTTGCTGGGGCTGCACCAGCCGATGCCCCCTCAACTGGGCGCTGCGGCGCCAGCCTCGCGCATCCCGGTCCCACCGGACGGACTCGGGCATGGACGTCGCGGTGCGTCTCGCCCGACCCTGACGTCACTCAGAACCTGGACTGGTGGGGACTGACAGCGAATCCTGAGTCGCGAGCGGCCAAGGAGAAGGTCTGATACGAGTCTCAGCGGGGTACGGTGTCAGCGACGTTTGTCGCCCCGTATTGACTGGCTCGCTAGCTTGCTTGCATCACAACTCGCCGAAACGTCAAGGCTCCTGCCTTGCGTACCTGTGGACAGATTGTCCTCACAGGGCTCTTGCCGGGTGGAAGGCTTCATTTCACTGAGGCCGCTCCCAAGGTGAGGTAGTCGTCATGGCGCGTCGCAATCCCGAACGTCCGACGTATGGATTCACGGTTGCGGCTGCTGTCGAGGCTGTTCCGGCGGCACGCCGCCAAGTCGTTGCACTGGCCAAGAATCTGGGTCTTCCCGTGTCGGACCAGATGCTGGAGACCATCGAGTTGCTGGCCAGCGAGGTGATCGCCAACGCTGTCCTCTATACAGATGCTCCGTGCGATGTCGCTGTGACACGGACCGACGAACGGCTTCGTGTCGAAGTGACGGACACCGATCCATCACTGCCGAGCGCTGTCGACGCTGGGCCCAACGACGAGAGTGGCCGCGGCCTCCTGCTCGTTGATGCCCTGGCGGACGCCTGGGGGACACAACCAGCACCCACAGGCAAGACGACCTGGTTCGAGATCACGCAGGAGCCTTCGACCGACGGCGAGCGCAACTCCGCGGATGCACCTCCTTCGCCTCCTACGGCGGCAGATGTCGCGCGACGAACTGAGCGCCAAGCCCGCTTGGCGTCGCCGGCCAACTCCCGGTCGTCCTTCGTGCCAACAAGTGCTGGGAGGCAGCATCAAGCTGCCTGACGCTGCCGACCCCTGCGTGACTGCGTCCGTTTCTGTGGGAGTCGCGATGTCCTTCGTGATCAATCGCCAGTGAGTTGATGTCACTCCCTGGCGCAGGTGTCCGGGAGGTGCGCCAGCGCACGCCTTTGAGAAGCCGGACGGCTCTGCGATGGTCGCGTCGCGCACCCTCGGTAACAGGAAGCGGTGCCCGACCGAGAGCACGCAGGCAGGAGGTGGGTACCGGGAGCCGGAACGCGCCGACTCATGTGGCCGCAGTGGCCGTTGCCGTCCCTCCGGACCGTCCCGAAGAGCCGCCCCCTGGCGCCCTTTCAGCCTCCCGGTCGGATAGCGGTGGATGCAGGGGCGAGTGGCCCTGAGTCGAGGAACGAGCCACCCCATTGGCTGAGGACGGTCGAGGAACCCCGCCTCGTCGGCATCGAGGACGATCACCTTGGCGGGCCACCGCTGAGTCCCAACCCGACGCACTTGACGAACTCGCCCGAATAACAACGGCCAACTGGGTGGCCGAGTTCCGTCACGGGCCTGTGGCGTAAATCGCGACACTCAACTCTCGCTTGCTTGTGCGATCTGTCGCCCGTACGGGCTAACGTATCGGCCATGTTCAGCCACGGCCCGGGACGATGCACCATCGCTGATTCGACCGCGATGGACTACCGAGGCATAGGCCCTTCCCGCTCGCTCGTCAGCGTGGATCTCAGGTCTTCGCGCTGATTCACTCGGGCGGGATGACGACGCGTGCCGTCCCGTGGGAACGCATCAGAGGCCGTTGTAATCCCGCTCCTCCCTACTACGGAGGGGCAACATGCCCAAGGCGCAGCCAGCCGAGCCGGAGTCCGCACCTAGCATTCCGGAGCCCCGCCCACCGGGGCTTTCATCATCCGGCTCAGAGTCTGAAGTGAACACCTCGAAGTCCCCCTCCGCCACCAGGTCCTGGGTCGTGACGGCAGCGGTGAAGGGCCTCTGTGCGGGCGCCGGCCGCGCGGTGACGGACTTCATCCTTCGGCAGTTCTAGCCGCAGGGCCCCGCACGACGCGGGGCCCTGCGCTTCTGCCAAGCCGACATTTCGTACGCTCGAACAGGGAACTGCCTGGGGGCTGCTTCAGTTGCGATTGTCCTTGACCACCGCCCCGGAAGGGGCGGGCTCCCGCTGTGTCGACGTGCAGGCGAGAGGCAGGCGGCCTGGTAGGTGGACCGGCACCAACCCGCGCCTGCACTCTTTCAGAGAGCCCTCACGCAAGTGCGTCGGTAAACGCGCCCATCGCCAGCAGGGGGGCCGACCGTGGGCAGAAGACGGATACGGTCGGACTAGACCCGTAGACCTTGTCTGCGTACATCTGATCGCGCCGGAGACCTCGGGCCGCACATCGCTCTCCACGGCGATGCTGCCGCAGCCCGAGTCGTCCTGCCCAGCTCAGGCCTTGAGAGTGGGGAGTGTTTACGTGTCGCCACATGCTTCGGATGGGCATTCCGACGGCTCACCGCGGGAGCACCTCGGCGGTCGAAGGGATCTCACGGAGGAGCTGGTTCGTGACGCCCGGCGGCAGGTACGAAGCGGGGCTTCGGTAGATCACCTCGCACGGGCGATCGGAGTGAGCAGTAGAGCGCTCTCAAAGGCGGTCTATGGCGCCACCTGGCGCCGCGTGGACGATCCACCACCGATCAGCCGGCCCATGCCCGCTGATCCGGATCAGCCCAGCCCGACCGTCCTGAATGAAGATCACGTGCGTAGGTTGAGGCGCGAGCACGCTGATGGCGCGTCGGTGCGCTATCTCGCAACGAGAAACGGCCTTCCCTACAACACTGTTCACGATGCGATCAGGGGCGTCACCTGGGGACATGTCGGTGGTCAGGTCCCGGAGGACCTCCCCGAAGAGCCGCGTCGCCCAGGTGTGCTCCTGACCGCGGCGTCAGTGGGAGAGATGCGGCGGGCGCATGCTGGAGGCGCTTCCTTGCGATCGCTTGCTGACAAGTTTCGCCTGGAGTACGCAACGGTCCGAGCGGCAGTACGGGGGGCAACCTGGCGTCACCTCACCGATCCGCCCCCTGTTCCAGCCACCGGGCGGGGCGGACGACATGCACTCACCAGTGAACAGGAAGCTGACCTCGTAGGGATGCGTGAGCAGGGCGGGTCCACGTACGCCCAACTCGGCGACGCGTTCGGCATCAGTGAGTCCACGGCTTGGCACGTCTACAAACGCTGTCGTGGATCAGCTCCAGACTGAACATGCATGTGCCGGGTCGCGCTGTGTGGAGCGATTCTGTCGGCGCGGACAGCCAGGGCAATTTGGTTGCTGGGCAAGACGCTGCCTGGTGAACTGAACGGCATGCCGAACCATCACTGACGAGACGAGGACTTCCTTCCGTCAGCAGGGCTTCACGGTGATTCCCGACGTGCTCAGCAACAAGCAGATCGCCACAGGACGCAGCATCACGCGCACGGTGGATGCCCACCTCAGCCGGACGGCATCACAAGATCTCCGACGGGCCGAATAATGTGATCGTCTGCAGCGGCCGAGCAGCCGTTGGAAATCGGTAGGCTTGCAGGCATGTCTACAGCCTCCACACGCGTGCGTTTCGCCCCGTCCCCGACTGGAATGTTCCATGTTGGCGGGGCCCGGTCGGCTCTCTACAACTGGGCCGTCGCACGACAGTCAGGGGGCAAGTTCGTTCTGCGGATCGAGGACACCGACGCGGCCCGCAACAAGCCGGAGTGGATCGACGGCATCATCAGCGCGCTCGCGTCCATCGGGATCTCCAAGGACGATCCCGCCTTCGAGGGTCCGTACTTCCAGTCGCAGAACGCCGACCGTCACAGCGAGGCCGCCCAGCAGCTCTACACGCAGGGCCGCGCGTACTACTGCGACTGCACCCGTGAGCAGCTCCAGGAGCGCACCGGTTCGCAGCACCTCGGCTACGACGGCTTCTGCCGGGACCGGGGTCTGGAGTACGTGCAGGGCCGGGCGCTGCGGTTCCGCACGCCCACTGAGGGCGAGACGGTCGTCGTGGACCTGATCCGGGGTGAGCCCTCCTTCCCGAACTCGGCGATCGAGGACTTCGTCATCGCCCGCGGCGACGGCTCCCCGGTCTTCCTTATCGCCAACGTGGTCGACGATCTCGACGAGGGCATCACCCTGGTCATCCGTGGCGACGAGCACCTGTCGAACACGCCCAAGCAGCAACTGCTGTGGGAGGCGCTCGGCGCGAAGGCCCCAGTGTGGGCGCACCTGCCGGTGATCGTGAACGAGAAGCGGCAGAAGCTGTCCAAGCGCCGGGACAAGGTCGCTCTTGAGGACTACCTCGCCGAGGGTTACCTGCCGGAGGCAATGACCAACTACCTGATGCTGCTCGGCTGGGGCCCTGGGGACGACATCGAGCTCCGCCCGTACAAGGAGCTGGAGCAGAAGTTCCGCGTCGAGGACGTGAACACCTCGCCGGCCTTCTTCGACATCAAGAAACTGACCGCCTTCAACGGCGAGTACATCCGCGCCCTGCCGCTGGAGAAGTTCGTCGAGGCATGCGATCCGTGGCTGCTCGCCCCGTACGCCAACTGGGCGCCCGAAAACTTCGACCAGGCCGCGTGGGAGGCGATCGCCCCTCACGCCCAGACACGCGTGGCCGTCCTGTCGGACATCACGGCCAACGTCGACTTCCTGTTCCTGAAGGAGCCGGTGGAGGACGAGGCGTCCTGGGACAAGGCGATGAAGGGCGACCCTGTGGCTCTCCTCACCACGGCCCGAGCCAAGCTGGAGACGGCCGACTGGACCAGCCCCGAGTCCCTC
This sequence comes from Streptomyces sp. NRRL B-24085, assembly GCF_001282115.1. Taxonomy (GTDB): domain Bacteria; phylum Actinomycetota; class Actinomycetes; order Streptomycetales; family Streptomycetaceae; genus Streptomyces. The sequence goes on along the minus strand of NZ_LJBR01000069.1, from coordinate 61,183 downwards.
AAGGAGGCGGTCCTGGCCGCGGGCGAGGAGCACGGCCTGAAGCTGGGTAAGGCCCAGGCTCCGGTGCGCGTCGCGGTCACGGGCCGCACGGTCGGTCTGCCCCTCTTCGAGTCCCTGGAGGTCCTCGGCAAGGACCGCACACTCGCCCGGATCGACGCCGCGCTGGCGAAGCTCGCCGGCTGATCACTTCCTGATCATGGTCCCGCCGCCTGCGCGAGGAGGCGGGACCATGCGTCGCGGAAGTACGTCGTGTCGAAGCGGGCCAGCGTCTCGTACACGGTCTTCGACTCGGCGGGCGCAGCGTCCGCCCGATCCCGTATCTGCTGAGCGAGCCGACGCGGATCCAGGGGCGGCTGCTCGGTCAGACGCGCGAGGTCACCGAGTCCGGCGATCGGCTGGATGAGGCACGGCATGCCCAGGAGCAGCGCTTCTGCGGCGCACCGGCTCCACCCTTCCCGCATGCGCGGGGTGAAGACACCGACGTCGCAGGCCCGCAGCAGTTCGAGGTACCGGGGACGAGGCAGGTCGAAGTGGAGTCCCGGGGAGCCGATAGTGTTGCTCCCGGTGGTCACGAGACGGAGCCCGGGTTCGCCCTCGATGGCCGTGGCGACCGTCTCGATGCCTTTCCAGTGCACAGCTTTGCCCGCGTAGACGATGATCTCGTCCTGCGGGAGACCGAGGCGGGCCTTACTTTCGGCCGGGTCCATGCCGCGGACTCCGTCGATCTCGGCGAGGTCGAAGGCGTTGTAGATCACCTGGACGTTGTCCACTCCGCGCTCCCTCAGGAATGCCGCCCAGGATGGGGCGACGCACACCACCGCACGGCAAAAGGGCAGAACCGCGAAGAGCCTGCGCCACAGCAGCGGTTCGAGGGGCCAGGAGTCGAACTGGAGGGGCTCGTAGTGGTGGAAGACGAAGACGGTCCGGGCCCGCATCTCCGGGGTGAAGAACAGGATGCTCAGGTCGTCCCAGAGGAACGCGCCCGGCTCGTCTCTGAGTTCGCGGACGCGGGGGGCGAGGCGGGCCAGGTGGCGCACCTTCCGTCCTCGGCGGACCGTGTAGGTGCGTTTGTAGTCCGGCACCGTGCGCCATTCGATCGAGTTGGCTGTGACCTCATGGATCATGCGGAGGTAGACGCGGCCTCCGGTGCGGCCCTGCGGCGACATGGAGTGGACGACTGGGGTCACCTGCTCGCCTCCGCTTGCTGGCGGTAGTCGGCGTGGAGCACCTCGTACGCGGCTCGTAGTGGTGGACTCACATCGCGGGACGCCTCGGCGAGCGGCAGGTAGGTGCTGGTCAGGCTGTCAAGGAAGCGCGCCCGGCGGTCAGGGTCCGGCGAGTGTCGAAGGTCGCGCAGGTTGTCGATGCGGTCGGCGAGACGGATGAGCAGTTCCTCCGGGCCGAGGCACCTGATCTTGTTGTGCCAGACGTCCGAGTCCCACGGCTGCTTGGGGCGCTGCTCCAGCCGGTGATCGGGGGTCATGGAACGCAGCCGTTGTGTGAGGGCTGGGCCCAGCTGGGATGCTAGGAGGCGCTCAGCCGACGGCGCGATCTCCAGCGCGTCGTGCAGCAAGCCGAGGATGAGCAGTTCGGGATCGGTGACACCCAGTTCGTCCTTCAGGACGGTCACGACGCGCACTGGGTGGTTGATGTAGGGCGATCCCTGGTCACGGACGTGACCGGCGTAGACCGTCGTGGCGAGGATCGCGGCGAGCCGCCCACGTGCTCGTTCCGGCTCCGGCCAGTCCTTGAAGCCGAGTTCGTCTGTCACGGCGGGGGTACTGGTCATGCGCGGTCCGTTCCGTCGGGGGCCGTCAGGGCCGTGTCGAGCCGCACATGTGGGGCGAGGACCAGCGTGTCCTCCACGACCAAGGCGTCGAGACCGAGCTCGACCGCGGCGGTGACGGCCTGCTCGGCAGTGCGGAGGATGGGCGTTCCCTTGAAATTCAGGGAGGTGTTCAGGAGGACGGGCACGCCGGTGAGCCGGTGGAAATCCTCCAGGAGCGGGCGCACGCCCGAGTGCCCTCGGCCCACGGTCTGGAGACGGGCGGTTCCGTCGTGGTGGACAACCGCGGGCATCCGGTCGGACTTGCAGTGCCTTGCGCGTACGACGCGGTTCATGAACGGGTCGCCGTCGCCGAGAAACCACGCGTCGGTTTCCTCGGCCAGTGCCAAGGGCGCCAACGGGCGGTAGTCGGCTCGCTGTTTGAGGGCGTTCAGGCGGGTCTTGGTCTCCGCCTTGCCGGGGTGGGCGAGGATCGAGCGGTGACCGAGGGCCCTCGGCCCGAACTCCATGCCGCCCCGTACCCAGCCGACGACGTGGTGGTCTGCGAGGAGCGCGGCGACGGTGGGGATCAGCCGTTCACCGAGGCCGGAGACGCTGCGGTAGCCGCCCGCCAGCGCTCCGTCGGGCACCGGACCGGGGAGCGGGCCCCAGTCGGCGTCCTCGGGCTTCGGCAGAAGGGGTTGTCGGAGGATGTAGTTCCAGGCGTAAAGGGCGGCGCCGACCGCGGTGCCGGCGTCGTGCGGCGCCGGGGCGACGAACAGGTTCTCGAAGCCGGATTCCTCGGTGAGGGTGCCGTTGAGATGGGAGTTCAGGGCGCAGCCGCCGGAGAAGACCAGTGTGTGGGCGGCCGTGAGGCGGCGCAGATGACGGGCCACGTGGATGACCGCCTCTGCGAAGACCCGCTGTGCCGCCGCGGCCAGGTCGGCGCGGGTGTCCAGCGGCTTCGAGTCGGCAGACCGCGCGGTCCAGATGGTGCCTTCGATCCTGAGCGGGGTGTCGGCGTCGTACGAGCCCCAAGGCGCCACGATGTGTACGTGTCCGTGCTCGCCGAGATGGACGAGGTCGCGGAGTTCCTTGTAGTAGCGGTCCGGATCCCCGAACGCGGCCAGGGCCATCATGCTGCCCTCGACTTCGTTGCCTGGCGGAATCACCCGCAGCGCGAGGTTGCGGTAGAAGTGGCCGAGGGACGGGTGGGTGCGCACGGGTCCGGACGGGCCGGGGGCGATGGCTGGTGCGACCTGGTGGACGCGGTCGATGCTGTCCGGCGTCAGGTCGTAGCCGGTGATCCGTTCGCGTCCCGATGCGATGTCCGTGCCGAGGACGGAACCGCCCGCGTCGATAACCAGTCCGGCGGCGTGTTCCTGGCCGGAGAGCAGATAGCCGGCCAGGACGTGGGCGGTGTGGTGGGAGATGAGCTGCAGCCGCTGCCCGAGCGTCTCGGGGAGCAGGGCGGCGAGTTCGGTCTGTTCCGTAGACACCCACGATCCATGCCGGGGGGAAGGCCGCATGGACGGGGTCCACACGTGGTCGATGTCGTCGACGCTGATGCCGGCGGACCGCAGGCACCAGTCGAGGGCATGGGTGGGGGTGCTGAGGATGCCCTTGCGTGTGGTGCGGTTGTGTTTGACGCCACTCCATCGCTCCTCCTCGGCCGCGTAGATGCGCCCGTCGACGACGAGGCAGGCGGAGGTGTCGTGGTGGAAGTTCAGACCGAGCGCTGCGGGCATGGGGACCTCCGGGAAGAGGGTGGTCAGACGGAAGCCGTGCGATGGGCGAGGGAGGGGACGACCTGAAGGCCCGAGTCCCTGTACTCATGGCACTTCAGGCAGAAGTCGTAGTGCTCGCGGCGCGGCGCGAAGACCTTGGTGGCGAAGTCGTCGTCCCAGACCGTGAACTCGCTGTCGTTCTTGGCCATGGCGTTGAAGCACCGGTAACAGTCGCCGTCGACCTCGATCATGAGGTGCTGGTCGACGTTGCGGTCGCAGAGGCCGCCGAGATCGTTGGCGGGCTGGCCGACGTCGATGTGGTGGACGTGGTTGGTGACGTGGATGGCGCCGTACGCGTCGCACAGGGCGGCCAGTTGGCTGAGGCGGTCCGGGGCGATGGCCTCAAGCACGCTGTTGATGACGACGGTCTTTCCGGCGTCACGGAGTACGGGGACGACGGCGCTGACCTCGTCGTAGTTGTCGTGCTCCTCGTCGCAGCCGATCAGGACTTGGTCGTAGTGCGCGAGGGTCGCCTGGAAGAGGCGCTCGTTGCGGGCCAGGGTGATCGCGTTGGAGCCGAGCACCATGATCTGCTCCGGGAAGCAGTCACGGGCCAGGCCGCTGAGCTCGCTGAAGTCGCGGTGGACGGTGGGTTCTCCGCCGTTGATGTGCAGCTGTCGGAATGGGATCTGTCCGAGGCGGTCGAGGACCTGCCTGAACGTGTCCAGCGGCATGTTCTCGCCTTGGCCGCCTTCGGCGAAGATGCAGAAGTCGCAGTGGCGGTTGCACTTGGTCGTGATCTTGATTTTCGCGGTCTTGAGGGTCCTTTGCGCGTTGGACAGCACGGAGGACGTCATGGAGAGCCCCTTTGGTCACGTGGAGTGGGCGGAGAGGAAGTCCTCGACGACGGAGCGGTGACGACTCCACAGGGCGAGGAGGTCGTGAAGGGTGCTCGCCGTGGTCGGGCCTGGTGGCAGCAGCTCCGTCATGGCCTTCACGAGCAGCGCGTCGTCACCGGAGGTCCGGTCGGCGAGGCGGGTCAAGGTGTTCCTGGCGGAACGGAGTTCCTTCTCCTCGCGAGCGATCAAGTAGCCGGTCGCGGTCTCCGGCGGAGGATCCAGGTAGTAGATCCAGCGTGCGGCACGTACGCGGAGCATGCCGGCGGTGGTGGTCCAGGCCTCCGCCTCCGCTTCCGACCCCTCCGGCAGCGGCCTGGGGCGCGGCGTGCGTCGCAGTACGGCGTCCACGGCGACGTGGGCCGAGCGCAGTAGCTGCGTGGGAGAAGGCTCCGGATCCGAGGACGTGGCGGACAGGCGGAGGATCGCCTCGGCAAGGACCTCGAGTTCGCCAGGATGCCACTGGCTGAGGGCTGCCGTCTTCCCGGGGCCGCGGGTACGGGTGGCGAGGGCCGCCGACGCGAACCAGCACGGCGCCACGTAGTGCCAGGCGACGCAGTGCCTTCGGTAGCCGTCGAGGTCGTGGTGGACGTTGTCGGCGCTGTCCTTGTCGAGTTGGTAGCGGCCTCCGATCCGTGCGTCGAGGATCCCGCGATAGAACCTCTCGTCCGCGCGGCTCCAGGGCATCATCTGCGCACGGGACTGCCACCGCCCGAGAGTGGCCGCGCTGCCCGTGACCAGGCTCCAGGTGGAGGTCTCGGCTGGTGACACCTGGTTCCGGTCGAGCTCGCCCGTAGTGAACGCGAACCCGGGTGGATGTTCGAGCAGTCGGCTGTGGGATGGATCCAGGAGTACCGCCCGGTGGTGGGCGGTGGCCAGCCGCTCATTCCACTCCCACCATGAGGCAGGGGTCTCGTCGAGGACGACGCGGATGTCGATGTCCGAGTGCGGTGCGATGAGGTCGCCGGCCTGCCACTTGTGCGTGAGCATGCTCGCGGTGACGTCCTGGGCGGCCAACTGCTCGGCGTAGACGACGCCGAGCTGCGCGTACGACGCGGTGGAACGAGCCCTGGTCACTCGGATTCACCTCCGGGTCGGCGGAGTGAGCAGCCCCCACCCGTACCGCTGGCCACGGGCAGCAGGGGAAGGACGGGCACGCCCTGCGGTCGCTCCATGCGGTCCCAGCGAAGGTCGTAGTCGACGTAGTGGAAGCCCTGCCAGGCCTCGTTGCTGTCCCGTTCGAGCATGGCGTTGAAGAGGTGGGCGTAGGCGTCGGCCATGGTGCCGACCGCGAGGTGCTGCTTCAGGGCGATGTCGCGGTTGTGCAGGATGCAGGGCCGGGCGATGCCGGTGGGCGTGACCTTGATGCGGTTGGCGTCGGAGCAGGTGGCGCAGGAGGAGTTGGAGATGAACCCGATGGAGCCCGCCCAGCCCGGCGGCCGCAGGTACTGGCCCGGGCTTCGCACTCCCAACTCGGTCCGGGAGATCTCGCCGGCCTTCTCGAACCAGGCGTGGAGGCGTTCGCGGACCTCCGCCTCAGACACGAACTCCGTGGGGAACAGCGCCTCCGCCGGTCCGATGCGCTGCAGTTCGATCAGCCGTACGGCGATGGGGAGTCGCTTGGCGAGTTCGGCGACACCGAAGGCGTCGTCCAGGTACGACCGCTGGAGCACACAGTTGATCTTGACTTTGAGGCCGAGTTCGAGTGCGCGGTCGATCGTTGCGCGGGCGACTCGTGGGTCGCCGCCGCCCATGATCTCGGTAGACCGTGCGGGATCGAGGCTGTGCAGGCTGATGTTCAGGTACGTGAGCCCGGCATTGTGCAACTCGTCCACTGTCAGGCCGCGGCGCAGGTTGCCGTGGCTGGTCATGCCGACGGTCGCCTCGTCGCCGAGCCCGTCGGAGAGCGCTCCGATGATGTCGAGGATGTCGGCACGCAGCGTCGGCTCCCCGCCTGAGCAGTGCGCCTTGCGGATGCCCCAGAGTCCGGCCTCGTTCGCGATGCCCGCGTAGTCGGAGACGGTGAGCGTCTTGTCCTTGTGCCCGTAGTCGGGCATGCACCGTGGCTTGCAGAAGACGCAGTCGAGATTGCAGATCGAGTTGAGAGTGAATGCCAGGTAAGGATGGTTCCGGCCCGACTCGGCGAACCGCCGCAACAGGTCGTTCCTGGGCGACTGCTGGTCAGTGGGGGGCATGTGTCCCTCCGTGGGTTGGGGTGACAGCACCGTTGAGGGGCTGGCCGGCGAGGTGAAGCCGGAGGTTGTCGACGAAGAAGGCGACCGCCTGGTCCATGTAGGCGTGGCTGAAGACGGCGCTTTTCGGTGTGAGCACGATCCGCGGGTGGTGGCGGAGCGGATCGTCGAGCGCTGGCGGCTTACGCGGCTGTACGTCGAGGGCGGCGCCGACCAGCGGGCCTTGATCGAGGGCGCCGAGGAGCGCGTCGTGGTCGACTGTGCTGGCCCGCCCTAGGTTGATGAAGACCGTCCCGGGGCGGCACGCCTTGAAGGTGCTCTCGTTGAAGAAGCCGTGCGTCTCGTCGGTCGCGGGAAGCAGGTTGACGACGGCGCGTGAGCGCGGGAGTGCTTCACGAACGCGGTGTGCCGGCACCCACTCGATCCCGTCGGGTTCGGAGCGAGGAGCGCTGCGGCGTACTCCTATGACATGCATTCCGAATGCCTGCGCCACCTCCGCGAGGCGGAGGCCGACGGAGCCGCAGCCGACGATCGTGAGCGTCTCGCCGTAGAGGTCAAAGAAGCTGTCTGCGAGGACGTCCTTCCACCAGACGGACCGGGTCTGAAGTCGTGCACTCGTGAACAGGCCCCGCGAGAAGCCGAGAAGCAGGCCGATCGCGTGCTCGGCCATCGGCCTCCCGTGGTAGCCGTACCCGCGGGTGAGCGTGATGCCCGCGGCATCGAGCGCGGCGGCCGGCCAGTGATCGACGCCGGCCGACGGGGTGGCCGTCCAGCGGAGCCGTGGGGAGGTCTTCAACCACTCGGCGTCGAAGGACCAGCCGAAATAGACGTCAGCGGTGCGGATCTCGACGGGGACGTCGTGCTCGTGGGCGATCAGGAAGCGGACGCCAGGAAAGGCGGACCGTAACTGTCCGGCGTGCCGATCGGATAACCGCCAGAAAGGGTAAGGGGAATTGATGGCGACCAGCGCGGTGGTTGTCACGCTCCACTCCTCGAGGAGACGCTGAGCGCCATCGCCCAAGGGACGTACTGGCGCAGGTAGGAGTGGATCGTGGCCTCGTAGTCGTGCCGGGCCATGAGCAGGGCCCTGCCGCGTTCACGCATCTGCTCACGTTCTTGGGCGCTGATGTGAAGCGCCCGCCTGATCGCGTGGGTGAGGTCCATGGGGTCACGAGCTTCCGCCGTGAACCCGGTCACCCCGTCGACGACGGTCTCCATGAGCCCGCCCGCCCGAGTCGCCACTACCGGCGCGGCCCCCGAAGCGAAGGCTTCGAGAGGAATCCTCCCGAACGGTTCGGCCCGGGAGGGCACCACGACTCCACGGAGGGCCGGGCTCCGCAGCCATGAGCGGTACTGAGGGGAGAACCGCGGCAGGAACGTCGCGTCGATCGCGTAGTCGCGGACCATCGTCTGAAGTCGTTGCTGGTAGCCGGTCAGAGTCTCCGCGTGCGTCGTGGGCGCAAGTAGGAGGTGCGGCACCCGTTCGCCCTGCATACCGAGGATGCGGACGGCCTCAAGCAGGTCCTCGAAGCCCTTGCTCTCCACCGCCCGGCCCATGGCCAGCAGGAACCCCGCTTCGGCCTGCGGCGGCAGCGGAGCCGGGGCCATGTCCTCGTGGTCGCTCAGGAGCAGGCCGTTGGGGAGATCGACCACCACGTGGCGCGGGACGCCGTAGACCTGCTCAAGATGGCCGCGCATGTGGTGCGAGATGGAGGCTACGCGTGCACCGCCACGCACTGCCGCTGTCAGCCCCTTGTGCTCCCATCGGATGCGTCGCCGGTCCTCCGGGCAGGCGAGTTCGCTCGTCGACCGAGGCAGGAGAAGGAGGCTGAACGGATCATCGGCGCGCCGATGGGGGCCGAGCCCGAGGAAGGGGATATCCAGGCCGATCAGTTGGGCCATGGGCGCGTCGGCGAGACGCTCCCGGGCGGCTTCCGTGACCTGCTCGCACAGTGCTTCGCAGCCCGCGAGGGTGGCGGTCGCCGCTCGACCACCCGGAACCGGAACGACCTTGGCCCCGGCCTGCCGCAGCATTCCCTCCGTCTCGGCCACCCACCGGGGGTCGTAACTGGGGTCGGTGCGTGAGATGTGAACGGGCATGACCAGGAGGCGTCCTCGGGGCAGTGTCCGCGCGAGTACCTCAAGGAAGGCCCTGTTGCTGAAGCCTGTGCCCGATGTGCGCCCGTAGTAGCCGTCATGCAGTGCGACGGCGATCTTCGGCGAGATCGTGGTTGCGGCCGGCTCGACGGTTCCCTCCGTACCTCGCTGACGCTGAAGGGGGACCATTTTGCCGGTCGAAACCGAGGACACGTCGTCTGACCTGCGCGTACGGGCTGCCATGGGAAGACTCCTCCAGTGCGGGATAGGCGGCGGAGAGCGATGGCTCGGGCAGAGAGGCACCTGGGTCGCGCATGGGTGGTGCGGTCCGTCGGGGATTCGCGCAACGGAGTGTGAAGAGACGATTCCACTCCGCGAGTGCGACGAGCGGACAAAGTGTCCGCAGGAATTCGCCGACGACCTATTGACAGCAACAGGCTTTGTTTCCCGGAGCGTTGAGGGTTACCGAGGTCCTGAATGATCGCTTCGGGCCGGTAGGGATTGCTCGGGCGTACGCCCGCCACCCCTCGCGAATGCGCTCCGCAGGTGCGACGAGGACCTATCGGGCTGCCTGGACGAACTCGGCAGGCCGAAGGCAGAGAGTGCTGGAAACCGCCAGCAAACCTGCTCGGCTGATCTCCGCACCCTTCGTGTGACCTTGGTCGGTCCTTTCGCGTGATCTTCTCCGGCGCGTCGAGTTGGCCTTGGAGTTCCGCGGGGAGCCTGAGTGAGCCATGAGTTCGCGCGGGAGGAGGACGTAGGTGCTCACGCTCGGAATCGCCAGGGACGAGGGCGAGGTGCGACGGGCCGCGGCCGTCGCCGAGAGCAAGGGCCGGGGCGGTGGCTGGCCCGACCCGGCACTCGACCAGGAGACCTTCGGCGAATACGCGAACCGCTGGTACGAGGCACAGGACCTGGCCGCCTCGACCATGCAGAACTACAAGCGCCACATCGAGGAGCACCTGCTCCCAGCCTTCGAGGACAAGGCGCTCGCCGGCATCCTGCACACGGACGTCGACCTGTGGGAGAAAAAGGAGAAGGCCGTCTACGCGGCCTCCAGTGTCAGAACCTGGCGCTCGACACTCCACGTGATCTTCGAAGACGCGATCTACGAGGGTTTGATCACGACCAACCCAGCTGCCAGACGGCGCGGACGCGGCAAGCGCGCCGGCCGCTCCCGCAACCGCGGCCCGGAGAAGGTCGTCACCGACGCGCTCGGCATCCTACTGACCGCCGAACGCGCCGCCCTGCTCGCCGGCCGCGATGACGAGTTCGTCGCCGTCGTCCTGAAGGGGTACACCGGCATGCGTTGGGGCGAAATCGTCGGCCTGGAAACGGAATTCGCCCGCCCGAGCTCCGTCCGTGTCGAGTGGCAGCTGTACGAACTCGACACCGGCGAGCTGGTGCGCTGCCCGCCCAAGGACGACAGCTACCGGACCATCGACTCGATGGACTGGCTGTCGGCCCTGGTCGCTAACCACGTCACCCGCACGAAGCCGAGACCCTGCCTGTGTCACGGCAAGACCTATGTTTTCCGCGGGCAGGGCGCGGCTCGCGGCAGCGGCCACCAAGGCGCGAAACTCGTCGACGTCGCACGCCATGCAGAAGTCTCCGCGGGTACGGTGTCCAACGTCCTCAACCACCCCGACCGCGTCACCGAAGCCAAGCGGATGAGGGTGGAGCAGGCCATCGCAGACCTGGGATTCGTGCGCGGCGGTGCGGTGCCAGAGCACGCCGCCCACTGGCGCCGAAACGGCTTCGCGACGTGGCTGTTCACCCCTGCGGTCTCCGGCTGGTACCCGAAGAAGGCTCCGCAGCCGGCCCGCCCCGTACCCCTGCTCGGAGAGCCGTGGCCCGGCGTCCCGGCCCGAGGCCGCGCGGCCAGCGATCGGGCCGAGGCTTGCTGGCTCCCGATCGCCAAGGGCCTCACACCCCACGGCCTCCGCCACACCCACCGGACCGTGATGGAGGACCTCGGCACTGAGCGGGTCCTGATGGACCAGAGGATGGGCCACATCGACGGTTCCGTCTCGGCGCGCTACGCCCACGTCACGCCCGGCATGCGCAAACGACTGATGGTCGGGCTGACCGGGCAGTGGGAGGCAGCGCTCGACGCCCGACTGGTCCTGTCCCCGACTTCTCCGGTGCGCGTGCTCAACGATCTCCTACGGGGACGCGCGTCCATGGTGCGGTCGCCCTGCCATCGATCCGCACCCTGCCGCCCATCACGATGGAGGGGCCCAGCCCGGAGTCGTTGAAGCGGATCTCGTTGGTTGCACCTGACGCTCGGCGCTTCCTGTACCGGTTACCCGGCGGCTCGTTCTGGTGCGTCGCAGTGGTGCGCCTGGAAACGCGGAAGGCGAGTACCGCGCATGGGGACTTACGATGCCCCGATGCGGCCAGAGCCTGGACAGTTACTGCACTTCTCCGAGGATCCCACGATCACCCGCTTCGCCCCGCGCGCCTCCCCGACGTCGAAGGACCGGGGGGCCTTTGTCTGGGCCGTCGACGCGGTCCGTTCCCCCGACTACTGGTTCCCCAAGCAGTGTCCCCGGGCGATGGCATGGATGACACCCGACACGTCCCCGTCGGACCGCGAGCGGATCATCGGCCCGGGCGGGGGAGATCGAGTACACGCGATCGAGTACGACTGGCTGGAGGAGATCCGCGACGTTCGCCTCTACGCCTACCGGTTCGACTCCACACCCTTCCGACCCATCGGGGAGCCCGTCCCACGCGCCCACGTGGCGGAGGAACCCGTCCAGCCGCTGGGCCCACCCGAGCCCGTCGGTGACCTCCTTGCCCTGCACGCCGAGGCCGGCATCCAGCTGCGGGTTCTGGACATCCTGTGGCCGTACTGGGAGACCATCACCTCCAGCACGTGCGGGTTCAACGGCATCCGGCTGCGCAACTCCCTCGGGCACCCCGCACACCGGCCCGAGGCCCGACCGCGAACGCTTCTCGGCCAGTCGCGCTCCGGTGGAGGAGCCGTGGAACGGCGGGGAGACGAGAGCACGCGGCAGCGCGGGGAGTCGTAGCCATGATTGATTGACCGTCAGCTCTTGGAGGAGCGGTACGTCCTCGAGACTGTCGAGCACCACATCGGCGCCCGCTGAGGCCAGTTCACGAGACGTGGTCTTGCCGGACGCGATTCCAATCACCGTGAGCGCTTGACTACTGTCTGCGGCCGGATACCGAAGGCGGGTTTCGGGCACTTGCGGGATTCGCGCGGACAAACTGTCCGTAGGTATTTCGACGCCGACCTCTTGACAAGAGGGCGACGATTCTACTGACCTCTCGCCCACTTCGTGGCGATATGCCTCGATTCGTTCATGCGGTCGGAGGGTCAGGGGGGAGCGGCAAGCCGCTTCGGGCCCGTGCCGCGGATCCACGTCGTGGGCGCAGCGCCATCGACTCTGTTAACAGTTGGCGGCCAAGGGCGCAGGCTTGGACATTATCCGTACTCTGATCCAAGTGCTTCATCGCGAAGGGACAGGTCCACCGATGAGTGAAAACCTGACGCTGGGAGACCGTCTCCGTATCGCTCGTAGGACACGGAAACTGTCTGCCGCCCAACTGGCACAGAAGATCGCGGTCTCCCCGAGCTACGTGCAGAAGTTGGAGTCGGGCGCGCGCAAGGCTTCACCCTCGCTGGTGCTGGCTCTCGCCAAGGCGCTGCGCTTCGGCCCCGAGGTCCTGACCGGCCAGCCGTACTACGGCGAGCCGGAGGCGGAGGACGGCGTCCACGCCGTCATACCCGAACTCCGCCGTCTCCTGCTCTGCTACGACAGCCCCGACGACCTGGATGTCGCTCCGCGGGCGCTTCCCGTGCTCGCCTCGGAGGTCGACCAGGTGGCGGCCCTGCGCCGTGACGCCCGTTACGCCCCGATGGGCCCCCTGCTGCCGCCGATCATCACCGAACTCACGCACGTCGCCCTCGGCGGCGACAACGGCGACCGGGCCAAGGCGTTCTGGCACCTGGCGCGCGCCTATCGCGCCGTCAACTCCCTCGCCCACAAGATGGGTCACCACGATCTGTCGAACACGGCGTTGGAGCGCGTCCGTTGGGCGGCGGACCGTTCCGGCGATCCGCTGCTGCAGTTCACGGCCGGCTACCTCGTCGCCGGAGCGATGCTGCGCCAGGGCGCGTACTCGCCGGCGCGCCGCAAGCTCCTTGGGCTGCGGACCGAGTTGGAGCGGTTCCAGCCCGAACGCTCCTTCACGGAGGAGGCGCTCGCCGTCGACGGCGCGCTGCTGCTGAAGCTTGCCGTTCTTGAAGCCCGCGAGAACAACGCCGATCGCGCCGACGACTACCTGAGGGAGGCGGAGCAGGTCGCGGCCATGGCCGGCAACCGCGACTCCCTGGCGTACGAGATGTCGTTCGGCCCGACGAACATCCGCATCCACGAGGTGCACGCGATGATCGACACGGGTGACACCGAACAGGCTCTCGCCCGCCTCGCCGAATGGTCTCCGGTTCCCGGCGGCGAGTGGGCGCCGCCCAGTACGACCGTCGGCGAGCGTTCGAGCCACCACTTCATCGACGTGGCCTCCGCGAAGCTCGCGGAGAACGACCGGGACGGTGCCTTCGCGGACCTCAAGCGCGCACGGAAGGTCGCACCCAACCACACGCGTTTCCACCCGTCCGTTCGCGAGACCGCCGCCGCGCTGCTCAGGATGGACGCCCACCCCTCCAACGAGCTTTCCGCGTTCGGTAGTTGGACCGGCATTAGCACAACCTGAGCTTCTGTCAAGGACGTTGGCGAGCGGATCCCACGGACAGACTGTCCGCGCAGGGCACCTTGCTGAATGGAATGGTCTCTTCACACGCAGTGGTGAGGAGGCCTTTTCCATGTCCGACGACAATCCGGCGGCCCGCGCGAACCCGCCGCGCTGGATGCCCATCGGCGAGGAGCCCGAGCTGTGCTCGGCGGGGGAGTGGTGGGATGCCGTACGCGCCGTGGAGGCCGTGGGCCGACGCGCGATCGAGATCCTCGGCGAGGGTGACGAACCGGTCGGCCCGGTGATCCTTGACCACGGAGGTCCGGAGCCCCGGCTGTACTTCCTGGTTCCCGTGGGCACCGCGGCCCGCTGGGAGGAGCCGGGTACTGTCGCGCTGGGGCAGAAGTGCCACGTCGTCGTGCCGTCCGCCGAGAGCACGACGCCTCCGGGGATGCACTGGCACGTCTTCCCCCAAGGCCCGCGATCGCTGACACGGCCCGATGCTCTGCGCCGAGCCCTGAGTCAGGCTCGCCGGGAGCGGCGAGGGCCCGCGGAGGAAGCGGCCTCCTGATGGCTCTGAGTATCTCCTTCGTGGTGCTGCTCGGCATCGTCGTGGTCGTTTTGATTCGCAGCAAGTCCGTGAAACCTGGACCCGCGATCGTCTGTGTGCTCTTCGGGTTCTTCCTGGCGAGTACTTCCATGGCCCCGAGCATCAACCGGTTCATGACCGGCGTCGCCGACATGATCGGCCAGATTCGCTTCTAGGGAGCCCGGCTCGGCTTCCGAATCCCTCTTCCATCTCGGCCGGCGGTCCGTCCCAACCACTCGGCGGCCCCTTCCCCCCAACCTGCCTGAGGCCCTCGATGACATTCCCTTCCAGTTCGGAGAGCACGTCTCCCCGTACAGTCCGCGCGCACCGGTCGAACGGCCCCGATCCCGTTCGCCGGCGGCCCTTGGTCCGGGCCGAGGGAGTCTGATGCGTCTCGTCTACCACCCGGCCGGCCATGACGACGACCTACGTGTGGCCTTGGTCGAACTTCAGGCGGGGCGTTGGAAGTCGGCGCGGGAGCTGCTGGGAAAGACGGCCACGCACTGGACGCTGCGAACGTCACGCACCCAGTTACTGGCCGTGGCCGCCGCCCGGTCCGACGTGGTCGACGTCTGGCTCGCAGAGGAGCCCGACAGCTACGACGCGCAACTGATGGCTCTTCGTGTCGCGGTCGAGAGGGCGCTGCGCGCTCACCGTCAACAGCACCCCCGAACGCTGGAGTTCGAGACCCGGGCGCGGCGTGCGGCTCTGCTGGCGGCTCGTCGCGCTCCGTACGATCCCGTCCCGTGGGTGTGCCTGGTGGCCCTGGCCCAGGTGGACACACAGCAACTGCGGCAGGAGCACCGGATGAGGTCCGCCGAGCCGATGCTTCCCAGCGGCCCCTGGGGGCTCCTCTACGAGGTCAACCAGCGTGATCCGTACAACCGCGAGGCCTACCATCGCGTGCTGCAGTTCCTTCTTTCCCTCGATGGTCTTCGGGCTTCCTCCCTGGCGGCGGTCGTCGACTTTGCCTGGTCGGTGGCGGGTCAGAGGCCCGTCGGCTCGCCTCTGTTGCTTCTGCCCGCGTACGCGCAGATCGAGCAGCGTCGGGCCCGGGTGGATCCGCTGTGGCGGCGGCAGTGGGCGGAGGATCCCGCGCTCGGCTACACACTGAACGCCTTCCATGACTGGTTTCGGAAGGCGCCTCCCGAACTGTGCTCAGTGGCCGACCTGAACCATCTCGCCTATGCGTTGTGGGCAGGCCATCAATACCTCGAAGCGGCCGAGGTCTTCGAGGCCATGGGCCCCTACGCGGCACGTGAGCCTTGGGCCGCGGCGCACGACGGCGCGGCAGCGGCGGACCCCGGTGAGGCCCTGCTGCTTCGGGCGCGCGCCGAATCCCTCTCCTACGCCCGGAAGCGCTGGCCTCGCGCCGGGCCGCACCCGTGATCAACCATCGGCGCCCACTCAATGCCGATTGGCATGAACCTGCCTATTTGCTCACCTTTCGATGCCTTGGAGGTCTTCCAGTGTCCCAACCAGCTCCGCACCGCCGCGTTCAGCGGCAGAAGTCCGATGACGCGTATCTCAGGGAACTCGGTTACGAGCCCGTGCTGACCCGACGAATGGGTCCGTTCGGGAACTTCGCGCTCAGCTTCTCGATCATCAGCGTCCTGTCCGGGTGCATGACCCTCTTCGGCTTCGGGCTCGTCACGGGTGGTCCGGCCGTCATGCTGTGGGGCTGGGCGCTGGTGGGTCTGATGGTGCTGGTCGTCGGTGCCGCGCTCGCCGAGGTCACCTCCGCCTACCCGGTGTCCGGCGCCCTGTACTTCATGGCCAGCAAGCTCGGCGGTCCCCGCTGGGGCTACGGCACCGGCTGGCTCAACCTGCTCGGTCTGATGGGAGGGATGGCCGGCGGCTGCTACGGCACCGCCCTGTTCACCGGCGCCTGGCTCAACCTCCAATGGGGCTTCATCCCCACCCCGGAACGGACGCTGGTGATCTTCGCGGTCATCCTGCTGCTGCTCGCCACGCTCAACCTGTTCGGCGTACGCCTGGTCAGCATCCTGAACTCGATCAGCGTGTGGTGGCACCTCGGCGGTGTCGCGGTCATCGTCGGAGCGCTCGCGTTCGTGCCCTCCCACCATCAGCCGGCGAGCTTCGTGTTCGGCGAGTTCACCAACCACACGGGCTGGAGCAACCCCCTCTACGTCGGGTTGCTGGGGCTCCTGCTGGCCCAGTACACCTTCAGCGGCTACGACGCCTCCGCCCACCTCTCCGAGGAGACCGAGCACGCGCAGGTCAGCGCGGCCCGGGGTATCGTCCGCTCGATCTTCTGGTCGTGGGTCGTCGGCTTCGTGCTGCTCGCCGGGTTGCTGTTCGCGATCCAGGACTACGCCGGAACCATGGGCAGCGCGACTGGCGTCCCGCCTGCCCAGATCTTCCTCGACGCGCTCGGGCCGACGGCCGCCAAGGCCCTCCTGCTGGTGATCATCGTGGCGCAGCTGTTCTGCGCGAACGCGGGTCTGGCCTCCGCCAGCCGCATGGTGTTCGCGTTCTCTCGGGACGGCGCCCTGCCCTTCTCCAACGTGTGGCGTCGCCTGAGCCACCGCACCCAGACTCCCGTCCACGCTGTGTGGCTCGCCGTCGCCGTGCCCTTCGTACTGGCCCTGCCGAGCCTGTACAGCACGACCGCGTACACGGCGATCACGAGCATCAACGTCATCGGCATCACGCCGGCCTACGCGATACCGATCTACCTCCGTGTCAAGAACCGGCACCTGTTTCAGCCCGGCCCGTGGAACCTCGGCCGCTGGGGCGTGACGGTCGGCACAGCCGCTGTCGTCTGGGTGGGATTCGTGACCGTGCTCTTCTGCCTGCCGCAGACCCGCCCCGAGGGCGACGCGTTGGTGAGCGTCGACTCCTTCAACTACGCGCCGATCGCGCTGGTATCAGTTCTGGCCCTGGCCTGGATCTCGTGGCGATTCAAGGGGAAGCGGTCGTACGAGGTGCCCGCCCAGAGCCTCGACCGGGCGGCAGGCGCGTATGAGGACGAGGTCGTCTGATGGCCGCGCACTCCTCCGACAACGGGACGGTCGCCCGCCTCGCCACCCGGCGCAACTCCTCGCCGCACGGCCGCTCGGAAGGCCAGCTCTCCCTCACTGACCTGCCGTCCCTGGTCAAGGCGGGTCGGATACGAACGGTTCTGCTGGCCATCCCTGACCTGCAAGGGCGGCTGAAGGGGAAGTGGTACGACGCTCGGCACTTCATCAGGAACGTCGCCCATGACGGAGCCGAATTCTGCGCGTACCTGCTTGCCACGGACGTCGACATGAACCCGGTGCCCGGCTTCGCGCTGGCCTCGTGGGAGACCGGCTACCAGGATCTGGCCGTCAGCCCGGCGCTGTCGACGCTGCGGACGCTGCCCTGGATGGAGGGCACCGCCGTCGTGCTGGGCGACGCGGTGCACCACGACGGCACACCGATCGAGGTCGCGCCCCGCCAGATCCTCCAGGGACAGCTGACACGGCTGGCCCGGCACGGCCTGCACGTCAAGGCCGGCCTGGAGACCGAGTTCGTGCTCTACCAGGGCACGTACGCGGAGGCCGTCGGATCCGGATACCACGGGCTGAGGCCGCTGACGACGGAAAACCTCGACTACGCACTTGATCACCCGCCTGGAGCCCACCGGTTCTTCCGCCGCCTACAGCGGGCGCTCGCTGCGGCCGGCCTTCCCCTGGAGGCGATCAAGACCGAGGGCGCCCCGGGTCAGGTGGAGGTCACCTTCCCGTACGGCGGGGCGCTCGCCGCCTGCGACGGGCACCTGCTCTTCAAACACGCGGTCCGAGTCCTGGGTGCAGGGGCGGGGCTGGCACCCACGTTCATGGCGGCTCCGGAGACCGGTGTACAAAGCGGCCTCCACCTGCACGTGTCGCTGTGGAGGGGCGGCATCAGCCAGTTCAACGAGCCCGGTGACGGGCGTCTGTCGCAGATCGCACGCCAGGCCATCGCCGGACTCGTCGACGCCCTGCCGGAGTTGGCCCCGCTCTACGCGCCGAACATCAACTCCTACAAGCGGTTCCTGCCCGGCTCATGCGCGCCCACCACGATGACGTGGGGCTACGACAACCGCACCTGCGCGGTCCGTGTCGTCGGACACGGCGACGGCCTGCACCTGGAGATCCGCGTCCCGGGGGCGGACGCCAACCCGTACCTGGCCCTGTCGGCGGTCCTGGCGGCCATCGACCACGGCATCGAGCAGCAGCTCGCCCTCGGCGCGGCCGCAACCGGCAACGCCCATGACGTGGATGGCGTAGCGGTGCCATCCACTCTCCAAGAGGCGCTCCACGCCTTCCGGAACAGCGCCCTCGCGCAGGATGCCCTCGGCGCCGAGGTGGTCGCCCACTACGCCCACCTCGCCCAGTTGGAGATCGACCACCATCACGGCCTAAGGGCTGTCCCGTAAGTGATCTACGGTGTGGTCGGTGGCGGTGGGGACCGCTCGCCTATCCCGCGAGGTTCAGGTTGTGCAGGCGGGCAATGCCGCGCATGGCGTGATGGACTCCGTCGCCTTTGAGGCGGCAGTCGCGAAGGATCTTCCAGCACTTCATGCGGGCGAAGACGTGCTCGACGCGGGCTCGTACCTGCTTGTGGGACTTGTTGTGCGCTTCCTTCCAGACGGGCAGTTCCTCGCCCGTGCGGCGGCGGTGCGGCATCACCAGGCCGGTGCCCGGATAGCCGCCGTCGGCGATCGTCATGGTGGCCCCGACGGCATCCCTGGCGCCGGATTCCGCCCAGGCCCTGCAGTCGTTGCGGTTGCCGGGCAGCGGGCGGCCGATCACCACGACGAGACAGGTGTCGGCATCGATGACGACCTGATGGTTGGTGGAGTACCGGTAGTTTTTCGACTGTTCGGCCACCGCGTGGTCGCGGGTGGGGACCAGGGTGCCGTCCACGATGAGCACGGTGCCCTTGCGGAACCGCTTTCGGGGAGGGAGCGCGAGCATCGGTCCGAGCTGGGCGATGACGCGGTCCGCGGCGGACTTCGAGATGCCGAACAGCGGCGCGAGTTGGCGCAGTGTCAGGTTGGTTCGCCAGTACGCCGTGACCAGCAGAACTCGGTCTTCCAGGGGCAGGCCCCACGGCCGCCCCCGGCGCACCTCGTCGGCGCCTTCGCGGCGCAGCGCGGTCACCAATCTTCCGAAACATCGCGGGCTCACCCCGGTGAACGGGGCTATCCAAGACGGCTCCGACGCCGTGATCACACCAGCCACACCAAGATCATCTCACCCGTGGTCTACGGGCTGGAGATGGTTGTCACTGGCGCCCAGCGTCCAAGAGTGCGTCGCGTTCCGAGCGGATCCAGCACTGCTCGGCCAACATCTCAGCCGCGTCACCGCGGGCGAGGAAAGTCGCCCATGGCTCGGTGCCCTGCCTGCCGAGGCGTTCGATGCGCGCGGCCTCGCGGGACTGAAGGACATCCAGCGCCTGGATCACAGCTACGGGCTGCTCTCCGTAGGCGGCACAGAGTGCATGAAGGCGAGCCCGCAGGGTGCTGGAGCCAGTGACCGACGCCCGTCGCTGCTGCTCCAGAGGCCGCAAAGGGACGACGTACCAGGCAAGTTGGGCCAAGTCGTCGATGGCATGGCCGGGTGCCGCGAAGTCCCAATCGATAAAGCCAGCAAGCTGACTGCCGTCCCAGATCGAGTTCCACGGCCCGAGGTCTCCGTGTCGGATCACCATGCCTGGCCGCCACTCTTCTTCCTGGCCCAGCCAGTGGGCATCGGCCGGCGGCCGGAAGGTCCGGACGGCATCGTGGTAGCCCCGCAGCCAGCGGCCCAGCTCGCTGACTCCGTGTGAGGAGCGCAAACCTTCTGGCCAGGGCGTGAATGCGGGCTCGCCATAGAGCAACGACAGCACTTCGTCGGCGCCGTCTGTGCCCAACGCGCGGGGAGCCCTGCTGAATCCCACCGTTTCCAGGTGGTTCAGCAGGGCGTGTACGGCAGGTGTCCACGCGCCTGTCGGCCTACGGATCGTCGCGCCGATCCGTCGCACTGTCGTGACACTGCCGCGGTCAGTGGAGCCGTCCTCAATCACTCGGCCAGCGTAGACCGGCTACCCCAGCCGGTGCCCTGAATATCAGGGCGCCAGCCCCGCGTCCCACGTCCGGCTGACAACACATGTGGCCATGCCGCCAGTTACGGGACAGCCCTTAGTCACTGATACCGAGCGGCAGCGGTGGCTGGCGCGCGCGTGACCCATTCCCCACGAAAGGATCTCTGGTTTCTGTGAGTGCCCGCTTGGTCCGCTCATCGCATCCCGAGCCAAAGATGACCAGCTCAGACCGCACTGTCAGTGGCCCTTGGCATGCTGCTCCCCCACAACAGGACACTGAGCGCGTCCGACCTGTCACTCGTCGTGGCGCGGTCGGGCGGCCCGGCGAGCGGAAGGGCGCACCGTTGACCGACATGCCCAGTGCGCTCCACCACCTGGTGGAGTCGGCGACCGACACGTACGCGGTGGTCGCCGAGCATCCCCGGCCCGGAGACATCCGGCCTTCCGTCTGGGAGGTCAAAGGGCCTGGCGGCCAAAGGTGGTTCGGGAAGTGCCACGCGGGCGCGAAGCTCCACCGACGCGAGGTGACCGCGTACGAGAAGTGGACCGTGGCCCTGGGCGCAGACCGCGCCCCCGAGCTGGTCTCCGCGGACACGCAGACGCGCACCGTCCTGGTCACAGCCGTGCCCGGACGAGGCCTCGACACGCTGCGCCTGCCGGCCGAGCAGGAACGGGCGGCCTACGAGCAGGCCGGCGAACTGCTCGCCCGGTTCCACGCCGCGACGGCCGACGAGTCGATGCCGGAAGTGACCGAGGAGGCCTGGGACGAGACGGTCACCCGACTGCTGGACCGAACGGCGGGGAACGCGCCGGAACACGACCTCGCGATGGTGCGCACGCTCGCCGGGAAGGCCCCTCCACGCCTGCCGCCGGTATCGCAGCACGGCGACTACATGCCCAAGAACTGGATGTGGGACGAGACCGAGCAGCGCCTGCGGGTCATCGACTTCGAACGCGCCGAACTTCGGCCCGCCGCCTACCGCGACCTGAGCCGACTGCGCTACCGCATCCTGTGCAACCGCCCCGACCTCAACGCCGCCTTCCACCACGGATACGGCCGCCCACTCACCGAGGAGGAACAGATCGCGTGCCGGACGTACGGGGCGCTGGATGCCCTGGACTGCCTGGACTGGGGGATCAGGCAGCGCGACATCGGACTGGTCGACGAGGCACACACCATGCTGGAGAACCTGCGTCTGGAGACCGGCAAGAGCGTGTGGGGCGGGTGGCGTGCGTGAACACCCTATCTGGAACGGTTCGCACGGACCGCTGTCTCCCTGTGCACGGCGGTCGGTGATCTGAATGAACGCAGCAGGCTGGGGCGAGACGCTCGCCGCTGAAGTGTTGGCGGAAAGGTACGGACTGGTCGCCGATGTCGTCGAACCGGTGCACATGGGCACGGACACCATCAACCGGCGAGTCCTGACGGACGACGGGGTGCGGCTGTTCGTCAAGCAGTACCGCTCGATGGCCGACCTGGACGCGGCACGCAATGCGTGGGACATGTCGGAGTACTGCCGGGCCGCGAGGCTTCCCGTTCCACGGGTGTGGCCCGATGCCGACGACAACCTGGTCACCATCGCGGGAGGCAGCGCTTGGGCCGTGGTCGACGAGGCTCCCGGCCGGGTGACCTCGTCGGCGATGACGATCCGGCTCGCCGAGCACATCGGCGTCGTTATGGGGCGCATGCACCGTGCGCTCGCTGCGTATCCGATGCCCAGGCGCGTACAGCACACCCGCTGGCGGACCGAGCCCGTCGAGGACGCGGTAGCGAGATGCGACACCGTGATGGCCAGGGCCAGGCGCCAAGGCCACGACCATCTGGATGAACTGCGTGCCGATCTCGACCAGCGGCGTGAGGACCTGCGCGCTCACGTCCCCCGGTTGAGGGCTCACCTCCCCGAGACGCTGGTCGAACAGGCGCTGCACGCGGACCTGACCCGCACCAATCTGATCACCCTCGCCGATGCCGTCACCGGCGTCATCGACTTCCGCTGCGCCGGCGCGCTGCCGGCCTGGGAGCTGGGGCGGGCGGCGTTCGACCCGCGCACCGTCGCGACCAGCACCGAGTGGGCCGCTTGCGCCCTGGCCATGGCTAGGGCCTACCGCTCGGAGCACCCCAGCCTTCCGATTCGGGAAGTGCGGGCCTGCGCTCGGATCGCCCTGCTGTACATGCTGTCCAGCCTCTACGGGGCCACCACAGCCGAGTACGACCTGCCCGGAGAGGCGGAGACGGATCTGAAGCGCTACTGGCGTGAGCGCCAGATCGCAATCCGCCACCTGCTCGGTGACCTTGAGGGCCTCGAAGACGAGCTCACCGCCCTCGGAGCGAGTGGAGGCACGGCGTGACCATCCGTCTGGTTCCGACCGTGCCGAACGAAACGACCGACGAGCGACAACCTCAACCACCTACACCACACAGGGGGACGTCTTGGCGCATCGAACCGTGACCGGCCCGCACCCGTTACTCATCCGCGAACGGCGTGCTGCGCTGGGATCCCGTACGCCCCTGGTCGGGCACCGCAAGTCCACGGAGGGCTGGAGCTGATGACAACCATCCCAAAGCCCGCCGGGACAACCGCGCCGACGGACGAGTCGGAGGTCTCGGACGAGGAACTGAAGTTCGTCATCCCCGGCGATCGCCGCATCGAGGCTGCCAACGCGATCACGACCCGCTCGATGGCCAAGCGTCTGCCCCAGCTGATCCGCCGCTCCCTCGCATTGGGCTGGCAGGTGGACCGCACCGCGGTCATCGCGCTGCTCGGCGTTCAGCTCCTCTCCGGCGTGCTGGAGGCGTTCGGGCTGATGGCCACTACCGGGGTGATCAAGCCGCTGATCGCCTCGCAGCACATCAGCGGCGACCAGCTCCGCGCCGCCGTACCTTCCCTTGTCGTCCTGTCGGGTGCCATCGGTCTGCGCGCCCTGCTGGGTATTGTCTCCACAGCGCTGTCGGCCCGATTGGCCCCGCGTATCGCCCGGGAGGCCGAACTCAAGCTCCTAGACGCGGCGACGAAGGCGGAACTGGCCGCGTACGACAACCCCGGATACAACGACCGCTGGGACGCGGCCGACCGGGGAGTGGAGGTGTCCAGGGACCTTCTCACCCAAGCCCAGTACATCCTCGCCGCATCGGCATCGCTGATCGCGTCAGCGTCCGTTCTGACCGCTGTGCACCCGATCCTTCTGCCTCTGCTCGTCACGGCGGCCCTGCCGAAGGGCCTGGCCAGCGTGAGGGCAGCACGTATCAGCTACATCGCCTCGCTTGCCACGTCGAAGGACCGGCGGCTACTGGGCATGCTGCGCTGGTACATGGTCGACAAGCAGACCGCCGACCAAGTCCGCTCGGGCACCATGGCGCCGTTCCTGCTCGACAAGTACCGCACGGCTGGGTCGCGGATTGACGCGACGACCGACCAGGCCAGCTGGCGCTCTGCCAGGATCTCCCTTGTGGGTGGGGCTGCGGGAGGTCTCGCCCACGCGCTCGTGTGGGTGGCGTTGGCGTTGTTGGTGTCCGCCGGGCAGATCACGGTCGCCGCGCTCGGCACCGCGTTCCTCGCGCTGGGCCGCGTCAGCGCGGGACTGGACGGGATCGTCGGTTACGGAGCCCAACTCTTCCGCACGGGAATGTACTTGGACGACTGGGCGGACTTCATCGACGAAGCCGGCGGCCACCGCATCGACCGCGGCCCTCGGGTGCCGACCGCGCCCATGGTCGTCCGCGCCGAGAACATCACCTTCAAGTACCCGAGCGCCGACCGACCTGCTCTCCACGACGTGTCCCTGGAGGTCCGGCGAGGCGAAGTCGTCGCGCTGGTCGGCGAGAACGGCTCAGGCAAGACCACCCTTAGCAAGATCCTCTCAGCGCTGTACCTACCTGATCAAGGAGCCGTCTCCTGGGACGGCACCGACACCAGAGACTTGGACGCGTATGCCGCCTGGAACCGTGTCGCGGTCGTACCGCAGTCCTACGCGAACTGGCCTCTGTCTGCGAGGGAGAACATCACCCTCGGCCAGTCCACCGAGGAAGGAGACGACGCGGTGCTCGCCGCAGCGCGTGCCGCAGGTGCCGACGAGGTCGTCGATGGGTTGCGCAGCGGGTTGAACACCCTGCTGGCCAAGGAGTGGTGGGGCGGTCAGGAACTGTCCGGTGGGCAGTGGCAGAGGATCGCGCTCGCCCGGGCGTTCCATCGGCCGGCCGGACTGCTCGTCATGGACGAGCCGACGGCTGCCCTCGACCCGAGGGCCGAGCACCGTATCTTCACCGGACTGCGCCGCCTCGCCGCCGACCGCGCAGTCGTCTTGGTCACCCACAGGCTCACCAACGTGACCGTCGCAGACCGCGTCGTTGTATTGGACAAGGGGCATGTGATCCAGCAGGGCACTCCCGACGAACTGCTGGCCCAGCGCGACGGCTTGTTCCGTGAACTGTGGGACCTGCAGAACGAGCGCTCCGGGCGTGTACCAGCCCCGGCCGACTCCGAAGAGAACGTGCCGCTGAACCAGCCAGCCTTGTTCTGAACGATTCGACATCCGACAGAAGGACCCAGAGGTGAGCAGACACAACGTCTCCCGCCAGGCGCGACATCCCGTGCAAGGTTGACGACGGAGCCGACACACCTGATCCCTGCTCCGCCGCGTGATCGGAAGGTACGCTCGCTGCCATGGCTGTGGTCGGTTGGGCATACGAACTCGCGGAGTCCCTGCTCGCTGAGTCCCTGCCTCGCCGGTGGGCTCACACTCGCGGGGTGGCGGCCCGCGCCGAGTCGCTGGCTCCGGCCCTCGGAGATGATGGCGAGGAGCTGGTCGCAGCCGCGGTGCTGCACGACATCGGGTATGCGCCGGTCGTGGCGCTGACGGGCTTCCACCCTCTGGACGGGGCTCGCCACCTGCGAACGCTGCCTGGGGTGGAAGAGCGGGTCGTGCGGCTGGTGGCCAACCATTCCTTCGCCCTGCTCGAAGCCGAGGAACGTGGGCTGCGGGAGATCCTGACGAGGGAGTTTCCGCAGCTGGACGACGAAGTCCTGGTGGATGCCCTGGTGTACTGCGACATGACCACCACTCCCGACGGATCGCCAACGACGTCGTATGCGCGGGTGGACGAGATCCTCGGTCGCTACGGAACGGACAGCGTGGTCGGACGCTTCATCCGCAGAGCCGCACCCGCCATCCACGAGAGTGTGGCGCGGGTGCAGGCGCGAGCCGACGCGGCTGGGCTGACGGTATAGGCCCGGCTCAGCCCAGATACGGGTATTTGCCGGAGAGGTAGTGGCCGATCTGCTCCCGCATGCTCGCGTGGATGTCGAGGCCGTCGAGTTCCTCTGGCAGAACCCAGCGCACGCCGTCGGCTTCGTCGTTCACCGTCGGAGCGCCACCGACCGGGCGGCCGATGTAGGCGGCTTCGTACTGCTGCCGGATCTCTCCATCGGTGTACTCGATGATGTGCGCCGGGTTGGAGTAGACACCGAGGAACCCGGTGACTTCGGCGACGATGCCGGTCTCCTCCTCGCATTCGCGCACGGCGCACTGCGCGGGGCTCTCCCCGATGTCCTGGGCGCCACCTGGCAGGGCCCACTGTCCGGTGTCGCGGCGCCGCTGGAGCAGGATCGCGCCTTCGCTGTTGACGACGAGGAGGTTGCTGGCTGGGATCAGGGTGTTGGCCTTGGGTGCCATCGGGTCGTTGTAGTACTCAGTCCTGCCCACGCTGGTGGTGCTCCTGACGGTCGGGCGCCCAAGGGCGCGCGGTGTTCCATACGGCTTCGAAGCTCTCGGTGTAGCGGTCGCACCAGTCGGTGCCGTCCGCGCGTCGGAGCTGGAAGAGCGGGTTGGCGCTTGCCGGCTGGCCCCAAATGTGCGGATTGACCAGTAACTGATCGTCGTACCGGAAGATCGAGTTGTACAGCGTCGTGTCGTGCAGCCGTACCTCGCAGCCGGGGGCGCCGAACAGGGCACGGTAGTACGTCAGTGACGCCCGGATCTTCGCGGCGAGCGTGTCACCGATCCCTTCCTCGCGCCCCCGGACGGCCACCGCTTCTCCATATGGATCGCCGAAGCACAGTCGGACCTTGACTCCGGCCTGCGCACGTTCCTGCAGCATGCGGGCGATGTGTGGGTTGGTCTGGGCGAAGAAGGTACCGGAGAAGACGAGGACATCGATGTGCTTCACGGCGCCGAGCAGGAGGGAGATCCAGACGTCCCTGGGAACGCTGGCGCGGTTCGGGTAGACCTCGACGATCTCCGACCGTAGTGCTTCGAGGTGCACCGGTCGCTGGCGGTCGTTCGGCCAGAGGTAGACCTCGTCCACTTGCAGGTGCTTCGCGACGACGAAGCGGTGCCGACGGTGGGGCACCCTTCCGGAGAGCCAGCGCCCCACGGTCTTGGGGTCGACGGAACAGAACTCGGCGAGATCTTCTTCGGTGATCCCCCGCTGGACGAGTGCCGAGCGCAATCGTTCATTCACTCGGATAATCCAATCGCACCCATGGTCACACTCGCAAGGACGACCGGCTCATCGAGAGCACGCGAGCGGTGTGCTTACGCTGGCAGGATGCCGCTCATCGTGCTCTGGGACATCGACCACACCCTCATCGACAACGCCGGTGTCAGCAAAGAGATTTATGCCGCCGCGTTCACGGCTCTCGCCGGTCGGGTGCCGGTACGTCCCGCACGCACGGAGGGTCGGACGGACCGGTTGATCATCGCGGGCATGTTCCACGATCACGGCCTGGAACCGCCTGCGTGGGAAGACGCGCTGGTCGCGCTGGAGGCGGCAGGGGCAGGCCGTGAAGCGGACCTCAACCAGAGGGGCCGGGTTCTGCCAGGAGTTCGCCAAGCCCTCAAGGCCGTGGCAGAGGAGGACGACATGGTCTCCTCCGTCCTTACGGGGAACATCGCTGCGAACGCGCGGGTGAAACTCGGCGCCTTCGAACTGGACGCCCTCGTGGACCTCAGAGTCGGCGCCTACGGTGCCGACTCCGCTGACAGGGCGGCGTTGGTGGACGTGGCGCGGAGCAGGGTCCGGGCCGTCTACGACCTTCCGGACGACACCGCCGTGGTGCTCGTCGGCGACACCCCCCGCGATGTCGATGCCGCCATCACATCAGGCGCGCACATCGTGGCGGTGGCATCCGGAGTCAACAGCGAAGACGAGCTACGACAAGCCGGCGCCCACCTTGTTCTCCCTGACCTGAGCGACGTCGACGCCCTCATGGTTCACCTTCGCGAGTTCGCTCGCCCCTGAAACGTCCCAAGACGTCCTCGGATCGTCCCGGGATGCGGTTCTGCCGTCCCGGTGTTCTCCAGCACGCTCTTCTCTCATCGGCCCCGACGTGGAACGGGCCGCCGATGCAGTACCAGAACCCCATACGGCTGGCTGGGATGGAGTGCGCGCATGTCCGCAGTGCTTGGTGAACTACCCGCATCAACGGCTTCGCTCACGTCTGTTGAGCGCCTCGCGGCCCGATACGCGGTTCCCGTCGAGGACGCGCTGCTCATCTCCATCAACCTGCACGGGATCTCGTCGGACATCCCACGCCACCGGGCACGCGTGCTGGTGCGCCTTGCCACCGCTCCGTCCGTGCCCTGGCAGGTCATCGTCCCTCTGAACGCGGCTCGTTCGCCGTTCCGTCTGGAGGACGGACAGCTGACGATCGGCGGTGAGCCGATCGGGAGCATTGAACGCATCGACGCCGACGAGGCCGTTGGCGGGTACTTCCGTGACGGCGGCCGAGCGGCGACGTTCAACCCGAACGCCCGGAGCCGCTGTGTCGGATGCGCCTTCTGCCCCAACACCCTGGAGGCCGCCGCTGATCCCCGTCTGTCGGAGGAGCGGGAGCTGAACGAACTGCTGGCGGCGATGTCGGAACAGCATCCCCGCGGCGACCTGACCGAACTTCGTGAGATCACTGTCTCGACCGGCTGCTTCGAACGCGAGGGGGCAGCGACCGACCATCTCCGATCGCTCCGGAGCGTGCTCACCGAGCACAACATCAACGCACGGATCGGCTTCCTCACTTCGGTGCTGCGCACCGAGGAGGCGTTCGAGGACCTCGCCACGCACGCGTCCCCCTTCGTGCTGCGCCTCACCGCCGAGTGCTTCACCCGGCGCGACCTGCTGCTCAAGGCCAGCAAGGCCACACTCGCAACCTCCGAGATGGCGCAGGTACTCCAGCGCGCGCTGCGCGTCGGCCACGGCACCTCGTTCACGTACATCGTCGGCCTGGACGGACTCGAAGCACTCCGCGAGGGTGTCGCAGCGCTCGCGCCGTACGTCACCGAGTTCCCGAACTTCCAGGTGTACCAGGCCCACAACTCGATCATGGCCGGGTTGCGGGCCGACGGTGCCCAGGACCTGGAGTTCTACCTCCAGGCTCGCAGGGCCATCGAGGAGATCATGGGCTCCAGCGGTCTGCGTCCCGTGGCGTGGGAGTGCTACCGGCCCTTGTGGTACTTCACTTTCGCCGGCGAGAGCCTGGTCGGTGGGCGATGACCGACGTCGCGGTCTTGGCCGACGCCCTCTGGCGAGCCACGACATACGCCTCGGTGTGCCAGCTGCACCTCCGCGGGAACGTACTGCTCTCCGAGCCCCTGTCCCACGAACACGTGAAGCCCGACCCCTCCGGTCACTGGGGCACCGTTCCGGGCACGGCCTGGGCACTGGCGCATGTCGCGCTGGCCGCGGGCCAGACGTCCCCCGAGCGGGACGTGGTGCCGATCCTCGGCGCCGGCCATGCAGGGATCGTCCAGCTGTCGATGGCCTGGCTCAGCGGAGAACTCCAGGCGATCCGCCCCCAGTTCACGCCTGACGTGGACGGTCTGATCCGGCTTTCACGGGCATTCCCACATGTCGACGGACTCGGTGCCGAGGTACATCCCGCCCTGTGGGCCGGTGACTACCTCGGAGGACGGCTCGGCGGTGCGCTGGCGTTCGCCCAGGGTGCCGCGCTCGACGCGCCCGACCGCGTTCTGGTCCCCGTCGTCGGGGACGGTGAATGCGAGACGCCCACGACGGCGGCCTCGTGGCTGGCGACAGGCGTCGTGCCGGGCGCACAGGTTCTCCCCGTCATCCACGTCAACGGATTCCGGATGGGCGGCCAAAGCCTGCTGGGAGGAATGACCGACGACCAGCTGCGCGCGTACGCCACCGGCCAGGGCTGGGACGCCCGAGTGGTGCATGTCGTCGAGGGCTCCCAGGAGGAGCACGCGGCCTTTCACGAGATGTTCCAGCAGGCCCTGGACACGACCAGCCGTAGCCGCCGTGTCGCCGTCTTCCTACGGTGCACGAAGGGCTGGGGTGGACCGGAGACGGTGGAAGGCCGCCGGATTCTCGGCACCCCGCGCGCCCACAAGACCCCGCTGTCAGCCCCCGGACGCGTGGCCGACCAACTGGAACTCCTGGAGCGGTGGCTCGCCCGGTACTCGCCACACGAGCTGTTCGATCCCGACGGGCGCCCGCTAGGCGGACTGGCTCGTGCGATGGCAGCGGCCCGGTGGTGCCGACTACGCCCGACGCACGCCGAACAGAGGCCGGCCGATCACCGAACGCCGCTCGGTTACAAGGGCTTTGGCACGTTCGCCGGCGCCGTGACCACCGTGATCCGCGACCACGCCGCGGACGGCGGGTTCCAGGTGTTCAGCCCGGACGAGCTGGCCTCCAACCGTCTCGGGGGCTTGGCCAGAGAACCCTGGACGAAGGAGTTGCTGGCCGAGGAGGTCCTGCTGGAGTGGCTCGCCGGCTGGACAGCCAGCGGCCGTCGCGGAGTCCTGGTCTCCTACGAAGCCTTCGCTCCGCTGCTGCT
Source organism: Streptomyces sp. NRRL B-24085 (assembly GCF_001282115.1). GTDB lineage: Bacteria > Actinomycetota > Actinomycetes > Streptomycetales > Streptomycetaceae > Streptomyces. The sequence continues at coordinate 31,347 of NZ_LJBR01000069.1, read as the reverse complement.
GAGCGGAGTCGCCGCTCACCTCAAACAGCGCCGCCTCGCGGGGGCGCCGGTTCTGCCCAGCCTGAACCTGCTTCTGACGTCGTACGGCTGGAACAACGTCTTCACGCACGGAGATCCGTCCTTCGCCACAGCACTCCTGGCCATGGGCGACCCCGCTGTCCGAGTGCTCACACCCGCCGATCCGACCCGTACCGCAGTCGCATTGGAAGAGGCTCTCCATTCGGATGGAGGTGTCAACGTCGTCGTGGCGGGCAAGCACACCGCGACCGCCCACCCCACTGACACCGTGCACGAAGAGCAGGCCTACGGGCTCGCCATCTGGCCGCATCTGAGCGATGACGGCGAACCGGACATCACCATCGTCACCGCGGGCGACCTCCCGGCCGCCGTCGCCGCTGAGGCCATCCCGCTGCTTCGCGGAAACCGCGGATGCCGCGTCCGGGCCGTGAATCTCCTCGACCTGACCGTGCTCGGTGATCCCACGACATGGCCGCGAGGGTTGTCCGACGCGGACATCGATCAATACTTCGGCCAGCACGCCGCAGTTCTCGTGGTCACCCTCGGCCATCCGGCCGCCGTTTGGGGCCTACTGGCGGGAAGGCTTCGCCGCCCGGCCGAGGTCATCGGCTGGCAGGAGCCGACCGGGCCGACGCCCCAGGCGCAACTCGCCGACACTCTGGGTCTGACCCCCGCCGGCCTGGCCCAGGCGGCGAATCGCCTTCTCGCGGCCCGGGAGGCGGCCTGATGAGCGCGATCCGCATCGACCGGATCGAAGTCGTCGACGTACGGGATGCCGAACCTGCGGGGGATGACACGGCGTTCATCGCCCTTCACGCGGCTGGGGAGACGGGCTGGTACGGCCCCGTCAGCACTGCCATCGCCTCCTACGCGGACAAGGTCCTCGCGCCGACCGTGATCGGAGCCGATGCCACAGACCATCAGGCGCTCCGCCAGTGCCTGTTGGGGCCTGCGATCGCGAGTCCGCACCCGCAGGCCCCGTGGGCCATGGGTGCCATCGACTGCGCGGCGTGGGATTTGCACGGGCGCCTTGACGGTCGTCCGGTGGCGGACCTCCTGACTCCGAAGACCGCGCGCCGATCCGTACCGGCGTACGCGTCGTGGCTGACACAGGAGCTGACCGGCCCTGTCGAGTCGGACGTCCTGAGCGAAGTCCTGGCAGGCGGTTGGGCCTTCACCAAGTGGGGGCTCCGCTGCCGAACACCACACGACGCGACGGGGGCAGCGCGGACTCTCGCCATGGCTGTGGAACACGCGGCCGAGGAAACAGGGATCCGGATCGCCGTGGACGCTGTGGGTACGTGGACTCCCTCCCTGGCCATGGCATTTGCTGGACTGGTCGATCCGTCCGCCTTGATCTGGCTGGAGGATCCTCTGCCACGTCACGATCTACGGGCATACGACCGACTGGCATCGACGCCCGTGCCCGTAGCCATAGGCGAGCGCCTCTCGCTCCGCGAGGACCCCGCCACCGTGCTCGACACGACCCGCCCTGTGGCCCTGACACTCGACGTCGTCGGATGCGGCGGTCTCACCAGGGCTGTCGAAGTCCTGGCAGCTGCTCGCGCCCGCAAGGTGCCGGTCTATCCGCATGGCCGCTCGCTGGTCCCCGGCATCCACCTTGCCGCCGCGTTCCCCGAGGCCGCCCTCGCGATCGAGTACCGCCTTCAGTGGGAGCCGGGCCGGCAGCGACTCTACGACCACACCTGGCTCCCCGAACACGGACACCTACGCCTGCCGGAATCTCCCGGTCTCGGCACCATCCCGAGGAGGACACCATGCCGCGAACATCAGTAAGCCTCCCTGTCGAGGGATCCGTGGGGCGCACGCCCGACGGACCGCTCCTGGTGCTGACCGAACGCCTCGGCGGGCACGACACCTTCCTGTCCGGACGTCTCGACCTGGACGGTACGAACATCCCCGTACGCATCATGACCCTGGACGACGTCACCGTCCTGCACCCCACGGACCCCGGAACCGTACCCGCGCTCCGAGCGCGCTGGTCCGGGACACTGCACCTACCGCACGGCCTGCGTCCGCAAACGGCACCAGGGGACCTGGAGTCGGCCGCCGAAGCCGAGGGGCGGATCCTCGAGGCCTTGGACGACGCGGAACTGCGCTACGCCCTCACCTTCCTGTCCGAGGCCACGACGCGTGAGATCCGTAGCGCCCGCATCGCGGCCATCGTCTCCGCACTACCTCCCGCGAGGAGTGCCGCGTGACCCGCCGGCGCCCCCACCTCATCAGCGTCGACGTCGGCGGAACGCTGGGAACCGCGGAAGGCCCCGGCCTCACGATGCGGCTGACCGCGGCATCCCCCCTGCCGGCGAAGCAGGCGCGCGAGATCATGCGCGACCGCCTGCACACGCAACCGTCGCTCGGCGACGCCGTCGTGGCCGACGTGTGCGAGGCCCTGCAGGTCGCACCCGCCGACTTCCCCCGGGATCTACCACCGGCTCCCCTCACGCTGTTCCCCGGGACCATGGACGCCCTGCGCGTGCTGAGCGAGGTGGCGACGGTCGTGACCCTGTCCAACGTGACCTGCGCGGACGCGGACACCGACGGGCTCCGGCGTCGCACAGCGCCGTGGGTGAGCGACTTCTTCCCCTCGTGCCGTATCGGCTACGCCAAGCCGGACCGGCGGGCGTTCCTCGCGGTCGCCGAACACTGCGCGGTGGATCCTGCGCGCATCCTCCACATCGGTGACGACTGGGCCTGTGACGTGGTCGGGGCCGTCAACGCCGGATTTGGGGCCGTCTGGATATCGCGTGGCCGACCAACTCCCGAGCCGGATCTAATCGTTGATCACGGCGTGCTCGTCGCCGACGACCTCTCGGCCGCAGCCAAGCACGTCCAAGCATTCTCACGCACGGAGGAAATCCCATGAGCAGCCTGTTCACCGGCACCGTCGGCTTCTACCGGCAGTACCGTCCGGGCATCCCGGCCGAGGTGGCCGACGTCCTGGACCGGGCGACGGCCACCGACCGCCCGCGCCGCCTGCTGGACGTCGGTACCGGAACGGGCCTTGTCGTGGAAGCACTGCTGGACCGCTTCGACGACATCATCGCCATCGACAACGACGCCGACATGCTCGCCGCCGCCGAGTCGGCGCTCCGCCCGGCGCTTCTGGAAGGCGCGAGTCTGTCGCTCGTCGAATGCACGGCCGAGGAGTTCACGCCGCCGTCCGGCTGGCGCGCGGACCTTGTGACGATCTGCCGGGCATTCCACTGGCTCGACCAGGCAGCGGTTCTCTCCGGTCTTGACGCGCAGGTCGCCCCGGACGGAGCTGTCGCCATCTTCGGCGACAACAGCTTCTGGGCGGCGGGAAGTCCCTGGAAGGAAGCCGTCCGCAGCGTCATCAAGGAGTTCCTCGGCGAGGAACGGCGCGCTGGTCAGGGGACCTTCCAGCACCACAACCGGCCGTACAGCGAGATCATGGAGGAGTCACCCTTCAACCAGGTCGAGGAGGTACGGGTTCCGGTCGAGCGCACCTGGACGACCGACAGCATCCTCGGATACCTGTACTCGACCTCCTTCGCGGCTCCGCACCTGTTCGGCGCCCGCCTGGGCGAGTTCGAGTCGAGGGTGAAGACGACGCTGGCCGAGTTCAGCGACGACGACACGTTCGGCGAGGAGAACGAATTCCTCCTCAGGATCGGCCGCCGGAGCCGGACATGAGGGAAACCGGGAGACCGCGCACGTATGACCAGCTGACCGCGCCGGACGTCTCGGCGCGGCTCAGCCGCCACTCGGTCCTGGTCCTGCCGATCGGCTCGACGGAGCAGCACGGCCCACACCTGCCGCTCAATACCGACACCGTCATAGCCGAACGATTCGCCCAGATGCTGGTCGGACGCTACGGCGACCACCACGACCTGTGGGCCCTGCCCGCCCTGCCGTACGGGCTCTCCCCGGAGCACGCGTGGTCGGCCGGCGTCGTCTCGTTGAAGATCACGACATTCAGCAGCCTGCTTGACACCATCGTCGGTCAGTACGTCAGCGCCACCACCGCCCGTCGGCTGCTCATCGTCAACGGGCACGGCGGAAACCGCGGCGTCCTCGAAACGCTGGCCTACGAACTCCAGCAGACCTACGGCATCGCCGTCTGCGTCATCAACCCCGTCTCGCTGTCGCCCGAGGCCACCGTCAGCGAGTTGCCCGAGATCCACGCGGGTGTCCGCGAGACCTCGATGATGCTCGCCCTCGCCCCGGACATGGTGCATCTCGGCCGAATCCCTGCCGACCACACCCCCGATCCGGGCCGACGCGAGGAGATTCAGCGGCTCATACTCCGACGCGGCACCGCGTGGCCGTGGTCATCCTGCGACCCGGCGATCTCCTCACTCGGCATCATCGGCGGCGATCCCCGAAAAGCCAGCGCCGCCGCCGGCCACTCGATCATCGCGAGCGCCGTGGACGCTGGCGCGGAGGTACTCGCCCGCCTTGCGGCCCCCAATACCGATGTCCCGGACACCCTTCGGAGGACCAATGTCCCTCACCTATGAAGAGAAGGCCGGTTTCGCAAGGGACGGCGTTGCCGTCCGACGCGGCCTCGTACCCGATGCCCTGATCGCCCGAGCCTCGTCCCTCATCGACGCCTGGTTCCGCGAGGAGATGGACGCCTCGCAGATCTCCGCGTACACGCAACGCACCTTCGCACCCGAACTCGGCCAACACCCGGACCTGCTGGGCCTGTTCTCGGATTCGGGAGCGGAGGAACTGGCGACCGATCTACTCGGTGACATCCAGCCGGTCACCACGACGCAGATCCAGATCCGGATACCTGAGGACGCACTGCCAACGTCACAGCCCGAGAAGGCGATGCACGTCGACGGAGTCGCCTGCCCGCATCTCGATCCTGATGAACTGCGCACCTTCTCACTGCTCGTCGGCGTGGTGCTATCCGACATCAGCGATCCGGATGGCGGGGCGTTGCGGTACCTGCCCGGTGGGCACCAGGCCATGGCCCGGTGGTTCCGTTCCGAGTGGTCCCTCGGCGTCACCGAGCAGGTCCCCCCGCAGATCGATACCGAGAGCGGAACAGCCTTTCTGGGCAAGCCTGGCGACGTCCTGCTCATGCACCACCTCGTTCCGCACTCGGTGGGCCGCAACTACACCTCGACACCCAGAGTCATGGCGTACTTCCGTGTGTCGCATTCCAGCCACGCCCAACGCCGCCTCGAAGCCCTCCGCGACCCGTGGCTCGACTACCCGCCCCTCGCCACCGTCACGGCTACCGCGCCGACCGCCCGATGAAAGCCGACCGCCATCTCGTGAGGAGCACGTCCATGCGTCTGATCCACCCCACCGACCTCGACATCGCCGCACGCGCGATCGAGGCCGGCGAGTTGGTGATCGTGCCGACCAAGCGCTGGTACATGATCTGCGCCGACGCCGGAAACGCGGATGCTTGCAAGCGCATCTTCGACGGCAAGAAACGCCCGCCCGGCAAGTCTCTGGCGTTCGTCCTGCCCTCCCTTGAGGCATGCGAGCAACGCTTCCAGCTCACGGCGGAGTCCAGGCGGCTCGCCGACGCGTTCTGGCCCGGAGATCTCGCGCTCCTCCTGCCGTGGCGCGATCCGGCCGACGCCGCCGGGTACACAGCCGTCGGCTCCCCCGCTCTGACCACCTACGACTCCGGTCTCCTCGGCCGCCTGGCGTCCCTCTCCACCGCACCCGTCGCCGCCACCACGGTCAACATCTCCGGCGACGCAGGCCCGGACGACCCCGGTCCTGCCATCACCGTCGACGAGGTCAACCACTTCCTGACAACAACGGGCGTGGGCGCGTCCGTGATCGTGGATGGCGGCATCTGCCCGGCCGCCAACCACATGACGATCGTCGACTGCTTCACGCCGGAGGCCCGGCTGGTACGCACCGGACTTGTCCATCAGCGCGCTATCTCGGCCGCTTTGGGACGCGACGTCCGCGGCACCTGAGATTCGCCGAGCGTGGGGTAGCGGGCGCCGACCGCCCGCCGTCAGACCGACGGCGGGCTGATCAGCGTGCCAGCTGGAACACGGCGGCGGCCACGACGGTGCCGAGGATTGTGCCCGCGATGACCTGGTTGCGTGTGTGGTCCCGCAGCTCGACCCTGGACCATCCGACGATGACGACCAGGAGGAACCCGAGGGTCATCCACGCACCGTAGGTCTGTACGAGCATCGCGCAGGCACCTGCCGAGACGGCCTGGTGCACGGAGATCTTCCAGACGAACGTGATCACGGCGAGGATCGCGAGGGTGACCAGCATCGACACGATGAGGGCGGTCATCGTCCGCGGGGCGCCTGCAGCGGCCATGAGGAGGATTCCGGTGGCCACGGAGAGCAGGATGACGGCCATGACGACGAGCCGTGCAGGCTTGGCCCCGACGTGTCGATCGCCCCAGTGGCCCTTCCTAATTCCGTACTTGATGAAGGTGATGGGAATGATGGCGGCGAAGAGTGCGCCGACCGCTCCCCAAGCCACGCCGGTCCATTGCGCCGTGTGCCAGCCGATCAGGAGGGTGACGGCGATAATCCAGTTTTTCGGCTCAAGCCAGTCGGTGATGCGGCGCGCCAGTTTGGACTCCGCGGGGTGCACGTCAGTTGTCATGGGAGGAGTCCTTTTCCGGTCCGCCTGTCGGCAAGGAGGCAAGCGCGACTTCCTGGCGGGTGAATTCTGTTACGACGGGTGAAGAAGCGTAGGCGCGGGATACCGCGTGGAGCCACGCGAGTTCACTCGGCCGGTCCCTTCCAGTGACACCGAGGGGCGGGTACTCAACACCTTCAAGTTGGTTTCCTGTTCGAGCGGCGCTAGCGGCCACGTGCAGCCAGGCGGCTTCTGTCACCGCATCAACTTCCTGCTCACTTACGCCTTTTTGGAAGGCGAGCGCGCGAGCACGCTCGCGGACATCTACTGACACGTATTCACGTAGGGCCAGGCACGCGTCCTCGATTTCGATGACGCATCGTTCAAGTCGGAAGCCGACACGCTGCTTTGGAACCGATGTGGAGAGCACCACGTGGGGAGCGGCGTCTGTCAGGCGCTTCCACAAAGGCTGGAGCCGCCTGAGCATGATCCAGGATCTGACGTACTCCACGGCCACGGAGAGCGGTGGCAGGCAACTGCCGAGCGCGATCGACAGAATCGCCAGTTGCTTGAGTACGGTGGAGATCTGGTACTCCAGCGTCGAATACCGGACTCCGGTGGTGAGGTCCAGCGTGACGAAGCCGATGCGCTGCAGGGCATAGAGGCTGCCGAGCAGCGTGCCGAGCCCCATGAGGCCGAGGCCGGCCCTGCCCAGGAGGGTGCGGCTGTGCCGGACGCCGCTGAGGAAAAGCCAGGTGGCGACGAACATGGCGATGCCGATGTACAGCGTGAAGACCGCCGTGTAGAGAACCGGATAGATGGCGCGCTCGCCCTCGCCGACCCGTACTGGCCCACCTGGCATCCAGTTGGCCAGCGTATAGAAGAGGACCATGAGGGGGAGCGTGGCTGCGATCGCTGCCAGCCTGGTGCGGCGGGCCAGGCCCTGCGGGCGGACGACGGCGACGATGAAGTCCAGGAGGAAGGCCGCGGAGGTAACGCCGAGCAGGTGCTTCAGCAGCGGAGTAAGGCTGGTGACGCCGGCGTTGTCGCTGATGGCGGCTTTGACGGCGGGCACCTCGAAGGTCATGGCCGCAGCCAGGGCCGCGAACGTGAGCGCAAGGCTCCGCTGCTTGTGGGAGTGACGGATGGACGGCAGACGCCACACGGTCACGAGCCACAGGGAACCGGCGACGAGGGTCGGGGTGTTCATGAGCGGCGGTTCCTCCGGGGATGGACGAGGGCGTCGTCAAGACGCGTCATGGCGCCCGGCCGCCCTGGTTCTCGGCCTGAGTAGGCCAGTTCCTCGAACAGCTCACCGAGGGACGAGGCAGCCATCTCGGCGTCATACTCGGTCTCACTGTCGTAGCTGGTCCGTCCGAGCGCTGTGAGCACGGCCGAGGGGTCGACGCCCTGCGGCATGATCGACAGGAGCGACTCCACGACGCTCGTGTTCTCGCTTGCATGTCCGAGGAGTAGGTGCGCCAATTCATGGCGGACTATTTGCGCGCGGTGCCGCTCACTTGTGGCCGTCACATGAAATATGTGATCTCCACTTTCGAAGGAGATCATGAGACCGCACGGGGCATTGACACCCCCCAGGTCGGGCAATTCGTGGAGGTGCAGCGGGCGCCCACGCCTGACCGCCAACTGGCGGCATACTTCATCCACCGCGTAGGGGTCAGATATTTCGATTCCCCGCAGTTGCTCCTCGCACAGTCGCCTCAGCTGCGCTTCTTTCCGCGCATAACGCCGATTGAACATGAACGAGATCCTCGCTATGACCCCCGAGCAAGCGCAGTACGCAGTTCTCACTCGACTCTTACTCACTGACACGCGGAGAATCCCCCGCGACCAAGCGGAGCTTTACACAGCCTCGCCGGGCGACCAAGAGGATCTTGAAGGCATATCCGTCAAAACGGGATAGCGGGTGAGAGAGGTCACGTTACTGAGGGATTATCAGGCTTATCGAGGCCCTCTAGGCGACGCGCCTGTTCAATTACCGTCGTGATCATTTTGAGGCTGTCAGCCGAGAGCCCATTGGCTCGCAGTGCGAGCCCTCGCACCTTGGTGTCTCCCACGGCCGCGATCAACTCCATGGAGGCCCGGATCTTCTCGGACTCCTCGGCGTCGAAGTCCGGGAAGAAGTATTGGGGCGTGACATTGAAGTGGCGCGCCAGCGCTTCGACGGTATTCACGGTCGGGTTCGGCTTGGCTCCGGAGCGTAGCTGCGAAATGGCGCTCTCTGAGACAGTGAGGCCATCCGCCTCGCCGGCCTCACGAATCGCGCGAGACACCTCCGCATTGGTGAACTTCTTGCCCGTCGCCGGGTTTTTCACCGTTTCGAAGAGGTGGTTCAGCTTGTCGGCGAGGCTCAGCTGCCGACCGCCGGACGACCCCGAGGGCACCTCCGCCGATCCGCTGGACTCCACCATCACTCGGCTCCTCCCATTACACCCTGAGGCGCTGACGATACTCCAGTGTTGACATGAGACCAACCCGCAAGACGGAACACTAGGGTGTTGACAGCTCGGGATCACTTTGGCGTATGTTCCAGGTACGGCAACACCAAAGTGTTGCAGCCGTGGCGAGGGATGCTGCTCGCATCGCTACCCGTGGCGTTCGCTGCACCCCTAGGCACGAGGACCACTCATGATCACCCGCCCCGCGTCGCGCCCGACCGCGCGACTTGTAGAGGGTTTAAGAGCCAAGTCTGGATCTTGACGCAGGGTCGTGCGTATGTTCGTCGTCCCTCCGGGCAGCCCGCCCGGCACGTCGAACACGAGGAGCAGCGGCATGCCCACACTCCGGGCTTCCTAAGCCCGCATACAGCGACGGCGCCCGAGAGACGCAACTCGCGGACGCCGAACGCCTCACGGCACAAACCGCCCCGGCAAGGGCGGATATCGCCACCATCACCACGCTGATCCCTTCCGCGGGGCGTTTCAGCGCGGCAACACCAAAGGAGATTCTCGCATGCGATCTGCCCTGCGCAAAAGGCCCGACGGCCTTGCCTGCGCGGCAGCCTGTGCCCCCTCCACCTCCATCCGCCAAGGGCTGGCAACGGATCAACCGTCGGTGCGGCAGTGTGGGGGTGATGCCTGATGGCACGCATCCGCACCGTCAAGCCCGAGATGTTCGAGTCGGAGTCGCTGGCCGAGTGCTCGGTGACCGCCATGCTCACCTTCATCGGGCTGCTGACGCAGGCCGATGACTCCGGCCGACACCGTGACCACCCGGCGATCATCGCCGGACGGCTGTGGGCCCTGCGCCCGGAGCACACCGCCGCCCACGTCGCCCAGGACCTGGAGGAACTGGCCGCCGCTGGGCTGATCTGCCGCTACACCGGCTGTGACGGGCGCACGTGGCTCCACGTGATGACGTGGGAGCAGCACCAGAAGATCAACAAGCCCACGGCGTCCCGAGTGCCGCGCTGCCCCAGCCACCAGGGCCACCACCCCTGCGGCAAGTGCCAGACCCGGGACTGCCCCACGCGCATAGTGCCATCCATGACGCCTCCCGGAACCCTCCCGAATGACTCCGGGAGCCCTCAGCGCGGGGTGCACCGCCCGGTTCCGACCGCCACGCAGCCGGCGGGGACCACGGCGGACCCTGGAGAGCCGGTGTCCGTGCCGCTGGCTGACCTAGCTGCCCCCACTGCGGCAACGCCAACGAAAAGCCCAGGTCAGAGGGATTTCCCGGAGGACTCACGGAGGACTACGGGAGGACTACGGGAGGACTCCCGCTCTGGATCTAGGATCTTGGATCCTGGATCATTCCTTACGGGGCGCGAGGCGCCCGCACCCGACGCCGTCCCCGGATCGGTCTCCGCCAAGGAGCTGGTGGCCGAGTACATCCGGGACTGCCAGCGCCGACCGCCTGAGGACTTCCTCGGGCTCCTGGGGCGCAAGATCAAGGCACTCCTGGACGAGCGCTTCGACCCGCAGGACATCGGCACCGCGCTGGAGCGGCTGCGGGCCAAGGGTCTGCACCCGAGCGTCCTGCCGAGCCTGGTGAACGAGGTCGTCAATGCCGCCCCGCAGGCCGCCTCGGTGCCGTCGTCCGCCTCCGGCGCGGGGCCATGGGCCAGCACCTCCGGTTACACGCCCTACCTCAATCCGACCGAGCCGACGACGTTTGGAGGCCGCCTGTGACCCGCGCGCATCTCGCCGACCCCCAGCCCGCCATCGGCGAGCGGCTCCGCGCCCGCCTGGAGGCCAAGCTGGCCGAACGCGGCATCGACCCGACCTCGCCGCTGCCGGACACCCCGGAGCCGATCCCGGCCCTGGAGGCCGCACAGGCTCGCATCCCGGTCGACTACCGCCACGCCGTGGTCGAGCACCCCGAGGTCACGGCCTGGGTCCGCTCCATCACCGAGGCGGCGGTCGAACCGAACGCCGGCGGGCTCAATCCGCACTTCGGCACGGCCGGACGCCGACGGATCGCACACGGCCCGTCGCTGCTGCTGTGGGGCAGCACCGGAGCGGGCAAGACCCACCAGGCGTACGGCGCGATCCGCGCCCTGACCGCCGCCGGATGCGGTGTGTCCTGGCACGCGACCACCGCCGCCGACATGTACGCCGACATGCGCCCGCAGTCCGGCGTGGACCCGGAGCACATGTTGCGCCGGATCGTACGGGTGCCGCTGCTGCTGCTCGACGACCTCGGCGCCGCCAAGAGCAGCACGTGGACGGAGGAGATCACCTTCCGGCTGGTGAACTGGCGCTGCCAGAACCGCCTGCCGACGATCTTCACCACGAACCTGCCGCCCGTACGCGAGCTTGGCATGCCGCCACGGCAGCCGGTCCTGCGCGACGTGATCGGCGACCGGATCCTGTCCCGCCTGTCCGGCATGTGCACCCCGGTTCACTTCGACGGCCCGGACCGCCGCTTCCAGCGCCGCTGAACCGGCCCTTCTCGCACACCTCCCTCACCTCCGGTGCGGCATCGCCGTGCCCTCGCCCCGCCTCACCTCCGCGCCACGCCGCCCTCACCCACGCCGGCGCCGCGCGAGTGCTGAGGCGTACCCGGAGATCCTCTTGCGCACCATCACCACGAACGACACCGCGCGCTCGACGCTGCGCGGGATCGCCGACCACAGCTGGCATGCCCGGGGCCTGTGCCACGGGATGCCCGCCGAGGACGCCGACGAGCTGTTCTTCCACGCCCCGCGCGACCACGAGGCCGCCGCGGAGGCCAAGTCCATCTGCGGCCGGTGCCCGGTCAAGAAGGACTGCTTCAACTACGCCCTGGACAACGACATCCGCCACGGGATGTGGGGCGGGCTGACCGAGATCGAGCGCCGCCCCTGGCACGCCCGGGTCAGCAAACGCCTCGACTACGCCCGGGTCAAGGCGGCCTTCCAGGGCCGCGACGTGCACCTCAGCGACGCCGAACGCGAGGCCGTCGTCCGACACGCCTACGTCCGCGGATGGAGCCCTGAGCGCCTCGCGTACACCCTCCAGCTCGAACTCGACTGGGCGCGCGACCTGATGCGCCGGGCGGCCCATGCCGTCGCCGACCGCGACCGCTACTGGGGCCTGTACGACGAGACCGCCCCCACCGCCGACGAAGACGAGGACGAGGACGAGGCCATCTCCTCGCCCGTGCCCCGGCAGGTGCAGACCCGCGCGCTGATCACCGCTCTTGGAAAGGCAGCATGACCCACCCCACCGCCATACGTCTGGCCGGCGTCTCCATCGAGCTATCGCACCTGATCACCGGCGCCGTTGCACTGTCGGGCCTCGCCGTGCTGGCGGGCGGCTGGCTGGTCCTGCGCCGTGGTGCCCGCGCGGGCAGGGCTCGCTCGTCCGCCCCAGCGGTGTGGGTCGCGGCGCTCGCCGCGCTCGGCTGCACCGCCTACAGCGCCGACACCAGCTGGCGGTTCGCCGCCGACTACCTCGACATGGCCGGCACCGCCGAGCGTGCCGCCATGTTCGGCGCTGCCGAACTGGCGCTGTTCGCCACCGCGCTGATGGCCCGCCAGAACCTCACCATCCAGGGCGCTCCGGGCCTGCCGGGGATCCTGGTCTGGATGATCACCGGCGTCCAGGTGATCCCCGCCTACGCCGAATCCGGCCCGGTCGGGGGCACCGTACGGGCGTTCGTCGGGCCCGTCATGGCGGCGATGCTGTGGCACCAGGCCATGGGGATCGAGCTGCGCCTGCGCAAGCCCGGTGCCGCCTCGCACGGCATCCTGGCCGTCCTCGGACGGGAAGCACGCGAGCGCCTGCTGTCCCGCCTCGGCATCGCCGAGCGCGACCGCGACGCAGCCCAGATCACCCGCGACCGCGCCACCGCCCGCGCGGTCACCCTGGCTACCCGCCTGGCCGGACGGTCCCCGAAGCAGGGCGACAGCTGGCGGAGCCGATGGATCGCACGCCGACTTGAGTCGGCCCTCGGACGCTCCGGCGTGGGCAGCGATCCCCAGCAGCTCCGCATGCTCCTGAACCAGCTCGCCGCCCGCCGACATGCCACCGCGCTCGCCACGATCGACCTGCCCTCGCCCTGGACGCAGCCCTCACCGGGCGCGGACCACACTCCCCTCGGCCGGCCCGCCCTTGACGGGACGGCAGCCGGGGACCAGACGAGCCAGCCACGCACGGTCCCCGACGCAGACACCGCACCGGCCGGGGACGGTCCCCATGGGGACCGTCCGGATCAGGTCGCGGGGACGGCGCCCGCACAGAACGGGGACCAAGAGGAGCACCCAGCCCCCGACATCGACGCTACCGGGGACCGGGCAGACGCAGGAGGGGACCGGGACCACGGAGACGAGGATTACGAGGCCGGGGACCACGGGGACCGGCGGATCGACGAGGACAAAACTGCAGCTCGAAGCGCGGATAGCTCGTCCCTGACGCCGGTCCCCAGCACCAGGGACCGTGGTGCCCCCGACTCCGACACGGGGACCGAGCCCGCCGGGAACCGTCCCCGACCGGTCCCCGACGACGGGGACCGGGACCCCGCAGACTCCCGCTCCGAGACGGGGACCGACCCGACTGGGGACCGTCCCCACGCGGTCCCCGCGCGCAGGATGCCGAAGGCGACCCGGAACCGGTCCCGAGGCGGGCAGGGCAAGCCGTCCCGGAAGCAGCCGCGGCCGAGCGTGGACCAACTCGTCGCCCAACTCCGTCCCCACGTACCCGAGCTGCTGGAACGGGACGGGAACGCCGAGGTCACACGCACCCAGCTCAGGGAGATCATGCGCGCCCACAACATCGGCATCCGCAACGACCGCCTGACGCCGGTCCTAGAACGCCTGCGCCGTGAAACGGCCACATCCACCACGCAGAAGAGGAGTGCACGGTGAAGACGTGCCCGCGCATGTCGCGCATCAAGTCCGACTTCGAGAAGGACATCTGCTTCCTGACCAGCTATGCAGAGCGCAACGCCGGCACCCCACCGGCCAAGACCAGCGCGAAGCAAGCGATCACGGTCAAGCACAACATGGCCCGCGCGATGAGTCGGCACTTCGCACGCTGCAGCGAGTGCGGCTGACACCTGCAGAGACGCAGGTCAGGCGACTCCATTCCGCTGAATCGATCCGGTGGCCCGGCATCGTGCCGGGCCACCGCTCCCGCCACAAGAGGAAAACACCATGACACGCGCATCCGCACCCAACCATTTCGAAAACCGCCTGATCTGGGCGTTCCTGCAAACCTTCCTCCGGTACCGGCTGATCCACTCGGCCGTGGACGGGCCCGAGGGACAGTGGTTCGTCCAGATCTCCCCCACCGAGCAGATCCATCACCTCACCGACGTTGAGGACGCCTTCGACTTCGTCCTCGACATCCTGGAGATCATCCACGACGCTCAGGACGGTGGGCAGTGACGAACCCGAGCTCAAGCCCCGCCCCCACCCCTGGTGAGCCGGTCTCCAACTCGCTCCCCGTGCGAGCAAGTTATCGGCCAAGACACTCTTCCCCGTCGGGGAAGGCGTCCTTGGCCTTGCCCGCCCCAGGGGTGGCGGGAGCCGACCAGCACCGGGGGGCGCAGGTCGGCCAGGCAGCGACCGAGGGCGGATCGCAGCAGGAGAAGCCCGCGCCGCAGCGCAAGCGCCGCGCCACGAAGAACCGCTCACGCAAACGCTCCCCGAAGTCCCACACCAACAAGCGCGTTCACGTGTGCAGCGTCCGCCTCAACGACGACGAGAAGTACGTGCTCACCGCAGCCGCCACCGCCACCCGCACCAGCCTGCCCGCCTTCCTCGCCCGCAGCGGGCTGGCCGCCGCCAGTGACCTTGACGCCAGTGCCGCCGCCATCGCCGGGCGCCGCGAACTGATCACGGAACTCTTCGCCGCCCGCCGGCACCTCGGCCACGTCGGTAACAACCTCAACCAGGTCGCCCGCGCCCTCAACTCTGGTGCCCAGCCTGCCGAACTCGATGCCGTCATCGCCGCCACCGAACACGCCGTCCAACGCGTCCAGCACGCCACCGACCAGTTCCTCGCCCAGTCCTAGAAAGTCGCCTCACCGAATGGTTCCCAAGATCCATGCCCGCGGGAAGCGGACCTTCGGCCTGCTGTATTACTTGTACGGGCCGGGCACCCACGAAGAACACATCGACCCGCACCTCGTGGCGTCCTGGGACAACAACGCCCCCGATCCCGGACGCGATCCGCAGGCCACGTACAAGGATCTGCAGCGGCTGCTGGACCAGCCCCTGGACGCCATCGACCAGGACGACCGGCCGAAGAAGCACGTGTGGCACCTGTCCGTCCGTAACGCCCCCGAAGACCCCCTGCTCAGCGACGAGCAGTGGGGCGACATCGCCCGCCGCATGGTTGCCGCCGCCGGCATCGACGACCCCGCCCAGGGCGCGGGCTGCCGGTGGGCGGCCGTACGGCACGCCGACGACCACATCCACATCATCGCCACCCTGGTGCGCGAAGACGGCTACAAGCCCGACCTCGACCACGACGCCGCCCGCGTCCAGGCCGAGGCCCGCCTTCTGGAGGCCGAGCTAGGACTGCGCCGCCTCAACAAGGGGGACGGCACCGCCGCCAAGCGCCCCACCAGCGCCGAACGCCACAAGGCCGAACGCCAGGGCAAGGACCGTGCCTCCCGCGAGGAGTTGAGGGAAACCGTGCGCCGCGCGGTCGCCGGCGCCACCAGCGAGAAGGAGTTCTTCGAGCGGCTGACCGCCGCCGGCGTGCTGATCCGCAAACGCGTCGCGCCCTCCGGCGACCTGCTCGGATACAAGGTCGCCCTCCCCGATGACCGCAACGGGAACAAGGAACCGGTCTACTACGCGGGCTCCACCCTCTCCCCCGACCTCTCCCTGCCCCGCATCCGCAAACGCTGGTCGTCCGATGCCCCACCCCAGAACGCCGACGGCCTGTCTGACCCGACCACCGCAGCTCCCGCGCCGAGCGGACCGGCCACGGCACGCCGCCGGGCCGCTGCGGCGGCGTGGCAGGCGGTGCTGGTCATCGATGGCGGTGAGGACACGCTCGTGGCGGCGCAGATCGCGGCAGCCGGGGAAGTCCTGGACGCGCTCGCCCAGACCTCCGCCGCACACACCCGTGCCCAACTGCGCGAGGCGGCCTTCGCGTTCGAGCGGGCCACCCGCTCCCACATCCAGGCCGAACGCGGACACGACCGCGCCCTCCGCCAGGCCGCCCGCGACCTCGTCTACAGCGGCCCCGCGCTCGGCCGCGGAGAGGACGGGGCGACCACGGCGATGCTGATCGACATGGCGTTCTTCCTGGTCACCGCCGCCGCTCACTGGCATGACAAGAAGCAGCATGCCCAGCAGGCCGCCGCCGCACGCCAGGCCACCGAGTATCTGCGCGTCGCCTACCAAGCCGCGGCCGAGGTTCCGCTGGGCGTGCTGTTCCAGCGCGGCCGACGCCTGTCGCAGCCTCTTCGGCACAAGCAAGCCGCCTACCTGCGGGCGACCGTGCCGCATCTGGCCGAGCAGATCCTGGCCGAGCCGGGCTGGTACGCGCTGGCGGCCACCCTCGCCGACGCCGAAAACGCCGGCCACGACCCGGCCGCGCTCCTGACCGAGGCCGCCGAGCGGCGGGAACTGGACACTGCCGACTCGGTCAGCGACGTCCTGGTGTGGCGGCTGCGCCGCACGGCCGGCCTGCCCGCCGACGCCTCGACGATGCCCGACCACACCAGCAGCGCCTCGACCAGCTCCCCGCGGCGGACGACGCCCAGGGCGAGCCGCAGCGAGGGGCCGGGCAAGGCCCGCTGATTACGGAGTCTGAGAGTTGAAGCAGGTCAGGCGTATAAGGCACTCTCGCTGTGGCCTGTCAGACGAAAGAAGGGCACCGGGTGTTCGGATTCCAACGTGGTCGTGCCGACCGTGAGTTCCGTGAGGCCCAGCAGGCGGGCCAAGCGCTGCTGGAAGCCGTTCAGTCCTTCGAGCCGCCCGCGCCTGCCCCGGCCGCCGAGACGGTGGTGCCCGACTTCCTGCCGCCGGACCTGCGGGTGCCGTCGCGGACGGAGGTGGCGGGGCTGATGATGCGCTGGCAGCGTCCGCTCGTAATCGACGGCGAGGTCCGTGCCTGCCCGCAGTGCGGCGCGTACCGGGACTGGATCATCTTCAGCATGCGCGACGACTCGATCTGGCTGCGCTGCCGCGCCGGACACGAGACGAAGGAGCCCGAGCTAGACCCGGCCTGGTACAACCGCAACTCCGGTCCGGTGGACCACTTCCACCCCACCCTCGAAGAGGGCCTGCGCCACCTCGGCCACTAAAGCCCGCGAAACCCCAACCCCCTTATTCCCGCGTACGTCGGCGCCCGGAGGGCCGACCCAGTCAGACCGTTCGCAGGCCACTTAGGGGTTTTCGCATGCGCCTTCCCACCACGACCGTCCTCAGCCTCAGCGCCCTCGCCGTCCTGACCGTGGCGAGCTGCTCCACCAGCCCGGCGCACTCGGCCCACTCCCCAGCAGGGCAGGACGGCACGAGCGTCTCCGCGCCCGCGCCGTTGTCCTCGGCCGCACTGGACAAGCGGCTCCTCGACGAGAGCGACCTGGGCGAGGACTACACCCGTGTGCCGCAGCGGCCTGCGGCACACGACGACGTCACCGTGATCGGCTGCCCGGCGCTGGAAAAGCTCGGCGGCGACACCGCCACCGGCACGAGCCTCGCCTTCCCGCGCAAGGCGAAGGCGTCCTTCACCTACGCTGGCGCCACGGGCTCCGAGTTGAGCGAGGAGCTCTACAGCGACACCGCGGCGAAGCTGTCGAAGGGCATCGGCGAGATCTTCGACGCGATGGTGTCATGCCCCGCCTATCAGGTGCTGTCGGGCAGTACGGCCATCGACATGCGCACCCAGGAGACGGCCGCGCCGGCACTGGGCGACGAGCAGTGGAGCCAGCTGCTCACGTTCTCCGCTGGCGGGCAGCGCAGCATCGTCAAGCAGACGGCACTCCGCTCGGGCACCGTTGTGGTGATCGTCTCCGGCTCGCCGGGGCTCGTGGACGCCAACCTGAAGAAGGCGCTCGACAAGGCCCAGTCCGCACGCTGACCACCTTCCACCCGCAGTGCCCTCTGTCTTCCGCAGAGGGCAGTGTCGTATCCGGTGCTCGCGGCGCCGCCGTGACGGCTCTACGGTGCAGGTCATGGCAGACGGACTGGACTGGTACTGCTCGCAGGTTCTGCCCGGGCATATCGCTGTGGACGTGGTGTGCGAGACGGATGACGTGCTGGCCTTCCGCCCTCCCGTGCCGGGATTCGGCGCCGAGCACATCATCGTCATCCCCAAACAGCACGTCCGCTCGCTGCTGGAGCTCGACGCGGACACCGCCGTGAAGCTCCTTGCGGTGCAGCAGACCGTGGCGGCGGAGGTCATCGACCGCCACGGCGGGTGTCAGGCGATCACCAGCATCGGCGACGAGCAGCACAACCGTCACCTGCACATCCACATCGCCGCCGGTGAGGGCGTCGCCCGCTTCATTCAGCGTGCCCCGCAGGTCCCCGATACGCAAAAGCCCGGCAGGCCGAATAGGCCTGCCGAGCACGACGGTTGAACGGCGGACAGCGGAATTCGCCTATGAGGCAGGCGGGTTCGGCACGGCCCCGGGCCGTGGCCGCTGGATGGTGACCAGACGGTCCCTGCGTACGCGGACGTCGGTGACGCGTTCCGCGGCGGGGAGGTAGAGGAGGACGTCGGTGTGGCTCTCACCGGCACGGTCGGTCATGGCGACCACGAAGTGAGTCTGGGAGCAGCCGGAGAGGGTGTAGGCGTCCCCGGAGCGCAGGGAGCAGGCAGGGGCATCGAAGACATCGAGGGCGCGCTGCGCCCAGCCTGCAGCGTGCGTCTGCATGTGGGGCAGGGTGTGGGCGTGGCGTCCGGCCTGGGCTTCCCGATAGTGGCGTCGGCACGGTGCGCATTCGTTCGGGGCCCCAGGGTTGGGGCCGGCGAGGTGCCGCTCGCAGTAGGCGTGGCCCGTGACGGAGTTGCGCCGGTGCCCGGTCACCAGATTCACTCTCCCCTTGGCAGTCCACAGCAAGGTGTCGTCACCATGGCAAGGGTCGGCATCGGGCAAGAGGAGCTGACCCGCACGCTGTCGGAAGCGGTCGAGGGCAGCGCGCAAGCTGGTGCAGTTGGCGCACACCCGTCGGGCCATGCTCCGGCGGCTATCGAGGGATTTGCCGCAGTAGCCCATCAGGTGGCCCGGGATCGGCAGATGCGCGGCAGCGCCCTTGCCTGTGCCGGCGGCGGGCCGGGTCTCGGGTTCGCCGCCGGGGTGCGGCGGCGTAGTGAGGATGAGACGGGCCCGGGTGCAGCTCTGGCACAGGGAGTGCGCAGTGTCCGGGGCGATCGGCGCCAAGTCGGGTGAGTGCGTGGCGCAGGCCGTCAAGGGCTCGGAGTCAAGCAGCACACCGTGGTGGGCCGTGCCGGTGGTGGCACTGATGGCGAGCCGGATCAAGGGCAGGGGCAAGCGGACCTCCGGGAGTCGGGCGTGGGATGGGGTGACGACGGTGGTGTCGTCAGAGGGTCGGGAAGCGGCTGGGCAGAGTGGTAAGCACCCGTACGTCCTCGGCGGCTCGTTCGGCTTCCATTCGGGCGAGGATCACGGAGCAGGCGCCGTACTCGCGCCGGTTCAGCTCCCCGGCCTCCGTACACCGGCCGTCTTCGAGGACGTAGCGGGTTACCTTGCGGACCGGGCCCGTGCCGGTGGGCACATCCGAGACCAGCGACAGCACAGATGATCCGCACCGACTCGTCGTGTCCGACAAGGCCATATCCACCAGGTGGGCCAGGCGGTCGAGCCGCTGTGCGCTCACAGGGCCGAGGGCCAGGCCGTTGCCGCCCAGGTAGAGGACTTCGGCAAGTACCTCCCGGGCAATCACTGGTCGGACAATGTGCAGGTAGTGCCGTCCCGGTCCGGCCGCCGCGATGGCATCTGCGATCGCACGGCGTCCCGGGGACATGGGTGAAACAGACAGGGTCAAGTGACCTTTCCTGAAAGGGGCGCCTGCGGAGGGTGCCGTCGTCAGCTTCGGCGGACGACGGTCAGGCGACCCTCCGCGCCGTCCGGCAGGGTGCGCCGTGGCACGGGGGCCGAGGAGGCGAGCGAAGAGGCGAAGACCGCGACCAGGTCGTGGGGGACGCTGGAGCTGAAGCTGGCGCACCACAGATACGGGGCGCCCAGAACGGGTTCCGCCCACGCCTGCCAGCCCGCAAGATCGGGGCGCGGGTCCGCGTCCTGGATCAGAGGCGGCACCTCCTCCAGCGACACGCTGGAGGAGAAGCCGGGGTCGGTGACCGTCGTGCGAGGGCGGTCCACGTCCCGTATCCAGCCCCGGGCGACCAGCGCGGTCAGGACCGTCTCCGGCTCGTCGAATCCGGCGTCGGGGCTCTCGCCGGCGTCGAGCGCGAGGAGGAGGTCGGCGAGCGCCTCGTGCGGGACGCCCGCGGTGAAGTAGGCGTTCCATTCCGTCATGGCGCTGAAGGAGTGGGTCCGGGCGGAGAGTTGCCAGGCGACGGGCAGTCCGCCGAGTTCGAACGGATAGCCCGCCAGGATCCACTCGGCTCCACGCAGCTCATCCGGGCTCACGTACAGCAGGGTGTGACGGGACGTCGGCCACATACGCCAGCCCATGCCGGCCAGGAGGTCGCAGATCCGCTCGGCGAGAGCGCCGTCGTCACCGGCCAGATGGCGCGGGGTGACCCAGTACACCGGGTCTGGCGAATCGGGGTGGGAAGGATCGAGGGGGTGATAGGGGTTCAGGGGCGCCTCCATGGGCTCGGGGGTGGCTCAGCTGCCGTTGTCAGGCTCGGTCGCCTTGCGTCGGCGGCGGGCGGGAGCCTCGGTCGGCTCATGCCAGGCGAGGGCGACGGCGACGTCGGGCGGGAGATGGCCGATCTGTTCGGCGTCATTGGCCTCCGCGATGAAGACCAGCGGTGTGCCGTTCTCGTCCCGCGAAGGGATCACTGCGCCGATGCGGTGGGCCATAGGGAAGAGAGGGTTGATGGCGAGTTGGGCCGGCGCGTCGCGGTCGCAGGCGGACAGAAGCTCGATGAGTTCGCCGACGGTAATCTCCGGGATGGGCGGTTGATCCACGGTGGTACTCCTTGCGGTAGCGGACACACGGGTGCCCCAAGGGTCGGGCAGGGCAGGGTATGCAGTGCGTACGAGCGCCCCGTTAGGCGTGGAGCGATGGCTGTACGCCGATCAGCACGGCTGGGATGTGGCCAGGACTTGCGCCACGGCGGCGGCGACGATGTCCGCCGGGGTCTCGATGTCGAACGACATCCGGTACCCGCGGGTCTTAGCAGTGCCGGTGACCGCGATCACCCATCCCTCACCATCGGTGCCTGGACGGCCCGTCGGGAACCAGCCGAGGTAGAACCGGCCGTCCATGCTGTTCACATGAACATCGGCGCGATCGTCCACGACCAGCTTGAAGTCGGCATCGGTGAACTGGTCGGTCACCAGCGCCGGCTGACCTGGACCGAGTTTCCAGGAGCGCAGGCGTAGGGCATGGACGGTCGTAGCGAACCCGGACTGGGCAACCTCCACGGTCACTGGCGACACCTCTCTGACCTGCAGCTTTTCCGGGAAGACGTCCACGTTGACATGCTTCGGAAGCGTTGGCCAGTCCTTCCGTGATCTTTCCTGTCTGCCCCAGGCGAACTGTCCGTTCTCACTCATGGTCGGGTAGGTGCGGCGCATTACTGCGCCGCACCCCCCTCAGAACCGGACGTGCACCTCACAGCGCATCCGGCTCAAGCGGGCCGCGGCTCGCGATCTAGATTCCTTTCCGGTGGTCATCAGCATGGAGTTGCTGATGACACAACGTGTGCCGCACCTCCAGATTGGTGGTTTCGTCTGTACCTCCGTCACGTCGGTACGTCTTGTGGTGAATATGGATCCCCCGAAGGTTCGCCGTAAACCACTTCGCCCAGTCGTTGACATCGTCTGGGTCGTACCCCGCGCCTTCGATCAAGTCGAGGCCACACCCCGGGCATAGCCCCTTTTGGCGGGCTGCCAGGTTCAGAATCCTTTTGGATTCTGTCTGCGGCAGCCGCTTTCGGGATCTGGCGGCCCAGTAGCTTGCCAGTGTCGCATCGTCTTTGGAGGAGTCCCCTTTGACGATGGTGTGGCGAACAATCTTCGTCCAAGAGAACTTGGTCAGATGGCGTTCTGAGGTTCCGAACACCCATCTGTCGTTCCGACCTGTTTGGCGCTTCCCCCAGTAGTGGTAAGCAACCCATGCCCAGGATTTACGGCGATGGCTCTTGAGGGCCCATCGCCGCAGGATCGTGAACATGTAGTTATCCAGGTCGGCAAAGGTCTTCTTGGAAACGACTGGTTGGTAGTACGTTGCCCATCCTCGGATCAAGGGGTTGAGGCGAGTGATCAACTTTTGGGCTGATCCTCCCTGTGACTCCTTGACGATGGTGCGCAACTTTGCCTTCAGTCGTTGTACGGCTTCCTTGCTCGGTGTGATGATCAGCTTTCCGTTGAACTTCCGGACGGTGCAACCCAAGAAGTCGAATCCTTCGTCGACATGGACCACGCGGGTCTTCTCATCGTTAAAGGACAGACCTCTCGGGGAGAGCCATACCGATAGTTTTTCCTTGAGCTGCCATGCTTCGTCCTCCGTGCGACAGAAGATCACGAAGTCGTCGGCGTACCGAACTAAGGCTGGAGCGCCTGCCATCTTTACCCGCATGCTCCGGGGTAAGTTGGCTCCGATGGCGTCTCCCATCCCATGCAGGGCAATGTTTAAGAGCAACGGGCTGATGACTCCCCCTTGTGGGGTGCCTTCCTCCGTGCGGGAGTATGTCCCTCGCTCCATAACACCTGCCTTCAACCACTCGCGTACCTGCTGTCTGGCCGGGAAGTTTCCCAACCTGCCCATCAGTACGTCGTGGTTGATGCGATCGAAGGCGGCCGACAGGTCCGCGTCCAACACCCACAATCTTTTCGCCCGCTTCAGGGAGGCAATCTTGAAGATGCTGTCGATGGCGTCGTGGCAGCCACGACCGGGACGGAAGCCGTAGCTTCGGGCCTCGAATCGTGCTTCCCACTCCGGCTCCAGGGCATTTTTCGCCCTGGCCTGCTGCACCCGGTCAACGATGACCGGGATACCAAGAGGCCGCTTCTTTCCGTTGGCTTTAGGGATGTATACACGTTTGACAGGCTTGGCTGCGGACACAGGCTCGGCCAGTAGCGTCCTGGCTAACTTGCCCCGACGTTCCGGGGTAAGTGCCGTCTGTCCGTCGATTCCTGCTGTCTTCTTTCCGGTGCTCCGCTGCGTTACGCGCCGGACGCTCGTGAGCGTGTTAGCCCGTGACCGCAGCATGAGCTTTTGCAGGTTACGTACCTGCTTCAGGTTTCCGTCTCGCGATGCCTTGTAGATCCTCTGGCGCAATTTCCTTACAGCGCCCTCTTCTTGGCCCCAGTCGATGCTGTGCCAGAAGTCGCTGTCCCCGACTCCGTTCGTCAGGGCCGTAGCGCTGTCCACCATGACCATTGCCTTGCCCCTCCGTCTAACTTGCATCAAGGGTGCGGGATTTTGCCCGCGTTCACTACATGGCCTACCAAGTCCACGTCTGCGCACGTTTCCGTGCCGAGCATTTGCCCGGTATCCGCCGGGTTATAGCCGGAGGGAGAGAGTTCCCTGTGTCCGGCCTTTCCCCTGGGCTTTCACCCCAGCGGCTTTCGCTTCTTGGACTTTCCTGTTCCCGTGGGGGATTTGAGCCATCGTTACCTCTGGCTTACCGACGACAAGGCCGGACCCACACGGGGTTTCCGCGTTCCGCAACTACTAGTTACTCCCTGGGAGGACGCCCTCTCTGACCCGATCCCCACGGTGACCTACACGCGAGCTGGTTCGCTCGTGTCCCCACCCAAGTGGGACAGTGCCGTGTGACGCGATTCCAACGTCAGGGATTTCCACCGCCGATTTCCTGGCCATAGACGCGGTGTATCTGTAACGAGCCTTAATTATGAGGGTTCACTTCCGTTCGTCCTTCAGGGATTCCCCTTCACCTGTTGCTTGCGATGGCTCCGCTCGCTCTTGGGCTTGACCCCCCTGGCTTAGCACCCCGCCGTTACCGGCAGCGCACCCAGAGGTGGGGACTGGCCTTCGGTCACTGGCCAGGGCCGGCTTCTCCTCTCCTTCGCGGCCGGCCACTAGTTGGTTGCGACCTCGCGTCGCACTGGGATCTCAGATTCCGTGGCCGGATCGCACGACCGATGGCCACCCGGCGGCCAATTGGCCACGAATCAGAGACCGGGCCGGCCGGTTACTGCTGATCCGGCGCGCCGTCGCCGAGGTCGACCTCCTTTGGGCACTCCCCGGCGGCACCATCGAACCCGGCGAGAGTCCGGAATAGCCGCAGTGCGGGAGACGCTGAGGAGACCGCCCTTGCCGTAGAGGCGCTCCAACAAGCTAGGGGAAACGCACCCACCCTGGCACCGGACGGCACATCATCTACATCGCTTGCCGCGCCACGGAAGTGGCGCACGCGCGGCCTCGCTGCGGGAAGTGGTTGAGATCGCCTGGGTCTTGCCTGAGGACCTGCGCCGGTACGTTCCACATGGCCTTACCCACCCATCCTTGACTACTCGTCAGGCGCGCCGCTTTCACCGTGTTCGAATCGGGCGGAGCGTGCGGCGGCGTAGGCGGCCAGGATGCGTGGGGTCCGGTGGCCGAAGCAGGGGTACAGCGGGCCATATCGGCGTTCGATCTCTTCGAGGGGCAGGTCGCCAAACTTGGGGCACCACGACCTCTGCCCCTTGGTTGAGATCTTGATGTATCCGCATGCGGTGCACTCCGCCCACCAAAGGAACCCGCTCTTCTTTTGCCTGGCACGCTGCGGGCCGAAGAGGAACGCTGTGGGCTTCAGGCTGGCTTCCCAAGAGTCAGGCCCAGCGGGGCCCTCATCCCACCCCTGATCATTTGTCCAGGTGTAGTCGAGTTCGTGCGGCCCGACGTACTCAGCCATGGACAGACGGCTCAGGTCTGGGGCCGGGGGCTCCAGTTTGGCCCAGTAGACGAAGGCCCGTATCCCTGTACCTTCGGCCAGGCCCCGCGCCTTCAGAAGTTCTTCTTCACTGGGATAGCTGCCTTTGATTTCCAGCCAGAACGCGCCTTCTTTATCGTCTGGTCGGACGAGGAAGTCGGGCAGATATGGCTGACCGTCAACGATGTAGCCCTGGGGTTCGTAGTCCCATGGGATGCCGAGCTGGTCCATGAAGACCGCCCACCGTGCTTCGAGGCGGGAGCGAAACCGGTATCCCTTGTAGCGGGTCTCGATGGGTTGGATGTTCTTCGCGGCCACGTCTCCCCCCGAGGATGTGCTGGTGTGCATCGTGACCCTACTGCGACGCGACCGGAGGCTCACACACGTGATCCTTATGCCTCACAAGGATAGGGAAGCGGGTAGCGGCTGAAAGTCCCCGAGGCGCTTCGGCGACGAGCCGAACGCCCCCCATCATGGCGATGAACCGATGAACGGCTGCCCGCGTCGCACACGGGGACGACTCCCGCGTGCCGGATCCGCGAACAGCCACCTGCTCGCCCGGCCGAACAGCGCCCCCATGTCTTGACCAACCCCACCGCAGCATACCCACGACCGCTCGCCCACGGTTCCCAGAGGACGCACCGGACGCCCGCCACAATTCCCGTGTCAGAACCCTAGGAAATGGCCAGGCTCCTGAGACAGAAGCATGGCCATCGGTACGAGACAGAGCAGAGATCGGCAGGTCACAGCATTGGTGCATGCCGAGCGCTCTGAGATCCCACAACTCAAGTCAGCCGCCGTGTCATTGATGTCCGGCCGAGCAGAGGACGTCCGTCGCCGACTTGCCCGGAAGGCTCCACGAGTCACGGACAATTGCGTCGGATAACCTCCCAACGCGACAATCGCGAAATGACGGCCGGTCCGTGCCGGTCCTTCCGATAGGGGATTGATGAGCACCGTCACTGAGTCCGCGGCCCCGGCTGGCGAGCTGACCCATGCCGCCGCGCTCACCAAAGCTGACGTCGACGCACTGGAAGCCTTCCTCAGCGCGCGGTTCGACGCGATGCGGTCTGCGAACCACTTCTCCAGCGACGCGTACAACGCGGCGGCCGCTCTGGCGCGTGTCCTGCGGGACCTAGTCAAGCCGGTGCGCGCCTCGTTCCGCTACGACGACGGCTCGCCCGAACTCCTCCGGGCTCGGATGCGTCACTGGAACCGGCTGCGCGGCCTCGCAGAGCCCTGGGAGAACACCGACGGCTACGACCGGGGCCGCTGGGACTATCTCGTGCACCTCGACGCCTCAGAAGTCGCGAGCTCGGCGGAGTACGCACGTCGGCGCGAGGAGGAACAGGCCGCGTACGAGCGGGACCGTCTGCTGCGGAGCCTGTGAGGACGCAACATGATGCCCGCCCTTCAGGTCAGCCGACTGGCTTCGATGAGACGGCGGCTGGCTTGGGTGAGAACGGACAACTTTGTCCTCTGTCATAGATCGTCATAACCGTTCTCCGGATCTGCCACCTCTGACCAAGTCGTGTTGGCTACCGTCCCCCGATGAAGTCACAGGTCGCCGAAACCACCGAAGCTTGTAGCTGCCCTGCGAAGGGCAGCATCTGTCAGGACTGCAAAGGCGAAGGGTGGGTGACGCAGCTGC
This sequence comes from Streptomyces sp. NRRL B-24085, assembly GCF_001282115.1. GTDB lineage: Bacteria > Actinomycetota > Actinomycetes > Streptomycetales > Streptomycetaceae > Streptomyces. The sequence goes on along the minus strand of NZ_LJBR01000069.1, from coordinate 4,665 downwards.
CTGAAGACGGGCGACGACGAGACGCCACCGGCCGCTGCACGTCGTGCGCTAGGCGGGGAAGGCCACCGCTTGCCACACGAACCGATGTGCCCCGTGATACGGAAACACCCTGGGCTTGAGTACTTCGCACCCCAGCTCATCAGCGACTCGGGCAACATCACGTTCTTCAGCACCGGCAACGCTCCCGCTCGACCAAAGGTGCGGCAGCGTCTCGCGCAGATCCCGTTCGGGCCCCGGCCCTGACGACCGGGGTCACGCCAGCAGTCCTGCGCGTCAGCGGCCGAGGAGAACAACAGCGGCGACCACGTCCGCCCCATGAACCAAGTGGATCACAGCGTGCAGCCGCAGCCGCCGACGAGCTCCTCCAACTATGTGAGTCGCCACCACCCTGCAGAAGGACGGCCCCGAAGGCGGTAAACTGAGAGTGGCCGTACGGGAGCGTTCTTGGTCACACTTGAATCGTGTCCGTGCGGCCTTTCGCATGCCTTGTCTCCTGCTGATCTTGAGGCGAAAAGCCAGGCAAGTGCAGGGACGTCGGGCCCATAGAATGGCCGTCGTGACCGACAACTCTCAGCGCCCCGCCAGCGGGCCGAACAGCGTCCCCGAACTGCCGACCCAGTACACGCCGGCCGAGGTAGAGGGGACGCTGTACGAGCGCTGGGTAGAGCGCGGTTACTTCGAGGCTGACGCGAAGAGCGAAAAGCCCGCGTACACCATCGTCATCCCGCCGCCGAACGTCACCGGCTCCCTGCACCTGGGCCACGCCTTCGAGCACACGCTGATCGATGCCCTCACCCGCCGCAAGCGCATGCAGGGCTACGAGACGCTGTGGCAGCCCGGCATGGACCACGCCGGTATCGCGACGCAGAACGTCGTCGAGCGGGAGCTCGCCAAGGAAGGCAAGTCCCGCCACGACCTGGGCCGTGAGGCGTTCGTCGAGCGGGTCTGGCAGTGGAAGGCCGAGTCCGGCGGCCAGATCGCCGGTCAGATGCGACGGTTGGGCAACGGCGTCGCATGGAGCCGCGACCGCTTCACCATGGACGAGGGCCTGTCCCGTGCCGTCCAGACCGTCTTCAAGAAGATGTTCGACGACGGTCTGATCTACCGCGCCGAGCGCATCATCAACTGGTGTCCGCGCTGTCTGACGGCCATCTCGGACATCGAGGTCGACTACCAGGACGACGACGGTGAGCTTGTCTCCATCAAGTACGGCGAGGGGGACGACGCGGTCGTCGTCGCCACCACGCGTGCGGAGACCATGCTCGGTGACACCGCTGTGGCCGTTCACCCGGACGACGAGCGCTACAAGCACCTCGTCGGCAAGCGCATCAAGCTGCCGCTGACGGGCCGGACGATCCCCGTCGTCGCCGACACGCACGTCGACCCGGAGTTCGGCACCGGTGCCGTCAAGGTCACGCCCGCCCATGATCCCAACGACTTTGCCATCGGCCAGCGGCACGGCCTGGAGTCGCTGACCGTCATGGACGAGCGCGGTGTCATCACGGTCCACGGGCCTTTCGAGGGGCTGGACCGATTCGAGGCGCGTTCCGCGATCGTCGCCGCGCTGCGGGCGGACGGCCGGATCGTCGCGGAGAAGCGGCCGTACGTCCACTCGGTCGGCCACTGCTCGCGCTGCAAGACGACCCTTGAGCCGCGGCTGTCTCTGCAGTGGTGGGTGAAGGTCGAGACGCTCGCCAAGGCCGCGGGGGACGCGGTCCGCGACGGCCGTGTGGACATCCACCCCGCCGACCTGTCGCAGCGGTACTTCGACTGGGTCGACAACCTCAACGACTGGTGCATCTCACGGCAGTTGTGGTGGGGCCACCGCATCCCCGTCTGGCACGGCCCGAACGGCGAGACCGTGTGCGTCGGCCCCGACGAGCAGCCGCCGACCGGTGAGGGCTGGGAGCAGGACACCGACGTCCTCGACACCTGGTTCTCGTCCGGCCTGTGGCCCTTCTCCACGCTGGGCTGGCCCGAGAAGACCGCGGACTTGGCCAAGTTCTATCCGAACTCGGCCATGGTCACCGGCTATGACCTGATGTTCTTCTGGGTCGCGCGGATGATGATGTTCGGCCTGTACGCGATGGACGGCGAGATCCCCTTCCATACCATCGCGTTCCACGGCATGGTCCGTGACGAGCACGGCAAGAAGATGTCGAAGTCGTTCGGCAACACGGTCAATCCGCTGGACTGGATGGACAAGTACGGCTCCGATGCTCTGCGGTTCACGCTCGCGCGGGGCGCCAACCCCGGTACCGACGTGCCGATCGGCGAGGACTGGGTCCAGGCGTCCCGGAACTTCGCCAACAAGATCTGGAACGCGACGCGGTTCGCGATGATGAACGGCGCCACGATCGAGGGCGAGCTGCCCCCGGCCGAGCAGCTCTCGGCCACGGACCGCTGGATCCTGTCCCGGTTGAACACCGTCGTGGCCGAGGCGGACGCGTATTACGACGACTACCAGTTCGCGAAGCTCGCCGATGCCCTGTACCACTTCGCGTGGGACGAGGTCTTCGACTGGTACGTCGAGCTGTCCAAGACGACGTTCATGGCCAGCGGTGAGGCGGCCAAGGTCTCGGCGCGCGTCCTGGGCGAGGTCCTGGATGTGACGCTGCGCCTGCTGCATCCCATCGTTCCGTTCGTGACGGAGACGCTGTGGACCACGCTCACCGGCCGAGAGTCCGTCGTGATCGCCGACTGGCCGGCGGACAGCGGCTTCCGCGATGCCGCGGCCGAGGCGGAGATCGAGAGCCTCCAGCAGGTGATCACCGAGGTTCGCCGCTTCCGCTCGGACCAGGGCCTCCAGCCCGGCCAGAAGGTCCCCGCCCGCCTCGACCTGGCGGGTACGCAGCTCGCTGCCCACGAGGCCGCCATCCGTCAGCTGCTCCGGCTCCAGCCTGAGGGTGACGGCTTCAGCGCCACGGCGACCCTCCCGGTCGCCGGCGCCACGGTCGCGCTCGACCTGTCCGGCACGATCGACGTCGCGGCCGAACGCAAGCGGCTGGCCAAGGACCTCGCTGCGGCCGAGAAGGAGAAGGCCCAAGCGAAGGCCAAGCTCGGTAACGAGGCGTTCCTGGCGAAGGCCCCGGACAACGTGGTCGAGAAGATCCGCACCCGACTGACGAAGGCCGAAGGGGACATCGTCCGGCTGCAGGACCAGATCAGCAACCTGCCGCCCGCGTAGTAGCCAGACCAGAGAAGGCAGCCCCGGACACATAGTCCGGGGCTGCCTTCGTGAGGTGGCCTCTCCCTACGGGATTCCCAGACCCTCGAAGGGGCTTGCCAGGGAGAACTGCCGCTGCCGGGCGACCGTCAGGGCCTGTTCGAGGTCGAACTCGGCCGTCCGGATCAGGTCGACGAGCCGGGACGGCTTCGAGGCAAGGACGAGGCTCGTGACGTCCCCGGCCGTGTCATCGCGGTTGAAGTGGTGCCGGAACAGGTCGAGGTTCCTTTCCACCACCAGCAGGGTCATGTCGAACTCGGAGATCTCGGCGTTGGAGCGCCCGTTCGGCGGCCAGGCCACGTTCCGATGAGGCGGTGTCGGCTCGGGAAACTTACAAGATCGATGAGATTCCACCGCGCGGGCTCTCTGTGGTTCTGTCACTTGCCTGGTCGGCGCTCACCGGAGCTGACAAGACCATTGGGACATTGACCCCGTGACGGCCAAGCCCATTGATCCCCAGCCGGATCGCTGGCCCGTCAAGGCAGTGTCAGTGCGCAGCTCACCGACATGGCTCCCTGACACGATGGATGAGAACGGACAGGTGCTGCTGCTCAGCGCCTCGTCTCGTACCTGGTCAGGATCACGCCGCAGGGAAGCGTCCGCGTCTCCACCAGGTTCAGGTTCACCCAGTTGTCCAGCGCAGTGAAGAACGGCGTGCCGCCGCCCACCAGGACCGGCGCGGTGGCCAGCACGTACTCGTCAATCAGCCCGGACCGCATGGCCGCCCCGGCGAGCGTCGCGCCGCCGATGTCCATCGGGCCGCCGTCCTCGGCCTTGAGCCGGGTGATCTCGGCGACCGCGTCGCCGGTGACCAGGCGGGTGTTCCAGTCGACCTTGTCGATCGTCGAGGAGAACACCACCTTCGACATGTCCCGCCAGCGGCGCGCGAACTCGATCTCCGCCGGGGTGGCGTTGGGCTGCTGGTCGCCGGTCGGCCAGTGGGAGCTCATCGTCTGCCACAGCTTGCGCCCGTACAGCGTCAGGTCGGTCGCCTGTAACTGGTCGGACCAGAACTGGAACAACTCGTCGCTCGGCACTCCCCAGCCGATGTCGTCGCCGGGCGCGGCGATGTAGCCGTCCAGGGTCAGGTTCATGCCGTAGATCAGTTTCCGCATGGCGCCAGCCTTCCGTGAGTCGGTCTCACGCGTACAGACCGGCGCGGCGCGGGAAACTCATCGGTGCGCGATCTGAGCTCACATGTAGTCCTCGTGCTCGGGGCTCAGCGTGGTGTACTCGGCCGACTCGGACAAGCCGCCTGATCTCGACCTCGCCCTCGCGAGGAATTGCCACGGATTTGAGACTGATCATGAGTGACAAGGCCGTGAGACAGCCAAGAACGCCCAGGTCACGCAAGATCGACATGTCACGAGCGGCGAGACCCTACAGGCGAAGTGGTCGGGTAGGTGCGGCGCATTACTGCGCCGCACCCCCCTCAGAAC
>NZ_LJBR01000689.1 GCF_001282115.1 Streptomyces sp. NRRL B-24085 | reverse complement strand
CACGCGGCCCTGCGCCTCGCCCTCGCCGCCTCCTACGCGGCCACCGCCGCCCGCCCCTACTTCCACGCCACCCTCAACCCCTCGCCCCCGCTCACCCAACGAGCCGTCACCGGCGGCATCCGTGCCGCGATCCCCCTCCAGGCCGCCCTCACCGCCCGCTCGGGCACGAAGGGCGCGACCATCACGGCCCTGCTCACCACCGCCCTCGCCCCCCTGGCAGGACGCCTCGCGAGAAAGGTGAGCGTCACATGACCGGCCCTCTCGCCCCGTCCCGGCCCACCCCCGGCGGCACCCCGATCCGCTTCGGCTACGGCACCAACGGCCTCGCGGACCTCCGCCTGGACGACGCCCTCACCCTGCTCGCCGACCTCGGGTACGACGGGGTCGGGCTGACCCTCGACCACATGCACCTGGACCCCCTCGCCCCCGACCTGGCCGCCCGCACCCGCAGCCTGGCGCGCCGGCTGGACACCCTCGGTCTTTCGGTCACCGTCGAGACGGGCGCCCGCTATGTGCTGGACCCGCGCCGCAAACACGGCCCCTCACTGCTCGACCCCGACCCGGACGACCGCGCCCGCCGTGCCGACCTGCTGGTCCGGGCCGTCCAGGTCGCCGCCGACCTCGGCGCGCACGCCGTGCACTGCTTCAGCGGCATCACCCCGGCGGGCACGGACCCGGACACGGCGTGGAAACGCCTCGCCGAGACCCTCGCCCCCGTCCTGGACACCGCCACCACCGCCGGGGTCCCGCTGGCCGTCGAACCCGAGCCGGGGCACCTCCTCGCCACCCTCGCCGACTTCCACCACCTCCGCCGCACCCTCGGCGACCCGCCCGCCCTCGGCCTGACCCTCGACATCGGCCACTGCCAGTGCCTCGAACCCCTCCCTCCCGCGGACTGCGTACGCGCCGCAGGCCCCTGGCTGCGCCACGTCCAGATCGAGGACATGCGCCGAGGCGTCCACGAACACCTCCCCTTCGGCGACGGCGACATCGACTTCCCGCCGGTCCTCGCCGCCCTGGCCGACACCGGCTACCAGGGGCTGACGGTCGTCGAACTGCCCCGCCACTCCCACGCGGGCCCCCACTTCGCCGAACGCTCCCTCCCCTTCCTCCGTCAGGCAGTGGCGCTCTCACAAGGAAGCACTCCATGACCCACCCCCATGCCCATCAGGCAACCCCCGCCGCGGACACCCAGGGCACCACCCTCGCCCGGACCCCGCTGCACGACCTGCACAGCCACCTCGCCGACCACCTCGGCGAAGACGCCCGCGACTGGCTCGACCAGGCCCTCGAAGAGGCCGCCGCCCACCCCGGCGCCCACGGCCCCATCTCCGTGTGGGAGCTGCGCCTCGCCGAGGCCGGCCGCCGCTGCGGCCCCGAACACGCCGACGCCGCCCGCATCCTGATCCTGCACGCGGCCCGCGCCGACACCGACGCCTTGACCCGGGTCTACGCCCAGGGCACCGGCGCCGAACGCCGCGCCGTCCTGCACGCCCTGCCCCACCTCGTGCCCGGCCCCCAGGCCCTCCCGCTCGTCGAGGACGCCCTGCGCACCAACGACACCCGGCTCCTGGCCGCCGCCGTCGGCCCCTACGCGGCCCGCCACCTCGACGCCCACCAGTGGCGCCACGCGGTCCTGAAGTGCCTGTTCACCGGCGTGCCCGTCGCCGAGGTGGCCGACCTGCACCGACGGGCCCACGGGGACGGCGAACTGGCCCGCATGCTCGGCGACTACGCCGCCGAACGCACCGCCGCGGGCCGTCCCGTGCCGGAGGACCTGCACCGCGTCCTGACCCTGACCGACCCCACCGCCACCCCACCCGCGCCGGCCGCCGACCACGGCCCCCACCGCGCGGACGGCACCCATGGCAAGGAGTCCTGATGCGCATCTTCGACCCC
>NZ_LJBR01000688.1 GCF_001282115.1 Streptomyces sp. NRRL B-24085 | reverse complement strand
GCTGGGGTCCGCGCGAGGCGCGGGACGGGCGGGTGGGGGGTGTGCCGGTGCGGCCGAGGGTGCCGTAGGCGAAGGCGGCGGAGACCAGGGTCATGTGGTGGTGCCAGCCGGGGTACGAGCGCCCCTCGAAGGCGCGGAGTCCGAAGTCGTCGGCCAGCCGCTCCACGGTGTCGGCGGCGCCGGTGTGCAGTCCGGCGAGGGCCTGCGCCTCGCGGGCGGGCCGGTCCACGAGGTCGGTGAGCCAGAACCGGTCCCCGCCGGAGCCGTCGGGGCGGTGTTCCGCAAGCAGCCTGAGGGGGACGGGGATGCCGGGCAGGCGCACCGGGACCGCGGCCGCCGGCCGGGAGGGGTGCGAGGCGAGGAGGTCCCGGAGGGACAGGCCGCTGCCGCCGGTCCGCTGGCGCGGGAGGGTGGACACGGCGCCGGGGGCGCCGGACGCGGCACGGTCCGGGTGGACGACGAGGTCGGCGGGCGCGGCCACGACGAAGCCCCGCCGTCGGGCCACGAGCCCGCCGAGCAGCGCCGTGGTGTCCGCGAAGCCGACCAGGTCGGCGACGACCGGCAGCCGGTCCGGGCCGGCTCCCGCGGCGGTCAGGCTCCGGCCGGACCCGTCGACCAGGTCCAGCGCCTGGGCGGTGGCCGCGTCCTGGGTGCCGGCGGCGTCCTCGGGGACGCGGGCCCGGTCACGCACCCGTGGGTCCGCGGACCACGCCCCGGGCAGCAGCAGCCGCCAGTCCACGGGGGCCGTGGCCCGGTCCGCGGCGAGGAACGCGCCGATGCCGACCTGGCAGTTGACGGTACGGCCCTCCTGCGGGACGAACCGGCGGTGCACTCCGCAGGAGCGGTCACCGCGCTTGGGCAGCACCGCCGTGCCGAGCAGCAGGGCGCGGGGGCCGGATCTGCGGACCACCCAGTCGGACAGCCGGGCGCGGACCGGTTCCCAGTCCCAGGGGCTGGCGTTGACGAACTGGTGCAGGGCCTGGGCCGCCGTGGCCGAGTCGGAGACGGAGGCCGCGAGCCGCCGTACCGTCTTGCGGCCCGGGGTCGTCAGCAGGCCCCGTGTGTAGACGTGGGCCCAGCGGCGCTGGTCGGCGCGGGGCAGCCGCTCGAAGATCTCCGCGACGAAGGCGTCGAAGGCGTCGTGGGCGGGGTGGTCCGGGGAGCCGGTCCGGACCCGGGGGGCGGCAGGCCCGGGAGCCACCGTGGAAAACGCCCTCACCATGTCGCGTTCCCCTTTCTCTGGGCTGGGCGGGCCCCGCCGGTTCGGAGCCCGCACCAAAAAAATAGAGAACGAACTCTTTGTTTTCAAGACGAGGGTGCCCCACCGAGTGCGACTTTGCCGAGTCCGACCTCCCGCACCGCGCTCACCTGCGGTTTTCACAAGGGGGAGAAGACCGGCCGCAGCAGTGCGGCCTCGCTCAGCTCCCGCCCCGCCCTCGCCGCCCAGCCCTCACCGAGCCCCCGGGAGGCCAGGGCCACGGTCAGCGCGCCCTTGAAGGAGGACAGGTACAGGGAGCCGCCGGGCCCGCCGCCGGGCCCGCGGGCCGCGACCGTACAGAGCCCGGTGACCCTCGCCGCGTGCGGGCCGAGCGCTGTGTCCACCGAACCGGCGTCGACGACCCGCACCTCCGGCCCGCGGGCCTTCGCCTCCCGCTCGACCGCGTGGCGGATCCCGGTGTGCGCCCGCCGCTCCGGCCGCCAGGCCCGCGCGGCCGAGCAGAGCACCGCCGCGTCGGCCCGCGCCCGGTCCAGCGGGTCACCGGCCGCCCCGGCGTTCAGCCGGGCCCTCACCAGCCCCAGCACACAGCCCGGTTCGGCGATCAGCGTCCGCTCGGCGTACCGCCGGCGCAGGGACATCGCCGTGACCACGGCGACCTCGGGCCGCCCGGTCTCCCGGGCGAGCGCGTCCGCCACGACGGTGGTGAGGAACCCGCCGACGGTCACCCGCCCCGCCCCGCACCACTCGCGCAGCCGACGGCTCTCGTACGGCGTGAGCGCGAGCGTCACGGCACCGGACGTCGTGGGTCCGGCCGCCACGGCACCGGGCGTGCGGCAGTCACCGCGCGCGTGCCGGCGACCGTCCCGGTACGGCACCGCCGCCCCGGCCCCGCACGCCCCGCACCCGCACCCGCCGCCGCCCTCGTAGGTGAGGTCGTCGGTGTCGGGCGGCAGCGCCTCCGCCGCACGGTCGGCGGCGTCGGGGCCCGGGGTGTCGAACCGGGCGTCCAGCAGCGGCCGTACGAGACGGCCGACGG
>NZ_LJBR01000687.1 GCF_001282115.1 Streptomyces sp. NRRL B-24085 | reverse complement strand
AGCTGTGTCTGGGGGGCAGGGCTGGGCACGGACATCGGGCGAACTTACAACACAGGTGCGTGAATCGGTGCGGAGAAGGTGTTGGACCCCTTGATCGTTGCCGCGCGACGGTGGGCGCATGCCGCCATCGAACCGACCGATGTTCACCATGACCGCGGACGCGCTCGTCATAGCCGACTTCGGCCCACGGGCCCCGCGTCGCCGCCGCGCCCCCGGCCCTTACCGCCGCCTTCTCGCCACCCCCGGAGCCCGCGCCTTCACCATCGGGAACCTTCTCGCCCGGCTCCCGATGGGCATGTTCGGCGTCAGCGCGGTCGTGATGATCGCGGGGACGCGCGGGTCGTACGCCCTCGCCGGCGCCGTCACCGCGGCCGGGCTCGGGGCCACGGCGGTCGTCGCCCCGTGGACCGCGCGGCTCGTCGACCGACACGGACAGGCCAAGATCGCCGTACCGGCCACGGTCCTGGCGGCACTGGGTTCGCTGGCGTTGCTGCTGTGCGTCCGCCTCGGCGCCCCGGCGTGGACGCTCTTCGTGTCGTACGCCGCCACCGCCACGACCCCCAATCTCGGCGGCATGTCGCGTGCGCGCTGGGCCCATCTCCTCGACGGCGACGAGAGGTCGCTGCATGTCGCGAACTCCTTCGAGCAGGCCGTGGACGAGGCGTGCTTCATGCTGGGGCCGGTGCTCGCGGCCTTCCTGTGCACGGCGTTCTTCCCGGAGGCGGGGACGCTGACCGGGGTGGTGCTGCTGGTGTCGGGCGTGCTGGTGTTCACGGCCCAGCGCGCGACGGAGCCGCCGGTGCGGGGGCGCGGACCGGCGAGGGCGCCCTTGCGTGCGCCGGGCGTCCCTCCGCTCCTCGCCGTCTGCCTCGCCATGGGTGCCGTCTTCGGCTCCATGGAGGTCGTCACCATCGCCTTCGCCGACACGCAGGGACACCGCTCGGCGGCCGGCGTCGTGCTCGCGCTCCAGGCGGCCGGGTCGTGCGCGGCGGGGCTGGTCTACGGGGCGAGGAGCCGGACCGGCGCCGGCTCCGCGGCGGACCGTTACGTGTGGTGCATAACTGCCATGACGGCCCTGCTGACCCTCCCCCTGCTGGCCGCCTCCCTCACCGGCTCCCTGCCCGTCCTTGCCGTCGCCCTCCTGATCGCCGGGATGGCGACCGCCCCGACGATGGTCACCGGCATGACCCTGATCCAGCGGCGCACCCCGCCCGGCCGCCTCAACGAAGGCATGACCCTCGCCGTGACCGGCCTCCTCGCGGGAATCGCCTGCGGAAGCGCGGCGGGCGGCTGGACGGCGGAGCACGTGTCGCCACCGGCGGGCTACGGCATCCCGGTCACCGCGGGGGCGGTGGCTCTGATGACGGCGCTGGGGTGGGTCCGGCGGTGAGGTGCCGGGTGCGGCTCGGTGCGGGCGCTGGGGTGAGCTGGCGGGTGCGGCTCGGTGGGGGCACTGGGGTGGGTCCGGCGGTGAGCTGGCGGGTGCGGCTCGGTGGGGGCCGGTCGCGCAGTTCCCCGCGCCCCTGGCGCCTGCGGCGGATCCGCGGCCCCGTGGCGGTCACGGCGTCTCAGCCAGGAG
>NZ_LJBR01000686.1 GCF_001282115.1 Streptomyces sp. NRRL B-24085 | reverse complement strand
CGGTGGGGATGGCGGTGAGGGCGGTCGCCGTGGTGCGCGCGGCGGTTTCGGCGGCCTTGGCGGCGGCTGCTTGAGCGGCGTTGGCCTTCGCCTCGGCCTGCGCGGCCCGGGCCGCCTTCGCACCCTCGATGGCGGCGGCACCCTTCACCCTGGAGGCGCTCGCCCTGGTGGCCTGGGACACCTGGGGGGTGGCTGTGGTAGCCGACGCGACCTTCGTGGTCTGCGGGGTCTTCGTGGCCGGGGCGCGGTGGGCCTGGTCGGTAGTGCCGTCGATCGTGGTGTCGAGGGTGTCGGTGACGGTGGTGGTCACGGTGCCGAGCGCGGCGGAGGTGACGTCGGTGTCCGCGTCCGACGTGGGGTCGGTGGCCGTGTCCGTCGCCGAGAGGGCGGTGGCCGGGAGTTCGTCCGCGCCGGCCACGGTGGTACCGAGTGCCCACGCACCGGTGACGCCGGCGGCTATGACGAGGGAGCGGCGGATGTTCTTGTTCATGTGTGCGTCAGATCCCTGGATCTTGGGGTGCCTGGTGAGGCACGGGGACATCCGGAGCCACGGGGCTCCAGGGGGATCCGTCCGGAGTTGCGAGGAGATCTCGGGGAGATCTGGGGGGTCCGAACGGCTGGGGCAGTCCTGTTCCGCCCCCGCGCGCAGGTCGGCGGGGGGGGAGGTCTGCCCTAGCCGGGGAAGACGGGGATGTCCCGGTGCCTGTCCCGGGTCCCGGCCGCGTCGACGCTCGCGGCGGCACCGGGCACGAGCCGCAGCGGCGCCCGGTGGTCAGGGGTGACGGCGTGCGCGTCGCCGTGTCGCGACGAGCCGTTGTCCACGGCCGACTTGCCGCTCAGGGTTCCGTCCGGGTTGTCGGAGGGCACCTGGTGCGCGGGCGTGTGGACGGTGGTGGTCGTGGCGGTGGAGCCGTGGACGGAGGAGCGCGTGCCGGGCTCGGTCACCGTGCCGTGTCCGGCGAACCGCGGCCCCTGCACGGCGCTGTCGGCCGCGGGGCCCTCGTCAGCGGCGTCCCGCTGCTCCGCCGTGTGCTGGCCCGGCTGGGTCTGCGGCGCCGAGGTGACCGGCGCGGGCGCGGGCAAGGTCTGCCCCGGTGTCCCGGGCAGGCCCGGAAGCGTAGGGGCGCCGGGCACCGTCGGCAGGGTCGGCCACGACGGGGACTCCGGGTACGACGGCAACGTCGGCCACCCGGGCAGGGTCGACTCGGCCGGTATTCCGATCGTCCCGGTCAACCCCGTGGTCACCGTCTCCACCAGATCACCGACGGGCTGAACCAACCCTCCGACGGGCGGGACCAGATCACCGACCGGCCGCACGACACCGTTGGCCACGGCGCCGATGACGTCGTCGGCCACCGGGCGGTGGGCCTTGTCGTCGGCAGGGTGGGCGGAGGTGTCGGGGGCGGCAGCCTGGGGGGTCAGCAGGTTGAGGG
>NZ_LJBR01000685.1 GCF_001282115.1 Streptomyces sp. NRRL B-24085 | reverse complement strand
GGGTGAGGGGATGCCGGGCGTCGGCGTCGGCGAGCGTGCCTTCGGGGAGGGCGTGGCGGGCCCGGGCGCGGCGGGCCTCGTCGTCGGTGAGGTCGCCGAGCCGTACGCAGGGCGGAACGTGCCCCTGCGGCTCGCCGTGCAGCAGCTCGGCCGGGAAGGCGGCCCCCTCCCAGTACTCGGCCCGGCACGCCACGACCAGCCGCGCCCCCGTCTCCCGCAGCCACTCCGCCGTGCCCTCGGTCCACTCGGCGAGGCGGTGCGCGAGGACCGGGGGCATCTCCTCGGGGCCGTCGAGGAGCAGGAACAGGGGGCGGCCGGCGGCGCCGGACAGCCGGGCCAGTTGCTCGGGGGTGGTGTCGCCCAGCTCGGCCGGGCCGGTGTCCGTGGCGGCCGCCACGATCCGGGCCGCCCGGGTGAGCGCGCGCCGGGCCGCGTCGGCCACCGAGGTGTCGGTGTCCTCCAGGTCGGCGCCGCGCAGCCAGAGCGTGGGGGCCGGGGCGGGGCCGCGGTGACGGCGGGCGGCGAGGGCCGCCAGCTGTGTCGTACGGCCGCTGCCGGGCGGTCCGACGAGGGCGAGGACGGGGGCCCGGCCCTCGGTGACCGCGGCGAACTCCCCGGCGACCGCCGCTCGTTCGACCGGTTCGGTCGGGTCCTCGGGGCCCACGTGCCCGGCGAGGGCGCCCGGCGGCCCGTCCTGGCCCACCGAGGTGGCCGTCAGCTCCAGCACACCGGCGAGGTTGAGGTCGGGCCCGTACGCCGGGACCGTCTCGGCGTTCTCCGCGAGGAGGTCGGCGAGGGGTCCGGGGCGCACGGGGCGGAGCGGGACCGCGTAGGCGCTGTCGCGGTGGCCGCTGTACAGGGCGGTGCCGAGGACGGCGACCACCGCGCCGGTGCCGGCGTCGAGCACGGGTCCGCCGGCGGCCCCGCCGCCCAGCCGCAGCGCGTCGCGTCCGGCGGTGCCGATCGCCAACTCCAGGGCGCCGTCGAGGAGATGGCGGCGGTCGGTGGCCGTGTAGGTGACGGCGGCGGGGCCGAGCACGCGGGCCTCGCGCCAGCAGCCGGCGGGAAGCCGTACATAGGCGCCGGTCTCGACGGTGTCGCGCACGGAGACGGGCAGCGGGTCCACGCCCAGCCCCTCGGTCCGCACGAGCGCCAGATCCAGCTCGGGCAGCGGGGTCACGGCGTCGGCGGCGACCACGCAACTGCGGTCCCCGGCGTGCAGCACGAGCCGGGGCAGTCCGTCGACGGTCTCGTGACTGGTGACGACGGTGCCGTGGTGATCGGCGGCGAAGCCGGTCCCCCTCAGCCGCCCCGCCAGATCGTGGATCCGCACAAGTCGCGCGTCCTGCCCGGGCGTGGCCGAGATCTGCTCCCGGCGCGCGGGCTCGGAACGGTCCTCGCGCCGCCCCCACTTGTGCCTCTCGCACCTGTGTCGCGACGGCCCGTCGTCCTCGGTGGCCGCCCGGTCGCCCCACCGGACCCGCCGCCCGCTCTCGCGCCCCTCCCGGCCGGGCGGCACGGCTCCACCGACGGAGTCACCCCCTGCCGCCATGGCCGAACCTCCCCGCCGTACGCACGTTCCTGTTCTCGACGTTAGGCGTGCGGTGATCAGCGGGACAGATCTCGTGGTGAACGCGCCCCCTTCTGCTCCCCCGGTTCACTCCGAGCGCCTGCCCGCGCGGGTGAATGGAAGGGGGACGGCGGATACACCCTAGGGG
>NZ_LJBR01000684.1 GCF_001282115.1 Streptomyces sp. NRRL B-24085 | reverse complement strand
GACCGGGGCGGCCGGGGCGACGTCGTCGAGGCTGCGGGTGCGCAGGGTCAGTTCCAGCGCGTCGAGGAGGGGAGCCCGGTCGAGGCGGGCCCTGCGGCGGTCGCTGTGGGTCGAGGTGCCGTTGCGGGCGTCGAAGCGGGCGGCGAGGTCGTCCGCGCGGCCCCGGACCTCGGCGTGCAGCCCGGCCACCGTCCAGACACGGCCCGGGTATCCGGCGGCGGGCAGGTCGCCGTGGCCGAGATGCTCGACGCGCCGCAGAAGGACCTCGACGCCGGTGAGGAAGTCGAGCTGGTCCAGGGGCGAGTCGACCTCGTCGAACAGGTTCCGGTTCTCGGCGAGCAGTTCCAGACCGCGGGCCTCGTTGCCGGTCAGGGCGCAGAACTCCAGGTGCCGGCCGACCTCACCGGACATGGCGGGGTTGCGGCGGCAGCCCCGGTAGCCGGCGAGGTGGAGTTCGCGGGCCCGCTCGGCGCCGCCGGTGCGCAGCAGGGGCAGCAGCGCGTACGAGAAGGAGCGGGCGGGCTCCTCCTGGCAGGACTCCTTCCCGTTCAGGACGGGCTCCCAGGCGCGCAGGGCCCGTTCGTCGTCGCCCGCCGCGAGGTGGAACAGGGCGCGCTCGCAGATCTCGCAGGCCTCGCAGTCGCTGAGCCGCGTGCGGGTGCGGCTCGCCCACAGCTCGTAGGCGAGGGCGGTGTCCTCCCCCACGTGGGCGGCGAGCTGGTACGCCTGTCCGTAGTAGGGCTGGAGGCCGAGGCCGGCCTTCTCGTAGCGGTCGCGCATCTCGGTCAGCCACTGACGGAGGCTGGCCAGCGGTATCTCCGGCACCTGGCGCAGGGCGTGGCCCACCCACTTGAAGCGCCAGAAGATCATGTGGCGCAGGCGCTCGTCGAAGACGTCGGGCTGCTCGTCGAAGAGGGTGAGCAGACGGGCGAAGACGACGGGTGACTTCCGCGGCTCGGAGCCGTAGGTGTACGCCTCCTGGAGTTCGAGGAGGGCGTGGACGAGCGGGACGGGCTCCCCGAACTGCTCGGCGGCGTCGACGAGTTCCTCGGCGGTGACGGTGCGGGTGCGGCCGTAGGGGCGCTCGTCGTTCTCCTGGAGCGCCTGGTACAGCTCGTCGGTGGTCTGGATCAGGGTGGGCATCGTCAGCGGTCCTTGCGGAGGGCGTGGGCGAGGAGGTCGAGGAAGGAGCGGTTGATGAGGCTCGACTCGGCGGGCCTGAGCGGGCGGCGGGACAGCATCGCGGCCTGCCCGTAGAGGGCTTCGGCGCTGGTACGGGCCAGTTCGGGCTCGTCGATGGTGACGGCGGTGCGCACCAGCGGGTTGAGCTGGTTGAGGATGAGCTGGGCCCGCGGGGCCTCCTGGCGCAGGGCGCCGAGGATGTCACCCCACACACCGCCCTGCTGCTCGCGGGCGAGCTGGGAGCGGGTGCGTTCGTGCCGGGCCTCGCGGCTGTCGAGGAGGAGGGCGGGGGCGTG
>NZ_LJBR01000683.1 GCF_001282115.1 Streptomyces sp. NRRL B-24085 | reverse complement strand
CCCCGTCCCCCTCCCCCGACGACCGGTCCCTCGCCGAGTTCGGCTACCGCCAGGAGCTGCACCGCAGCCTGGGCCGGTACGCGTCCTTCGCGGCGGGGTTCTCCTTCATCTCGGTCCTGACGACCGTCTTCCAGTTCTTCGCCTTCGGGTACGCCTTCGGCGGCCCCGTCTTCTTCTGGGCCTGGCCGGCGGTCCTGGTCGGGCAACTGCTGGTGGCGGCCTGCTTCGCGGAACTCGCGGCGCGCTACCCCATCTCCGGCGCGATCTACCAGTGGTCGACCCGCCTGTCCCGCCCGGCCTTCGGCTGGTTCGCCGGCTGGGTCATGGTGATCGGGCAGATCGTCGTGGTCGCCGCGGCGGCCCTGGCCCTGCAGATGGTGCTCCCCGCGATCTGGTCGGGCTTCCAGCTCGTCGGCACCGACCCGTCGCCGGCCTCGGCGGACGGCGCGGCCAACGCCGCGGTTCTCGGCGTGCTCCTTCTCGTCCTGACGACCCTGGTGAACGTCGTGGACAACCGCGTCCTGTCGGTGATCAACCGGGTCGGCGTGACCGCCGAGATCATCGGCGCGGTGCTGATCGTCGTGCTGCTGCTGACGCACTCCGAGCGCACGCCGAGCATCACCTTCCACACCGCCGGTGCCGCACAGAACGGCCTGTTCGGGGCGCTGCTGGTGGGTTCGTTCACGGCGGCGTACGTGATGATCGGCTTCGACAGCGCGGGCGAGATGAGCGAGGAGACCCGCAACCCCCGGCGCACCGCGCCCCGCACGATCCTCACGGCGCTCGCCTCGGCCGGCGCGCTCGGCGGCCTGATCGTCCTGGGCGGCCTGCTCGCCGCCCCCAGCCTCACCGACGGGCGCCTGTCGGTCGACGGTCTCAGCTACGTCCTCACCAGCAGCCTCGGGGACGGCGTCGGCAAGGCCCTGCTGGCCGACGTGGTGGTCGCGATCACGGTGGCCACCCTCGCCATCCAGACGGCGGCCTGCCGGATGCTCTTCTCCATGGCCCGCGACGGACAACTGCCCTTCGCGGGCCGCCTCGCGCGCGTGAACCCCCGCACGGGCATGCCCACCGCCCCTGCCCTGGTCGTCGGCGCCCTGGCCGCCGCCCTGCTCCTCCTCAACTTCGCCTCCCCCGAGGCGTTCCTGGCGATCGGCACGACCTGCATCGTGATGCTGTACCTGGCGTACGCAATGGTCACGGGCCCCCTCCTGATCCGCCGCCTGCGGGGCGAGTTCGGCTCCGCGGGCACCGACGAGGAGGGCGCCCCCCTGTTCTCCCTGGGCCGCTGGGGCGTCCCGGTCAACGCCCTGGCCCTCCTCTACGGCCTCCTCATGACCGTCAACCTGGCCTGGCCCCGGGCCGCGGTGTACGACCCTGCGGGCGGGCACTGGTACTTCCAGTGGTTCACGGTGCTGTTCCTGGCGGCGACGCTGGGGGCGGGGGTGGTGTGGCGCGGGCTGCGGAAGCGTGCGGCCGGGGACAGCGGGGG
>NZ_LJBR01000682.1 GCF_001282115.1 Streptomyces sp. NRRL B-24085 | reverse complement strand
GAGCAGCCCCGCCCCCGCCCAACTGCCCGGCGGGGGAGTGGACTGGCCGGGCAGTTGGGCGGGGGCGGGGCTGCTCGCTCTCATCACCGGGTTGCTGCTGCTCGTCGGGCGGAGGTTGCTGAGACATCCCTGGTGGTGTGCCGTCTGCGCGCTGCTGTTCGTGCTCGCGGTCGTGCAACCGCCGCCGCTGACCCGGGTGATCACGGGGTGGCCCCCGCCGGACTGGCGGTTGGCGATGTGCGACGTGGGCCAGGGGGACGCGATGGTGCTGGCGGCCGGTGACGGGGCGGGCGTGGTCGTGGACGCCGGACCGGATCCGGGACTCGTCGACGGCTGTCTGCGCACACTCGGCGTCACCAGGGTGCCGCTCGTGGTGCTGACCCACTTCCACGCCGACCATGTGGCGGGCCTGGCCGGGGTGTTGCGGGGGCGGTCGGTGGGGGCGATCGAGACGACGGGGCTGGAGGAGCCGGCCGACCAGGCCGAGTCGGTACGGCGGGAGGCGGCCGCCCGGGGCGTTCCGGTGACGCGTGCCGCGGCCGGGGAGGAACGGCGTACGGGACCCCTGGCCTGGGAGGTGCTGTGGCCGCCCGCGGATCCGGCGGCGGTCACGGCGGACGGGCCCAACGACGCCAGCGTCACGATGCTCGTACGGTCCGCCGGGCTGCGCTTCCTCCTGCTCGGGGACCTCGAACCCCCCGCCCAGCAGGAGCTGTTGAGATCGCCGGCGGGTGCGCGGCTGGCCGGGGTGGACGTCCTCAAGGTCGCCCACCACGGTTCGGCGTACCAGGACCCGGAGCTGATACGCCGGGCCGCCCCGCGGCTCGCGCTCATCTCCGTCGGCGCCGGCAACACGTACGGGCACCCGGCTCCGGCCACGGTCGCCGCGCTGCGGGCCGGGGGTGCGGTCGTGCTGCGGACGGACCGGGACGGGGCACTGGCGGTCGCCGGGACGGGCGGCGAAGACGGAGACGGAAGGGGTAGGGGTGCGGACGGTGGGGGTCTGTGGGTGGCGCGAGACTGGAGGCATGAAGCCCACACAGGTTGACGCGTATCTCCGCCGTCTGGGAGTCCAGCACCCGGCGTGGCCCACCGTGGAGGTCCTGCGCGAGCTGCACCTGCGCCATTTGCAGACCGTGCCCTTCGAGAACCTGTCGGTCCACCTCGGCGAGGAGATCGTGCTGGAGGAGGAGCGGCTGGTGGAGAAGGTGGTGGGAGCCCGGAGGGGAGGGTTCTGCTACGAACTGAACGGGGCGTTCGGGGCCTTGCTGGCCGCGCTCGGCTTCGACGTCACGCTGCTCGCGGCCCGGGTGTACGGGGAGGAGGGGCGGCTCGGGATCCCGTACGACCATCTCGCACTGCGGGTGCGTTCGGTGGACGGGGGCGAGTGGCTGGCCGACGTCGGGTTCGGGGCGCACAGCCACTATCCGCTGGCGTTCGGGGCACGGGGCGAGCAGGAGGATCCCGGGGGCACCTTCCGGATCGTGGAGGCGGGGCCCGACGCGGCCGGGGTG
>NZ_LJBR01000681.1 GCF_001282115.1 Streptomyces sp. NRRL B-24085 | reverse complement strand
GGCCCCCCTCCGCCCCTCAGTCCCGGGACACCAGCGTCAGCAGCGTCACCTCGGGCGGGCACGCGAACCGCACCGGCGTGTAGCGGTTGGTGCCGCAGCCCGCCGACACGTGCAGGTACGACGTCCTGCCCTCCGCGGTGTGCCGGGACAGGCCCTTGACCCGGTCGGTGTCCAGGTCGCAGTTGGTGACGAAGGCGCCGTAGAAAGGCAGGCAGAGCTGGCCGCCGTGGGTGTGGCCGGCCAGGATCACGGGGTAGCCGTCGGCGGCGAACGCGTCCAGGACGCGCAGGTACGGCGCGTGCACCACGCCCATCGAGAAGTCGGCCGCGTCCGACGGCCCCCCGGCCACCTCGGCGTAGCGGTCCCGCTTGATGTGGGGGTCGTCCAGGCCGGTCAGCTCCACCGACACGCCCTCGATCTTCAGCATGCCTCGCGTGTTGGTGAGGTTCTGCCAGCCCGCCGCGTCGAAGCCGTCCCGCAGGTTCTCCCACGGGTTGTGGATGACTCCTACGGCCGGGGCGTTGCCGTTCAGGCCATGGCGGCCCTGGGCCTTCTCGTACAGGTAGCGGGCGGGGTTGCGGAACTTGGGGCCGTAGTAGTCGTTGGAGCCGAAGACGTACGCGCCCGGGAACTCCATCAGCGGGCCCAGCGCGTCCAGCACCTCCGGCACGCCCTCCGGGTCCGAGAGGTTGTCGCCCGTGTTGATCACGAAGTCGGGGCGCAGGCCCGCCAGCGAGCGCAGCCACCGCTGCTTCTTGCGCTGGCCGCCGACCATGTGGATGTCGGAGACCTGGAGCACCCGCAGGGGGCGCATGCCGGACGGCAGGACGGGGACCGTCACTCGTCGCAGCCGGAAGGAACGGGCTTCGAAACCCGCCGAGTAGACGAGGCCGGCGGCGCCAACCGCCGCGATTCCCAAGGGAACTCCGTATCGCGCGCGCATGCCTCCATCGTGTCAGATCACGAGGACCTCCTTGACCGGGCGCCCGATGTCCGACTTGCCTGGGCGCCCGACATCCTCCCTGACCGCGTGTCCGACGTCCCCCCAATCCTCAGCCC
>NZ_LJBR01000680.1 GCF_001282115.1 Streptomyces sp. NRRL B-24085 | reverse complement strand
GACGCAGGCTCTGCGCGCTGGAGCAACCATAGGCGCAGGGCCCGGGCCGACTTGACGCGGAGTCGGGAACGAACGCGGACGAGCGTTCGATCTCACCTCGCCAAGCGTCAAGAAATCGTCAAGAGTTAGGTAAGGTAACGAAGTACTTGGATGCGAAGCCCCACCGCCTCGTGTCCTATGTACGTGAGCTCACGCGCGCGTGATGCGGGTGAGCCAGGGAAGGGAACGGCCGCTGACTGTCCACCACCTCAACCAGCTCCTGCTCGTCTGCTCGCTCGTCCTGCTCGTCGCCGTGGCAGCGGTCCGGATCTCCTCGCGCAGCGGGCTCCCCAGCCTGCTCGTGTACCTGGGGATCGGCATCGCCATGGGGCAGGACGGCATCGGCGACATCCACTTCGACAACGCCGAACTGACCCAGGTCATCGGGTACGCGGCCCTGGTCGTGATCCTGGCCGAGGGCGGACTCGGCACGAAGTGGAAGGAGATCAAGCCGGCCCTGCCGGCCGCCACCGCGCTGGCGCTGGGCGGGGTCGCGGTGAGCGTCGGGGTGACGGCGACGGCCGCGCACTACCTGATCGGCCTCGAATGGCGCCAGGCGCTCATCATCGGCGCGGTCGTCTCCTCGACGGACGCGGCTGCGGTCTTCTCGGTGCTGCGCAAGATCCCCCTCCCCGCGCGCGTGACGGGCACGCTGGAGGCCGAGTCGGGCTTCAACGACGCCCCCGTGGTCATCCTGGTGGTCGCCTTCTCCCAGACCGGTCCGATCGAGCACTGGTACGCGCTGATCGCCGAGATAGTGCTGGAGCTGGCCATCGGCGCCGCCATCGGCATCGCGGTGGGCTGGCTGGGCTCCTGGGGCCTCAGGCACGTCGCCCTGCCCGCCTCCGGCCTCTACCCGATCGCGGTCATGGCGATCGCCGTCACCGCCTACGCCGCGGGAGCGCTGGCGCACGGCAGCGGATTCCTCGCCGTCTATCTCGCCTCCATGGCGATGGGCAACGCCAAACTGCCGCACTGGCCCGCCACCCGCGGATTCGCCGACGGGCTCGGCTGGATCGCCCAGATCGGCATGTTCGTGCTGCTCGGCCTGCTGGTCACCCCGCACGAACTGGGCGACGACGTACTGCCCGGGCTCGTCATAGGGCTGGTGCTGACCATGGTGGCGCGCCCGCTGAGCGTCGTGCTGTGCCTGACCCCGTTCCGGGTGCCGTGGCAGGAGCAGACCCTGATGTCCTGGGCGGGACTGCGCGGCGCCGTGCCCATCATCCTGGCGACGATCCCCATGGTGAGCGGCATCGAGGGCAGCCGTCGCGTCTTCAACATCGTCTTCGTCCTGGTCGTCGTCTACACCCTCGTGCAGGGCCCGACCCTGCCCTGGCTGGCGCGCACGCTGCGCCTGGGCGGCGACTCCGAGGCCGCCGACCTCGGCATCGAGTCGGCGCCCCTGGAGCGGCTGCGCGGGCACCTGCTGTCCGTCGCGATCCCCGAGGGGTCCCGGATGCACGGCGTCGAGGTCAACGAGCTGCGGCTGCCGGCCGGGGCGGCGGTCACCCTGGTCGTCCGCGACGAAAAATCGTTCGTTCCGCTGCCCACCACCGTGCTGCGGCGCGGGGACGAACTGCTCGTCGTCGCCACCGACCCGGTCCGGGACGCCGCCGAACGACGGCTGCGCGCGGTGGGCCACGGCGGCAAGCTGGCCGACTGGCTGGGCACGGGCGGGGACGACAGCACACGTTAAGGGTGTGTTACGGGCCCCCTGTACGATGGTCACCGACCCCTGATCGAACCAACTCTGCCTGACGCAGAGCTGGCGCGACCGTATGGCGGCCGGGACGTCCCTGAGAGCGGTCCCCGGCATCTACCGCAGTCCGCGCAAG
Source organism: Streptomyces sp. NRRL B-24085 (assembly GCF_001282115.1). Lineage (GTDB taxonomy): Bacteria > Actinomycetota > Actinomycetes > Streptomycetales > Streptomycetaceae > Streptomyces. Next base: position 342 of record NZ_LJBR01000680.1, on the reverse strand, counting down.
AGGACAGCTCTCGGCGCCCCCGCACAGGCGCGCTACCAGGCGGCAGAAAGGCACGGGCCGTGGCATCCACGGTCACCTCCTCCCGCCCGGGATACGGACAGCTGCTGCGCACCCGCGGCGCCTGGACGTTCCTGCTCCCCGGCTTCGCGGCACGCCAGCCGTTCGCGATGCTCACCCTCTCCCTCGTGCTGCTCGTGCAGCACACCACCGGCTCCTACGGCGCGGCGGGCGCCGTCGCGGCCGTCACCGGCGTCTCCATGGCGCTGTTCGCGCCCTGGAGCGGCCGTCTCGCGGACCGCCACGGGCAGCGCGCCGTACTGATCCCCGGCGTCCTGGTGCACA
>NZ_LJBR01000068.1 GCF_001282115.1 Streptomyces sp. NRRL B-24085 | reverse complement strand
GTACCCAGCCGCGCTACGAGGAGCCCGAGCTCCCCTCCGGCCAGTACGACAACCAGTACGAGGGGTACGGCCGCCACCGCGCCGACGACTCCCGCCCGCCCCGCGCCGAGCAGCGCCCGGGAACGCAGGGCGACCACGCGCCCCGCCCCGACCAGCTCCCGACCGCGCGTCCCGCCTACCCCTCGGAGTACCAGCGCCCCGAGCCCGGCGCCTGGCCGCGGCCGGCCCAGGACGACTACGGCTGGCAGCAACAGCGGCTCGGCTTCCCCGAACGCGACCCGTACGCGTCGCCGTCGCAGGAGCCCTATCCCCAGGAGCCGTACAAGCAGGAGTCCTACCAGCAGGAGTCGTACCAGCAGGACTCCTACGGCCCTCCGTCGCAGGACTACCGGCCGCAGCCGATGGAGCGCTCCTCCTACGACGGTCCGCGCTCCGACTACGACCAGCGGCCGGAGTACGACAAGCGGCCCGACTACGACAAGCCGCGGTCCGACTACGACCAGCGCGACACCCGCCGGGACCTGCCCGACCCCCCGCCCGGCTCCGGGCACGTGCACCGCGGCGGCCCGGTCGGCTCCAACCTGCCCACCACCGGCGCCCCCGGCCCGCTGGCCGCGCAACCCGCGCCGGCGACCGGCCCCGGTGAGCCCACCGCGCGCCTCAACCCCAAGTACCTCTTCGACACGTTCGTCATCGGCGCCTCCAACCGCTTCGCCCACGCGGCCGCGGTGGCGGTCGCCGAGGCGCCGGCCAAGGCCTACAACCCCCTCTTCATCTACGGGGAGTCCGGGCTCGGCAAGACGCACCTGCTGCACGCGATCGGGCACTACGCGCGCAGCCTGTATCCCGGCACGCGCGTGCGGTACGTGAGCTCGGAGGAGTTCACCAACGAGTTCATCAACTCCATCCGCGACGGCAAGGGCGACAGCTTCCGCAAGCGCTACCGCGAGATGGACATCCTGCTCGTCGACGACATCCAGTTCCTCGCGGACAAGGAGTCGACGCAGGAGGAGTTCTTCCACACCTTCAACACCCTCCACAACGCGAACAAGCAGATCGTGCTGTCCTCCGACCGGCCGCCCAAGCAGCTGGTGACGCTGGAGGACCGGCTGCGGAACCGTTTCGAGTGGGGTCTGATCACCGACGTCCAGCCGCCCGAGCTGGAGACCCGGATCGCGATCCTGCGCAAGAAGGCGGTGCAGGAGCAGCTCAACGCACCGCCGGAGGTGCTGGAGTTCATCGCCTCCCGGATCTCGCGCAACATCCGCGAGCTGGAGGGCGCGCTGATCCGGGTGACGGCGTTCGCCTCGCTCAACCGGCAGCCGGTGGACCTGGGCCTGACGGAGATCGTGCTCAAGGACCTGATCCCGGGCGGCGAGGACTCGGCCCCCGAGATCACCTCGACGGCCATCATGAGCGCCACGGCGGACTACTTCGGCCTGACCGTCGAGGACCTGTGCGGCACCTCGCGCGGCCGCGCGCTCGTCACCGCCCGCCAGATCGCCATGTACCTCTGCCGCGAGCTGACGGACCTCTCGCTGCCGAAGATCGGCGCGCTGTTCGGCGGCCGCGACCACACGACCGTGATGCACGCGGACCGCAAGATCCGCAATCTGATGGCCGAGCGGCGCTCCATCTACAACCAGGTGACCGAGCTGACGAACCGCATCAAGAACGGCTGAGAGCACCGGAGTCACGGTGTCCAGGGCGCCCTGGGGACGAGGTCCCGGGGCGCCCTTCGTCATTCCCCGGGTCACGACGCCGTTGCCCGGTGTTCGATTCCCCGCCGGGTTACGGCCTCCCTCCACAGATCCGGTGACTTTTTCCCGTCCACATGCTGGGGACTGCGAAGTTGTCCAGATCGCGATCCACAGGCTCCCGGTCGAAAAGCCATCAGGCCAGGTCAGGTGGTTGTGGATTCGTGGACGAACGATCTCCACAGACTGTGGACAGCGAGAAGGTCCACAGGCTGTGCACCGAGTTGTCCACGGACCGCCCACAGGTCAGGGCCGGTTGTCCCCAGCGATCAGCCGCTTCTCCACATGCCTGTCCACTGTTCGGCAACACGACGCGCCTGATCACCGAGGCGAGTGAAAGGCGTCACACGAAGGTGCCGGGTTGGGCTGTGGGAAACGGGGGTAAAGCTGGGGACGGCGCTGGGGAGAAGTCGCCTCAGGCTGTGCACGGAGTGTGCAGAACTTTCTGTTCTCCACAGAGAGGCCCAGTTGTCCACCGGTGTCGCCCACAGGGCCCGTGGACAAAATTCCCGCTCTGAGCTGGGGAAACAGGGTTATCCACGGTATCCACAGCCCCTACTACTACTCCCAACTAGAGAGAGCTGGGAATCCGTTTCGAAGGGGGCCCTGTGCACAACTCGCTGTCCGGCGCCCGACTGCCCCTCGTCACGACTTGACCCCGAGAGGCACCTACTGTCAGTGGGGTGCGTCAGACTGTTCCCCGGTGTCCTTCCCGTCACACGGGCCGACGACGCCGAGACAGACGACGAAGCCAGGCAGGCCGAGCAGCGCCGGCAACAGCAGGAGGCGGCAACAGTGAAGATCCGGGTGGAACGCGACGTACTCGCGGAGGCAGTGGCCTGGGCGGCGCGCAGCCTCCCGGCCCGTCCGCCGGCGCCTGTCCTCGCCGGCCTTCTCCTGAAGGCCGAGGAAGGCCAGCTCAGCCTGTCCAGCTTCGACTACGAGGTCTCCGCGCGGGTGTCCGTCGAGGCCGAGGTCGAGGAGGAGGGCACGGTCCTCGTCTCCGGCCGCCTGCTCGCCGACATCTGCCGTGCCCTGCCCAACCGGCCGGTGGAGATTTCCACAGACGGTGTACGGGCGACGGTGGTCTGCGGTTCCTCGCGGTTCACACTCCACACCCTGCCTGTGGAGGAGTACCCGGCGCTGCCGCAGATGCCGAGCGCCACCGGCACCGTCCCCGGTGAGGTCTTCGCATCCGCCGCCGCCCAGGTGGCCATCGCCGCGGGCCGCGACGACACGCTCCCCGTGCTGACCGGTGTGCGCATCGAGATCGAGGGCGACACCGTCACCCTGGCGTCCACCGACCGCTACCGCTTCGCGGTCCGTGAGTTCCTGTGGAAGCCGGAGAACCCCGAGGCGTCCGCGGTGGCCCTGGTGCCCGCCAAGACGCTCCTGGACACCGCCAAGGCGCTCACGAGCGGCGACAGCGTGATCCTGGCGCTGTCCGGTTCCGGCGCGGGCGAGGGTCTGATCGGTTTCGAGGGCGCGGGCCGCCGTACGACCACGCGTCTGCTCGAGGGCGACCTGCCGAAGTACCGCACGCTGTTCCCGACGGAGTTCAACTCCGTCGCCGTGATCGAGACCGCCCCCTTCGTGGAGGCCGTCAAGCGCGTGGCCCTCGTCGCCGAGCGCAACACCCCGGTGCGGCTCAGCTTCGAGCAGGGCGTGCTGATCCTGGAGGCCGGCTCCAGCGACGACGCACAGGCTGTGGAAAGGGTGGACGCCCAGCTGGAGGGCGACGACATCTCGATCGCCTTCAACCCGACCTTCCTGCTGGACGGCCTGAGCGCGATCGACTCCCCGGTGGCCCAGCTGTCGTTCACGACGTCCACCAAGCCCGCGCTGCTGAGCGGCAAGCCGGCCCTGGACGCCGAGGCGGACGAGGCCTACAAGTACCTGATCATGCCGGTGCGGCTGAGCGGCTGAGTCAAAGCCCCAGGTGAGGGCATACGTTTGAGCGCGTATGCCCACAGGTGTGCGTGAGCGTCCGGGTTTAGGCTCGTACGTGGGTACGAAGGTGCCACTCACGCCACAGCAACCTAAGGAACACTTGATGGAGCTCGGTCTCGTCGGCCTCGGCAAGATGGGCGGCAACATGCGCGAGCGGATCCGCCGCGCAGGCCACACCGTGATCGGATACGACCGCAACCCGGACCTCGCCGATGTCCACAGCCTCAAGGAGCTTGTGGACGCGTTGCAGGGTCCGCGGGTCGTGTGGGTGATGGTCCCGGCCGGTGCGCCGACCCAGGCGACCATCGACGAGCTGGCCGAGCTCCTGGAGCCCGGTGACGTCGTGGTGGACGGCGGCAACTCCCGCTGGACGGACGACGAGAAGCACGCCGCGGAGCTGGCCGCCAAGGGCATCGGCTTCGTCGACTGCGGCGTCTCCGGCGGTGTGTGGGGCCTGGAGAACGGCTACGCGCTGATGTACGGCGGCGACGCGGAGAACGTCGCCAAGGTGCAGCCGGTCTTCGACGCCCTCAAGCCCGAGGGCGACGCGGGCTCGGTGCACGCCGGGAAGGTCGGCGCGGGCCACTTTGCGAAGATGGTCCACAACGGCATCGAGTACGCGATGATGCAGGCCTATGCCGAGGGCTGGGAGCTCCTGGAGAAGGTCGACTCGGTGACCGACGTCCGGGAGGTCTTCCGCTCCTGGCAGGAGGGCACGGTCATCCGTTCCTGGCTGCTCGACCTCGCGGTCAACGCCCTCGACGAGGACGAGCACCTGGACAAGCTGCGCGGCTTCGCACAGGACTCCGGCGAGGGCCGGTGGACCGTGGAGGCCGCCATCGACCACGCGGTGCCGCTGCCGGCGATCACCGCGTCCCTGTTCGCGCGGTTCTCGTCCCGCCAGGACGACTCACCGCAGATGAAGATGATCGCGGCGCTGCGCAACCAGTTCGGCGGCCACGCGGTCGAGACGAAGTAGTCCACAGGGCTGTTCGAACAGTCCACAAGCTGGGGGAGGTCGGCGACCGACCATGCACGTCACGCATCTGTCGCTGGCCGACTTCCGCTCGTACGCCCGGGTCGAAGTGCCGCTCGACCCGGGCGTCACCGCGTTCGTGGGCCCCAACGGGCAGGGCAAGACGAACCTGGTCGAGGCGATCGGCTACCTCGCCACCCTCGGCAGTCACCGGGTCGCCTCCGACGCCCCCCTGGTCCGTATGGGCGCCGACCGCGCGATCGTCCGGGCGCAGGTCAGACAGGGCGAGCGGCAGCAGCTGGTCGAGCTGGAACTGAATCCCGGCAAGGCGAACCGGGCCCGTATCAACAGGTCCTCGCAGGTCAGGCCCCGTGACGTGCTGGGGATCGTACGGACCGTGCTGTTCGCGCCGGAGGACCTCGCCCTGGTGAAGGGCGACCCGGGCGAGCGGCGCCGCTTCCTGGACGAGCTGATCACCGCCCGCTCCCCGCGCATGGCCGGTGTCCGTTCCGACTACGAGCGCGTCCTCAAGCAGCGCAACACCCTGCTGAAGTCGGCGGCCCTCGCGAGGCGGCACGGCGGCCGCTCGATGGACCTGTCCACCCTCGACGTGTGGGACCAGCACCTCGCGCGCGTGGGCGCCGAGTTGCTCGCCCAGCGGCTCGATCTGATCGCCGCGCTCCAGCCGCTGGCCGACAAGGCGTACGAGCAGCTGGCTCCTGGCGGCGGCCCGGTCGCGCTGGAGTACAAGCCGTCCGCGCCGGGCGAGGCACACACGCGTGAAGCCCTCTACGAGCAGTTGACGGCGGCCCTCGCCGAGGCGCGCAAGCAGGAGATCGAGCGGGGCGTGACCCTCGTGGGGCCGCATCGGGACGATCTGCTGCTCAAGCTCGGTCCGCTGCCCGCCAAGGGATACGCCTCGCACGGAGAGTCCTGGTCGTACGCGCTGGCGCTGCGCCTCGCGTCGTACGACCTGCTCAGGGCCGAGGGGAACGAACCGGTGCTGATCCTGGACGACGTGTTCGCCGAGCTGGACACCCGGCGCCGTGAGCGCCTGGCCGAGCTGGTCGCGCCCGGTGAGCAGGTCCTGGTGACGGCGGCGGTCGACGACGACGTGCCGCACGTGCTGTCGGGGACGCGGTACGCCGTGGCCGAGGGGACGGTGGAGCGCGTATGACCGACGAACGACCTCCCGCGGAGAACTCCGGGACCCCCGGGCCCGCCGCCGAACCCTCCGGTGTCGACCTCGCGCGCGTGGCGCTCAGGGCCGCCAAGGAACAGGCACGCGCGCGTGGGGACGCGGCGCAGCAGAAGCGGCAGGCGCGCCGGGGCGGGGGCCTGCGCTCCGGGGCGCACGCCGACGGGCGCGACCCCATGGCCTTCGGTGCCGCCATCAACCGCCTGATCACCGAGCGGGGGTGGGAGGCGCCGGCCGCCGTGGGCGGGGTCATGGGGCGCTGGCCGCAGATCGTCGGCGAGAAGCTCGCCGACCACTGCACGCCCCAGAGGTACGACGAGGACGAGCGCGTCCTGATCGTGCAGTGCGAGTCGCCGGTCTGGGCGACCGAGGTGCGCCGCCTCGCCCCGAGCCTGGTCGCCCGCCTCAACGAGGACCTGGGCCATGGCACGGTCCGGCAGATCAGGGTCCTCGGGCCCGGCGGCCCGGCCCGCAACTACGGCCCCCTGAGGGCCCCGGGCAGCAGCAGGCCCGGCGATACCTACAGGTGACTTACGTCACGTAACCCGGGCCGGACCGGTGCCGTCGGGGCACTGCACGCGGTTGCGAATTCCGACCTGACTGCCAAGTAGCCAAGGGTAGACAGCCCGAAGCGCTGAGTGCCGCTGTGAGCCTCTTGGAGCCCCGCTCCGTATATGGGGACCCGGAAGACGCCGGTTCAGGGCGGCACATGCGGACTCAGGTACCGGCAAACCCCCATCACTGTCGGCGCTACCGGTAGACTGGAAGCCAATCCCGCCCCGAACGTGGGGACCGCCCGGGAGAAGCTGAGCAACGCTGATCAAGGCTTACCAACGCAACATGCCGCAGCCGCTCCGGCAACCCGCCGACGAGCCCGGCTCGTGCTGTGCCAGAAAGGGCGCTTCGTGGCCGATTCCGGCAACCCCAACGAGAACATTCCGTCCACCGACGCCGAGGCGACCTCGTCGAACGGCGAGGTAACCGCCTCGTACGACGCCAGCGCCATCACCGTCCTCGAGGGTCTGGACGCGGTCCGCAAGCGACCGGGCATGTACATCGGCTCGACCGGCGAGCGCGGCCTGCACCACCTGGTGCAGGAAGTCGTCGACAACTCCGTCGACGAGGCACTGGCCGGGTACGCGGACACCATCGACGTGACGATCCTCGCCGACGGCGGCGTGCGCGTGGTCGACAACGGCCGCGGTATCCCGGTGGGCATCGTCCCCTCCGAGGGCAAGCCGGCCGTCGAGGTCGTGCTGACCGTGCTGCACGCGGGCGGCAAGTTCGGTGGCGGCGGCTACGCGGTCTCCGGCGGTCTGCACGGCGTGGGCGTCTCCGTGGTGAACGCCCTGTCGACCAAGGTCGCCGTCGAGATCAAGACCGACGGCTACCGCTGGACGCAGGACTACAAGCTGGGCGTGCCGACGGCCCCGCTGGCCCAGCACGAGGCCACGGACGAGCACGGCACCACGGTCACCTTCTGGGCCGACCCGGACATCTTCGAGACCACGGAGTACTCCTTCGAGACGCTCTCGCGGCGCTTCCAGGAGATGGCGTTCCTCAACAAGGGTCTGCGGATCAACCTCACCGACGAGCGCGAGTCGGCGAAGGCCACCGCCGGCGCGGACGAGGCGGGCGAGGACGAGAAGCACGAGGTCAAGAGCGTCTCGTACCACTACGAGGGCGGCATCGTCGACTTCGTTAAGTACCTCAACTCCCGCAAGGGAGAGGTCGTGCACCCCACGGTGATCGACCTGGAGGCCGAGGACAAGGACAAGAACCTCTCCCTCGAACTCGCGATGCAGTGGAACGGCGGTTACAGCGAGGGCGTGTACTCCTTCGCCAACATCATCCACACGCACGAGGGCGGCACGCACGAAGAGGGCTTCCGCTCGGCCCTCACCTCGCTGATCAACAAGTACGCGCGCGACAAGAAGCTGCTGCGCGAGAAGGACGACAACCTCACGGGTGACGACATCCGCGAGGGTCTGACCGCGATCATCTCGGTGAAGCTGAGCGAGCCGCAGTTCGAGGGCCAGACCAAGACCAAGCTGGGCAACACCGAGGTGAAGACCTTCGTCCAGCGGGTCGTCTACGAGCACCTCACGGACTGGCTGGACCGCAACCCGGTCGAGGCCGCGGACATCATCCGCAAGTCGATCCAGGCGGCCACCGCGCGCGTGGCGGCCCGCAAGGCCCGCGACCTGACCCGCCGCAAGGGCCTCCTGGAGACCGCGTCCCTGCCGGGCAAGCTCTCCGACTGCCAGTCGAACGACCCCACCAAGTGCGAGATCTTCATCGTCGAGGGTGACTCCGCCGGCGGCTCGGCCAAGTCCGGCCGCAACCCCGAGTACCAGGCGATCCTCCCGATCCGCGGCAAGATCCTGAACGTCGAGAAGGCGCGGATCGACAAGATCCTTCAGAACCAGGAGATCCAGGCGCTGATCTCGGCCTTCGGCACCGGGGTCCACGAGGACTTCGACATCGAGAAGCTGCGCTATCACAAGATCATCCTGATGGCGGACGCCGACGTCGACGGCCAGCACATCTCCACCCTCCTGCTGACCTTCCTGTTCCGCTTCATGCGGCCGCTGGTCGAGGCCGGGCACGTGTACCTCTCCCGCCCCCCGCTGTACAAGATCAAGTGGGGCCGGGACGACATCGAGTACGCCTACTCCGACCGCGAGCGCGACGCGCTGATCGAGATGGGCCGCCAGCGCGGCAAGCGCATCCGCGAGGACTCCATCCAGCGCTTCAAGGGCCTCGGCGAGATGAACGCCGAGGAGCTGCGCGTGACCACCATGGACCAGGAGCACCGCGTCCTCGGCCAGGTCACCCTCGACGACGCCGCCCAGGCCGACGACCTGTTCTCCGTCCTGATGGGCGAGGACGTCGAGGCCCGACGCCAGTTCATCCAGCGCAACGCCAAGGACGTCCGCTTCCTCGACATCTGAGTCGGTCTCAGCCTGACCGCACCAGGAAGGATCTTCACCAGCAATGGCCGACGAGAACACTCCCGTCACCCCTGAAGAGGGCGGCGAAGTCGCGATGCGTGTCGAGCCCGTCGGGCTCGAGACGGAGATGCAGCGCTCGTACCTGGACTACGCGATGTCCGTCATCGTGTCCCGCGCGCTGCCGGACGTCCGGGACGGTCTCAAGCCCGTCCACCGGCGCGTCCTGTACGCCATGTACGACGGCGGCTACCGCCCCGAGCGCGGCTTCTACAAGTGCGCGCGCGTGGTCGGCGACGTCATGGGCAACTACCACCCGCACGGCGACTCCTCGATCTACGACGCCCTGGTGCGCCTCGCCCAGCCGTGGTCGATGCGGATGCCGCTGGTGGACTCCAACGGCAACTTCGGCTCCCCGGGCAACGACCCGGCGGCCGCCATGCGGTACACCGAGTGCAAGATGGCGCCGCTGTCGATGGAGATGGTCCGCGACATCGACGAGGAGACCGTCGACTTCACGGACAACTACGACGGCCGCTCCCAGGAGCCGACCGTCCTGCCGGCCCGCTTCCCGAACCTGCTGATCAACGGCTCCGCCGGCATCGCGGTCGGCATGGCGACCAACATCCCGCCGCACAACCTGCGCGAGGTCGCGGCCGGCGCCCAGTGGTACCTGGAGAACCCGGAGGCCTCCCACGAGGAGCTCCTGGACGCCCTCATGGAGCGCATCAAGGGCCCCGACTTCCCGACCGGCGCCCTCGTCGTCGGCCGCAAGGGCATCGAGGAGGCGTACCGCACCGGCCGTGGCTCGATCACCATGCGCGCGGTCGTCGAGGTCGAGGAGATCCAGAACCGTCAGTGCCTGGTGGTCACGGAGCTGCCGTACCAGACCAACCCCGACAACCTCGCGCAGAAGATCGCCGACCTGGTGAAGGACGGCAAGGTCGGCGGCATCGCGGACGTCCGGGACGAGACGTCGTCGCGCACGGGTCAGCGGCTCGTGATCGTCCTGAAGCGTGACGCGGTCGCCAAGGTCGTCCTGAACAACCTCTACAAGCACACGGACCTCCAGACGAACTTCGGCGCCAACATGCTGGCGCTCGTCGACGGCGTCCCGCGCACGCTGTCCCTGGACGCGTTCATCCGGCACTGGGTGGCGCACCAGATCGAGGTCATCGTCCGCCGTACGAAGTTCCGGCTGCGCAAGGCCGAGGAGCGGGCGCACATCCTGCGCGGTCTGCTCAAGGCCCTGGACGCCATCGACGAGGTCATCGCGCTGATCCGGCGCAGCGACACCGTCGAGATCGCGCGCGCGGGCCTGATGGAGCTCCTGGAGATCGACGAGATCCAGGCCAACGCCATCCTCGAGATGCAGCTGCGCCGGCTCGCCGCCCTGGAGCGCCAGAAGATCATCCAGGAGCACGACGAACTCCAGGCGAAGATCACCGAGTACAACGAGATCCTCGCCTCGCCGGTCCGCCAGCGCGGCATCGTCAGCGCCGAACTCGCCGCGATCGTCGAGAAGTACGGCGACGACCGCAAGACCATGCTGGTGCCCTACGACGGTGACATGTCCATCGAGGACCTCATCGCCGAGGAGGACATCGTCGTCACGGTCACGCGCGGCGGTTACGTCAAGCGCACCAAGACCGTCGACTACCGCGCCCAGAAGCGCGGCGGCAAGGGCGTACGGGGCACGAAGCTCAAGGAAGACGACATCGTCGACCACTTCTTCGTCTCCACCACGCACCACTGGCTGCTGTTCTTCACCAACAAGGGCCGCGTCTACCGCGCCAAGGCCTACGAGTTGCCGGACGCCGGCCGTGACGCGCGCGGTCAGCACGTCGCCAACCTGCTGGCCTTCCAGCCGGACGAGGCGATCGCCGAGATCCTCGCGATCCGCGACTACGACGCGGCGCCCTACCTGGTGCTCGCCACGAAGGCGGGTCTGGTCAAGAAGACATCACTGAAGGATTACGACTCTCCGCGCTCCGGTGGTGTCATCGCCATCAATCTGCGGGAGCGCGAGGACGGTTCCGACGACGAACTGATCGGTGCCGAACTCGTGTCGGCCGACAGTGATCTGCTTCTGATCAGCAAGAAGGCGCAGTCGATCAGGTTCACCGCCTCGGACGACACCCTGCGTCCCATGGGCCGCGCCACCTCGGGCGTCAAGGGCATGAGCTTCCGCGAGGGCGACGAGTTGCTCTCGATGAATGTTGTTCGACCCGGTACGTTCGTGTTCACTGCTACGGACGGCGGGTACGCGAAGCGGACCGCCGTCGACGAGTACCGCGTCCAGGGTCGCGGCGGCCTCGGCATCAAGGCTGCCAAGATCGTGGAGGACCGCGGATCACTCGTCGGGGCGCTGGTGGTCGAGGAGACCGACGAGATCCTCGCCATCACCCTGTCCGGCGGTGTGATTCGTACGCGAGTCAGCGGAGTCAGGGAGACGGGCCGTGACACCATGGGCGTCCAACTGATCAACCTGGGCAAGCGCGATGCCGTGGTCGGCATCGCACGTAACGCCGAGGCGGGACGTGAGGCGGAGGAGGTCGACGGCGATGTGGCCGACGACGAGACCGCCGAGGGTGCCGCCGAGACCATCGGCACGGACGAGGGTGAGTCGCCCTCGGCCGAGTAGCACGAGGAGTGAGTCATCGTGAGCGGAGCCACGGGCGCCGGATCGACCGGAACCTCTAGGGGGTCCTCCCCCGGCACGGAGGCGGACGGCGGCGGCCGTGGCTCTGCCGCGCGTGCGACGGACCCACGGACCACGGACGCGCGGGCGGTCGATGCGCGGGCGGCGGAACCGCACCCGACAGATACGCACACGACTCAACTCAAGGCGATCAAGCCGCCTGCGACGGAGTCGCGCTCGCCCGAGACTCATGGATCCCAGGGGGGACCTGTGACGGACACCCAGCCGCCGGCCCAGCCGACGGTGCCCGGGGCACCGCCGAAGGCAGGGGCCCAGCCCCAGCCCTCACCTTCTCCGCTGCCGGGGGAACGGCAGCCGCAGCAGCAGGCCGGGCCCTACCACCCGCCGCAGGCCTACCCGACCCAGGCCGCACCGGCCGGTGCCGTACGCCGCCCGCGCACCGGTGCGCGCACCATGCCCCGGACCCGCAAGGCACGGCTGCGGGTGGCCAAGGCGGACCCGTGGTCGGTCATGAAGGTCAGCTTCCTGCTCTCCATCGCGCTCGGCATCTGCACCATCGTCGCGGCCGCCGTGCTGTGGATGGTCATGGACGCGATGGGCGTCTTCTCGACGGTCGGCGGGACCATCTCCGAGGCGACCGGCTCGAACGAGTCGAACGGCTTCGACCTCCAGGCGTTCCTCTCCCTGCCGAACGTCCTGATGTTCACGACGATCATCGCGGTCATCGACGTCGTCCTCGCGACGGCGCTCGCGACCCTCGGCGCGTTCATCTACAACCTCTCCGCGGGCTTCGTCGGCGGCGTCGAGCTGACGCTGGCCGAGGACGAGTAACGCTGCCGCGAAACCGCGTGGGCGGTCCCCGGGGAACCGATTTTGGGACTGCCCACGTCGTGCGCTAATCTTCAGGAGTCAGCGCGCGGGACACACTCCGCAGAGCGCGGCGGGGCTATAGCTCAGTTGGTTAGAGCGCATCCCTGATAAGGATGAGGCCACAGGTTCAAATCCTGTTAGCCCCACCAGCACGAAGACCCCCAGTCGATATGACTGGGGGTTTTTGTCATCCACGAGCGACATCGGTCCTCGGTGCCGTGTCGGTCGGTCTTCCTTCAGCGCTGCCCTGGGACAGCGGTGGGCCGAGGCTCTCGGCTGGGGGCTGGACTTCGCCAGGACCGGGGAGAGCAAGAAAGTCAAAAGTCGGCTGCATCTCGACGGGTCATGGCCGACCCCGGAGGCAACGAGTTCTGCGTCCTGGGCCGACTGCGTCAGTGAGAAACCGTGAGGGGCACGGGGGGCCGGCGGGCACGGGTGGCGCGTCCCTCGTGTGCGGTGCCCTCCGGAGCACGTCCTCGCGGTGTGGTGCTCGGCTCTGCGGTGCGGTGTGCGACGTCGTCACTTCTTCAGCGCTTCTTCGGTACGTCTTTACTACGGCTACGGCTACGGCTACGGCTACGGCTGTGGCTGCCGCTGTGGGTCCGGCTGTGTTTGTACCTGCGGTTGTGGTGCGTCCTGCGTGCGTCTTCGGTACGTCGGTGGTGCGTCTGCGGTGTTCCGCGGGTGGTGCCGTGGCGTCAGGCGCAACCCGGGCCGGCGGGGCCGGCCGCTCCAGCCGGTTCTGCTGTGTCCTTCGGGTTCGTGCCCTGGTCCGTGTCCGGGGCCGCGGCCGTGTCCGTGTCGCCGAGGGAGCGGGGGCGGCAGCTGGGAGTCTTGCCGTGGGCCTCGGCCCGGATCCGCTGCTTCATCGTGGGCGGCAGCGACCTCACGTAGGACCAGAGACCGTGGGACACCGCCGGGGGCTCCGGGTGAGCGGTGGCGCTGTTGCGGGCCGGCTGGGTCTGCGGTACGGCAGCGGCGGCGGTCGTCGTGATGAGTCCGAGCGCCGTGAACAGCGCGAGGACGGCGGTGATGACGGCGGTCCACAGCTTCATGACCTTGTTCCGGGCCATGGTCCCTCACTTTCGGGTTGGGCGATTTGCGTACTTTCCTCATGATGTGTATGGGCGTCGCGAAAGCACGGACCTGAGCCTGTGGCGCGTCGATCTTCAGATGAACACCACACGGATGGACGCATGAAGGGCGAAAAAGTGGAGAAACGGGGCGACGGAGCCTGACGGGATCGCCTGCGAAGGCGGTGATCACCCATGTGATCACCCTCTGATCGGAGGTCCCTGCTCCGCTTCTATCGGGGTGATCCCGACGGGAGTTGAGGGCCCGGACACAGGTCACCGATCGGTATCGACCGGTGTGTATAGTCGGGCGCCAGAGGTCCCCTACGTCAAGGAAAGACGAGGTCGCGCGGTGAAGAAGCTTCTCCTGGTCGCACTGGCCGCCATCGGCGGGCTCCTCGTGTACCGCCAGATCCAGGCGGATCGCGCCGAGCAGGATCTGTGGACGGAGGCGACTGACTCCGTGCCCACGGGTTCGTGAGTACCGAGATCCGATTCTGAACAGACCCCGGCCGTTGTTGCGGTCGGGGTTTTGTGTTGCCCGAGGTCCGGACCAGTGGTGTCGGTATCAGGGTTTCGGACGGTCGTACGGATTCCCGGGTGGTCGGCGGCCCGGCGGGGCAGGATGGGCCACGGCCGCCCGGCCTGCCTGGCGGCCGTCGCGACCGTGGCAGTGGCAGTGGCAGCGGCAGCGGTCGACGGTCATCGGAGGACGGTCGTAGGGGCGCGGAGGGGTGGCGCGGGATGGGGCGGCGTACGGC
>NZ_LJBR01000679.1 GCF_001282115.1 Streptomyces sp. NRRL B-24085 | reverse complement strand
CCGCCTGTCGGCGCGTCCCGGACCGTGAGCGTGCCGCCGTGCCGGGCGGCGACGTCCCGGGCGATGGCGAGCCCCAGCCCGGCCCCGCCGTCGTCCCGCGCCCGCGCCTCGTCCAGCCGCACGAACCTCTCGAAGATCCGCTCCCGGTCCCCGGCCGGCACCCCGTCCCCGTCGTCGGCCACCTCGACCACGGCCCGGCGGTCACCGTCGCGCCGTACCGTCACCGCGACCTGCGACCGCGCGTGCCGCCGCGCATTGTCCAGCAGGTTGTCGAGCACACGCTCCAACTGCCCCCGGGATCCCGTCACTTCCACGGCGTCCGTCCGGACCGTCACCCCGGCCCGTCCGGCGGCCCGCTCCCGCACCAGCGCCCCCAGCTCGATCCGCGCGTCGGTGACCCGCTCCCCCGCGTCCAGGCGGGCCAGCAGCAGCAGGTCCGCGGCGAGGCGCTGGAGCCGTACGGTGTCCTCGACCGCCCCGTCCAGGTCCAGCAGCTCCGGATGAGCGGCGGCCACTTCGAGCTGGGTCCGCAGGGAGGCGATCGGGCTGCGCAGCTCGTGCGAGGCGTCGGCGACGAACCTGCGCTGGCGCTCGACGGAGGTCTCCAGCGCGGCCAGCGTCTCGTTGGTGGTGCGGGCGAGGCGGGCCACCTCGTCGTGGGTGTCCGGCACCGGCACGCGGCGGGCGAGGTCCTCGGACGCGGTGATCGCGGCCATCTCGGCGCGGATGCCCTCGACCGGGCGCAGCGCACGCCGGGTGACCAGCCAGGTCACGGCGGCGACGACACCTAGCAGCAGCGGGAAGCCGACCAGCATGACGGTCTGGGCGGTGTCCACCGCGCTCTGCTCGGGGTCAAGGGAGGCGCCCGCGTACACGGTGAGGGTGCCCTTGTCGGGGACCTCGACCTCCACGGCCGCGAAGCGGTAGTCGGCGGACTTCCCGTCGATCGTGGCGGAGCCCGCCGTGAGCCGGACGTCGTCGGCGATCTCGCCGGGCTCCAGGGCGGACCGGTCCTCCCCCGCCGTGTCGTCCCCGGCCGCGTCGCCCCCCGTCGTGTCGTCGTCGGAGTCCTCTGGGTCTCGGGAGTCATCGGAGTCCTCGCGGTCGCCTGTCCCGCCGGTGCCCGCCGCGGCCCCCGTGCCGCCCGCGGGCGGC
>NZ_LJBR01000678.1 GCF_001282115.1 Streptomyces sp. NRRL B-24085 | reverse complement strand
GACCACGTCCGTACGGTCGTCGCCATCACGGCCGCGCTGCGGCTGCCCGGGCTCACGTTCGGCGAGGACCGCCCCGGCCCCGACCGGCCGGCCTCGGAGGGGCACCCCGGACTCCCCCTCCGCCCCGCCGCCCCGGAACGCCAGGAACGGACCCCATGACCATCCGCGTACTGCTCGCCGACGACCAGACCCTGCTGCGGGCCACCTTCCGGATCCTCATCGACTCGTGCGACGACATGGAGGTGGTCGCGGAGGCTGCCGACGGCGCCGCGGCGGTCGACCTGGCGCGCGTCCACCGCCCCGACGTGATCCTCATGGACATCCGCATGCCGGGGACCGACGGCCTGGCCGCCACGTCCGTGATCTGCGCCGATCCGCAACTGGCGGACACGCGGGTGCTGATCCTGACCACGTTCGAGATCGACGAGTACGTCGCACAGGCGCTGCGCTCCGGGGCCAGCGGCTTCCTGGGCAAGGACGTCACCGCCGAGGCCCTGCTCGACGGCATCCGCACGGTGGCGGCCGGTGACTCCCTGCTCTCCCCCGGCGCCACCCGCACCCTGATCACCCGCTTCCTCGCGGCACCGGGACTCGGCACCCGGCTGGCGGCCGCCGACGACCTGACCGGCCTCACCACCCGGGAACGGGAGGTGATGGCGTGGGTCGCGGAGGGGCACTCCAACGAGGAGATCGCGGGCAAGCTCTTCGTCAGCCCGCTGACCGTGCGCACCCACGTCCACCGGGCGATGACCAAGCTGGGCGCCCGGGACCGCGCCCAGCTCGTGGTGATGGCCTACCAGTCGGGCCTGGTGCAGCCGCTGCCGCCCGAGTAACGCTGACCTTTCGGCTCCCGGAGAGTGCCACCAGCCACTGCTGGAGCAGGGCCGACTCCGCCGTCGTGAGCGCCGGCGGCAGGTCGGCACGCAGCCGGGCCGCGAGGGTCGCGGCCGCGACGGGCACCGAGCCGTCCTCCCGCGCCGCCTCGGTGTCGGCGGGGCGGGCCACCGAGTCCAGCACCGCGTCGCGCTGCCGCCGCGCGAACTTCGGGTCCACGTACTGCTCGGGTCTGGTCAGCATCGACAGGGCGGCCCCGACGTTGCCGGACATGATCATCTGCGTGGCCGGCGCGGGCGGCACCCTCAGCCGCCCCTGGGCCGCACAGCGTTCGAGGATGCCGTGCGGCAGGTCGTGCGCCTCCTGCGCCGCGGCCGGGGGCACGGGTAGCTCGGGCGAGTACATCAGGCGGTAGTGGTTGGGGTGCTCCAGGGCGAAGCGCATGGGGTTGTCCCAGCCGCGCTTCAGGCCCTCGCTGCCACAGCACCGACAGCGTCAGGGTGCGGCCCCGGGTACCGAAGGCGGCCAGCGCCACCCCGGAGGTTCCGGCTCACCGTTGCGGACGCGCGCCACGTCTGACCGGCGGCCCCGGGTGCCGAGACCCGCACCGGGAGGCCGAGAGGGCCCCGGGGCGGCGCCCGTTCAGGGGAAACCGGTCCGCGGGACGCGTGGCGGCCGGTGCCCGCGTCGACAACTCACCCGTGACCCTGCCGCTGATCCCGCCCATGCTCGCCACCCCCGGCACCCTGCCGCCCCCCGCACAGGACGCGCGCG
>NZ_LJBR01000677.1 GCF_001282115.1 Streptomyces sp. NRRL B-24085 | reverse complement strand
GTGCCACCGCGCGGACGGGGGCGGGGCGGGTGGGGGTGGGACGGAGGTCACAGTGGGTCCGTCGGCGGGTGGCCCTCATGCGCGGGCGGACCCCTGCCCGGCGTGCAGCCGGGTCGTCACCCACGCCCCCACCAAGTGGCCGCGATCGCCGCCGCGCCGAGTGTGCTGATCGACTCCGTGCCGGTGTGGACGGTCGCCGTCGCCTGGGGCTTCGGCTGTTTCGGGATGGGGCTGGTGATCTCCTCCACCAGTGTGCTCCTGCTGCAGCTGTCCGCCCCGGAGGAGGCCGGCAGCAACTCCGCCGCCCTCCAGATCTCCGACGGCCTCTCGAACGCCGTCCTGCTGGCGGCGGGCGGCGCGGCCTTCGCGGCACTGGGCGGCGGCACGGTGAGCCACACCGCGGCTCAGGCCTCCGGCTCCCACCCGGCCGCGTTCGCCGTGGTGTTCCTGCCGATGGCGGGGGTGGCGCGACCAGCACCATCCCCGCGGTCATCAGCCGTTCCCGGTACGGCTCCACCCGCGCCCGCGACTGCACCCACGACCCCAGCGCCCACGTGGCCCCGCCCGCCGCCAGCGAGAACCCGGCCAGCGTCGGCGACAGCCCCCGCTGGGTGACCAGCATCAACGGCACGAAGGACTCCGCCGCGACGAAGGACCCCGCCGAGACCCCGCGCAGCAGCACGACGGAGGGCAGCCCGCGCGCCGCCCGGTAGGTACCGCGCGGGAGCAGTCCGAGCACGGCCGGCACGAGCAGGGCCACGCCCGCGAGACCGGGCAGCAGGGAGAGCGGACGCAGGTCCTGGGCGGCGTACTGGAGGAGCCCGGCGCCGACGGAGATCCCGAGGGCGAGCCGGATGCGGCGCCGGTCGGCGCCGGGAGCACGGCCGTCCACCGGGCCCGCGGCCCGCCGCCGTATCTGCGGAAGGGCGAGGGCCAGCGGGAAGACGACCAGCGCCGGGATCCCGACGAACACCCACCGCCACCCAAGATGCTCGGTCACCGCCCCGGCCGCGAGCGGCCCCACGATCGACGGCACCACCCAGCCCGCCGCGAACGCCGCCATGATCGCGGGCCGCAGCCGTTCCGGATAGGCCCGGCCGACGACGACGTACAGCGCCACGATGACCAGCCCGCCCCCGAACCCCTGCACGGCCCGCCCGAGGATGAACAGCCACATCGCAC
>NZ_LJBR01000676.1 GCF_001282115.1 Streptomyces sp. NRRL B-24085 | reverse complement strand
CCCCCGCAACGGCCTTGCCCACCCCGCCGACCGCCGGTGACCTCCTACGACCGCCTGCCGCACGGTCGGCGGGCGGTCGTACCCTTGCCCCCGTGGAGGACGACGACATCCTGGACACCGCGGACGGGCCGCAGCCGCGCCCGCAGTCGCTCATGCTCACCTTCTTCGGCAACCACGTCCTGGAGGAGGGGGACCTGGGCGTCTACTCGGGCAGCATCATCGACGTCCTGGGCCGCGTCGGCGTCGGCGAGCAGGCGGTGCGCTCCACCCTCACCCGCATGGTCAACCGCGGTCTGCTCCAGCGGCAGCGCGAAGGCCGCAAGATGTTCTTCGGCCTGACCCCGCAGGCCACCCGGGTCCTGATCGACGGCCGCACCCGCATCTGGGAACAGGGCGCCGTCAACGACGACTGGGACGGCTCCTGGACCCTGCTCGGCTTCTCGCTGCCCGACTCCTGGAAACGCCAGCGCCACGACCTGCGCTCACGGCTGACCTGGTCCGGATTCGGGGCCCTGTACAGCGGCCTGTGGATCGCGCCGGGCCACGTGGACGTCTCCGAGGTGGTCACCGACCTCGGGCTCACGGCCCACGTCAAAATCTTCCACGCCCGGGCCGCCGAGATCACCGACATCGAGCAGATGATCCGCGACACCTGGGACCTGGAGTCCATCGCCGCCCGCTACGTCACCTTCGACAAGCGCTGGAGCGCCCACCTCGGCAACGGCACCGACGACGACCCCATCGGCATCCGCCTGCGCCTGGTCAGCGACTGGCTCCGCACCATCCGCACAGACCCGAGGCTCCCGGCCCGCCACCTGCCCCCGGCCTGGCCGGCCCGCACCGCCCAGGAAACCTTCCGCCGGGTCGCGGAACAGACCCACCCGGCACTGGCGGCGGCCCGCACGGCACTGGAGACGACACCTCTACGAGGGTTGCCGGAACAGGTGATCTAACGGCTGCGGGCGCGTCGTGGCCGGTTGCGCAGTTCCCCGCGGGCAGCTGCACCGGGCTGTAGCCGGGCGCCTATGGGGGTGCCGTGCAGGGAATCCGGCGGCTGCGGGCGCGTCGTGGCTGGTCGCGCAGTTCCCCGCGGGCAGCTGCACCGGGCTGCAGCCGGGCGCCTATGGGGGTGCCGTGCACGGGATCCGGCGGCTGCGGGCGCGTCGAGGCCGGTCGCGCAGTTCCCCGCGCCCCTGGGGGGGCTGCACTTCCCGGCGTCGCTATGGGCTCTCAGGGGCGCGGGGAACTGCGCAAACGCCCGCCCTCACCCAGCCGCACCCGCCGACGCCGCCGCCTACCCCCCGCCCCCTACCGTGAACCCGATCACCCGGCCGCCGC
>NZ_LJBR01000675.1 GCF_001282115.1 Streptomyces sp. NRRL B-24085 | reverse complement strand
CCGTCCCCTCTGCCCGCGGTGTGCGCTAGGCGGGGGCGCGGCCGGCTTCCCGCGGGCCTGGAGCGGGCCGGGAAACCGGCCGCGCCCCCTCCTCGTGCACACCGCTGTGCGCCATCCCCTGTCTCCCCACCCTCACACCGAACCGACGAAAGACCTGCCGTACGACCGGTAAGACGCACGACAGGCCCTTCAGGTCACCTCACTTGGCGCACTCGACCTTGTCGGCCGTGGACTGCTGCACCCCCTCCGGTGCCTTCGTCGCCGTGGTGAAGGAGACCCCGGCGCCCTTGAAGTCCTTGCCCAGGGTCAGGGTCATCGTGGGCAGGCCCTGCGCGTTGGTGACGCTCTTGCCCGGCTTGAGCTGCGCCCCGGACAGGCCCAGGATGTCGGCGAGGCGGCGCGCCTGGTCGGCCTGGTCGGGGGCGTACTCCAGGGTCGTCTTCGCCAGCGACGCGTTCGCGTTGCCCGCGTTCTCCGACTTCAGCACGCCCTCCTCGTTCTGGAGGTACTCCAGCTCGGCCTGCGCGCTGCCCGCCGCCGCACCGCCGTTGAGGATGCGCACCCGCACCTCGGACGCGGCGGACTTGGTGCCCTTGAGCCGGGCCGCGGCCTCGGCCGCCTCGGCGCTCTTGGACGCTTTCGCCTTCTTCTTGACCTCGGTGAACGACACGTCGTTCTTGATCATGTCGAACACCGTGGGAGCCGTCGCGTCGTTGAGGACGACCGTCGCCTTCACCTTCTCCGCCGGGTTGTCGACGACCGGCACGGTGGTGAACGTCAGGTTCTTCACGTTCAGCTTGCCCAGCTCCAGACCGAGGTCCTTCAGCTTGCCGATGCTGTCCAGCTGCGAGTCGACGGTCAGCGCCTTGGTGCCCGCCTCCGCCAGCTTCAGCATCTTCGCCGGGTTGGTGAGCGTGTCGTTCGACTTCAGCTTGCGCATCAGCGCGCTCAGGAACTGCTGCTGGAGCCCGATCCGGCTCAGGTCACCGCCGAAGCCGACCGAGTGCCGGGTGCGCACGAACGCGAGGGCCTGCTCGCCCGAGATGGTGTGCGTGCCCTTGGACAGCTTGAGCTTGGAGTCCTCGTCGTCGATGTCCTTGGCGAGGCACACCTCGACCCCGCCGACGGCCGTGGTCAGCGTCTTGACCGCGTTGAAGTCGGCCACCATGAAGTTGTCGGCCTGGATGCCGGTCAGCTCGGTGACCGTCCGCACCGTGCAGCTCGGGGTGCGCTCGTCCTGGCCGAGGCTGGTGTTGAAGCGGACGTCGTCCGAGCCCGGGATGACCTTGGTGCTGCCGTCCTCCTGGGTGGTCGGGCAGTCCGGCACGTCCACGATCAGGTCGCGGGGGATGCTCAGCGCGGTCGCGTTGGTCCGGTCCTTGGAGACGTGCAGCAGGATCGTGGTGTCCGCGTGCCCGACGCTGTCCTTGTCGCCGTAGCTCTCGTTGCCCTTGCCGGTGCGCTTGTCGGTGCCGATCAGCAGGATGTTGATCGCCTTGTCCGACTGGAAGCCGCCGGTGCTCGCGCCGTCGTCGGAGACGGAGGTGATGTTCCCGTTGAGGTGGCGGATGTAGAGGTACCCGCCGCCCGCTGCCGCGATCAGCACGAAGGCCATCGTGCCGCCGGTCCACAGCAGCGCCTTCTTCGCCGTCGACTTCTTCTTGACGGGCCGGCGTCCGCGCCGCCCCGGCGGCGGCTCCTCGGGCGGCGCGCCCCGGCGCCTGCGCGGCGGCGGGACGTTCCGGCCGGGGGCCACGGG
>NZ_LJBR01000674.1 GCF_001282115.1 Streptomyces sp. NRRL B-24085 | reverse complement strand
GTGCTTCGGGGCGCCGTCGTGCGGGTGGTGCGGTGCCGGGGTTCGGGTGGGTGCCGCGGGTCGTGCGGGTGGGGGGTGTCAGCCGCCGTTCGCCGTCGGGTCCACGATGCGGACGCCGAAGTGGGCGCTGAGGGCGGTGCAGGCGCGGCAGGGGGCGGCGAAGCTGCCGTGCAGCGGGTCACCGTCCTCGCGGATGCGGCGGGCGGTGAGCTTGGCCTGCTTGAGGGCGCGGCGGGCCTCGCCGTTGGTCATCGGCTTGCGGGCGGCGCGCTTGCTGCGGGCGGCGTCGGCTGCGGCGATGTGCCGCGATATGAGCATGGTCTCGGCGCAGCGGCCGGTGAAGCGGTCGCGCCGGTCGCTGCCGAGCGTGTCGAGGAAGTCCTGGACGAGCGGGTGCAGCGGCGGCGGCTGGTCGCCGCGGGCGGCGGTGGAGGTGAGCGTGGCGCCGCGCACGGAGAGGGCGGCGGCAACGGTGGGCAGTATGCCGTCGCGGCGGTGGCGGAGGGTGGGCGCGTGAGGTCTCTCGGCGCTGCTCCAGTTGATGCGGGGATCGCCGTCGAGGCCCGCGTGCGGGCCGCCGTTCGTGCCGGCCGTCATGCCCGTGCGCGGTCCGGTGTGCGGTCCCGTCTGCGTCGTGTTCATGATCGTCATCCCCTCCCGTGCATCCCCCCGGAGGTCACAGACTGCCAAACGGCGTGGCTGGTGCGGAAGCTGGGGCGGTGCGACACGCCCGGGTTCGGGCGGGCCGTCACGATGGGGTGACGGCTGGTCACGGAAGCGGAGGGGGCCGGGCCGGTGCCCGGTGACCGGTGTCGTCGTACCGCATAGGCTGTCGGCACCGCGATCCAAGTGGTCGCCGCGATGCGTGCGGTTGACGCGTGGAGACGGACGAGACAGTCGATACGGCGCGTGGCGGCCCTGCATTGCCCCAGGGGGTCGCCGCGGGCCGTACCAGAGCGCCGCAGGGGGCTTTCGCCATGACGACAGGTCGGCTCGGGCAACAAGCCGCGCCGCCGAACGCGGCCTACGCCGGGCAGGTCGTGCACTTTCCGGACCCGGTCCGGGCCGCGCGTCATCCCAGAGGGGTGCGGGTGGACGAGCGTGGCTACCCCGACTTTTCCCCCTACGCGCGTGCCGCCGCGGAGATCGCCGAGCCGCCCGAGGGCTTCGGGGTCGACGAACTGCGGCTGACGGACTACGTGTCGGCGAACGCGGCGCTCGCGGCGACCGGTCACGAACTGTGGGACACGGTGCCCGCGGTGGCGACGCCGCACGGCTGGACCTGGCACCACGTGGTGGGTTCGCGGCGCCTGGAACTGATCCCGGTCGAGGTGAAGGCGCTGCTGCGGCACCACGGCGGGATCGCGACGACCCGGGTCGACCAGAACAAGCGGGGCACACGGCCGTTGCAGGAGACGCGGCCCGCGCACTTCGGGCTGCCGAAGTCGTCGCTGGCGGTGACGGAGTCGCAGGTGCAGGGGGTCGAGGAGGACCTCGGCTACCGGCTGCCCGGTGCCTACCGCTCCTTCCTGAAGGCGGCGGGCGGATCGGCGCCGGTGGGGGCCGCGCTGGACGCGGAGCTGGGACTCCTGGTCGACCAGCCGTTCTTCACGGTCCGCGACGAGGCGGCGGTCAACGACCTCGTGTACGTCAACAAGTGCCTGCGGGACCACCTGACGAAGGACTACCTCGGTGTCGGCTTCGTCCAGGGCGGGCTGCTGGCCGTGAAGGTGAAGGGCCAGGCGATCGGATCGGTCTGGTTCTGCGCCTACGACGACGCCCGCGACGTCGACCCCGCGATGCGGCCCGCCGAGCGGGTGGAACGCCTTCTGCTGCCCTGCGGTGCGGACTTCGACGTGTTCCTGTCCCGACTGGCCGGCAATCCGCCGGAGTTGGAGACGGTGGCGAACCTGATGGTGGACGGCGGGTTCGCCCGTGCCGTTCCGGTGTCTTCTTCCGTGTCGGGGGAGTGAGCTTCAGCGATGGTGACGTTCGCGCAGGCGCAGGAGCGCGCGGAGGAGTGGATCAACGGGGACGTGCCGTCGTACCAGCACCGTGAGGTGCGGGTACGGGAGTTCGACCTCGGGTTCGTGGTGTGGGCCGAGGACCGTGCGGAGGGCCCGCGCTCGGACGGGGGCGCGCAGCGGCTGGTGATCGCCCGGGACAGCGGGGAGGCCACGCTGTGGCCCTCGCTGCCGGTGGGCGAGGTGATCCGCCGGTACGAGGAGGAGTACGGCCGGGAGGACGGGGCCGGGGACGCCGGGGCCAGGGGTGCGGCCGCGTCGCGGGTCGATCTGAACCAGACGTCGTTCCTGCTGACGCCGCCGGAGTGGTTGCAGGATGCGGCGGACAAGCTGGGGACCGGTGGGGCCGGTTCAGGCGCCGGGGCCGGTGCGGTTGACGCCGGTGCCGCTGACGCCGGTGCGGCGGCTGGTGCCGGGGGCTCTGTCGTGTCGGAGGCGCGGCCCTGGACCGGGACCGACACCAATGGGGGCGAGGACCTCTCGGTGGCGTTGCCGGAGACGGTGTTCGCGCCGCCGCCGGTGAGCGACGGGGAGGCGTCGTCGGCTTCGGAGATCTCGGAGATCTCGGAGATCCCTGCGGTTCAGGACGCGTCTGAAGTCCAGGACGCCTCGGAGGTGCTGGACGCGTCCGAAGTCCAGGACGCGTCGGACGTCTCGGACGTCTCGGACTCCAGGACCGCTCGGATTTCGGGTCCGCGGGGTGCGGCGGTGCCGGGAGCGCCCGGAGCCACGCCGCCGAGCGGACCGCCCGCCGGGGGTGCGTCGTACGGGTATCCGCAGGGGGTTCCGGGCGCTCCCGGCACCGCCGCACTTCGCCGGGGGCACCGTCGTCCGGGTGGTCCTGGAGTCCGAGACGTCCGAGACGTCCGACGCGTCCTGGACTTCGGACGCGTCCAGCACCTCCGAGGCGTCCTGGACTTCAGACGCGTCCTGAACCGCAGGGATCTCCGAGATCTCCGAGATCTCCGAAGCCGACGACGCCTCCCCGTCGCTCACCGGCGGCGGCGCGAACACCGTCTCCGGCAACGCCACCGAGAGGTCCTCGCCCCCATTGG
>NZ_LJBR01000673.1 GCF_001282115.1 Streptomyces sp. NRRL B-24085 | reverse complement strand
GACAGGGGTGACGAGGGAGAGGGCGTAGGCGGGGGCCGGGAGGAGGGCACGCGTGCGTGGCGTGCCGTGCCGCACGAACAGCACGAGGTAGCAGACGTGGCCGGCGGCGAACGAGGCCATGCCGGCGAGGAAGGCCGGGTCGCTGTCGGACAGCAGCAGGACGTCGCCGCCCCAGCCGCACAGGAGCGCGGCGACGAGGAGGCGCGGTGCGCCGCTGACCCCTGCCCAGGCGGCGAGGAGCGGCATGAGCAGGGGCTTGGCGACGGTGTGGCCGGCGTCGAGGCCGACCGCAAGGGAGACGAGGTCGGTGAGGGTGGCGGCGGCGAGGCAGGCGAGCAGGAGGGCGGCGGCACGCGTGCGGGGGGATCTCCCGGACGGAGCCGTGGATGCCCGCCGCCCGGGGCGGCCTCTCACGCGGCCGCGCTTCCTTCGGCCGAGGCCGGTTCCGGTGTGGTCGTCGGCGCCGGTTCCGGTGTGGTCGTCGGCCCCGGTTCCGATGTCCCCGTGGTGACCGGTTCCGGTGTCGGCGACGGCTGCCAGCCCGGTCCGCCGAACACCCGCCCGGCCCGCTCGCGCCAACTCCGGGCGTTCTTGACGTCCTTGACGATCGCCACGTACTCGTGCGTGGCCACCTTGATCGGGTTGAACGTGTTGATGTTCTTGGTCAACCCGTAGACGGGCCGTTCGGTCTCGGCGACGAACGAACCGAAGAGCCGGTCCCAGACGATGAGGATCCCGCCGAAGTTGCGGTCCAGGTAGCCGCCCTGGGAGGCGTGGTGGACGCGGTGGTGGGACGGGGTGTTGAAGACGAACTCGAACCAGCGGGGCATCTTGTCGATGCGTTCGGTGTGGATCCAGAACTGGTAGACGAGGTTCGCGGAGGAGCAGAAGGCGAGCGCGGCCGGGTGGACGCCGACGGCGACGAGGGGGACGTAGAACGGCCAGACCGTCAGGCTCGTCCAGGGCTGGCGCAGCGCGGTGGTGAGGTTGAACTTCCGGCTGGAGTGGTGGACGACGTGACAGGCCCACAGGATGCGGATGACGTGGTGGCCGCGGTGGGACCAGTAGTAGAAGAAGTCCTGCCCGAGCAACATCAGGGGGACCGTCCACCACAGGACGGGGACGCGGAGCGGGGTGAGTTCGTAGAGGGCCGTGTAGACGGCGACGATGGGGATCTTCCACAGGAAGTCGAAGAAGAGGCTGCCCAGTCCCATGCCGACGCTGGTGGCGGCGTCCTTCACCTCGTAACCGGCCGCGTCCTCGTCGGGATGGACACGGACGCTGATCATCTCGATGACGGTGAGCAGCACGAAGGCGGGTATGGACCAGACCACGACATCGGGGAGGTTGGGCATGCGTGCACCGTAGAACCGGCCGGTCGGGCACGGCTAGACGTTGTTACCGACAAGTATGACCGGTGGTACGCGCTTGCTTCTTGGCGATCTCCGCCAAGGGGCGTCACCCGACCCCCGCTGCCCCCAGAAGCAACGTCTAGC
>NZ_LJBR01000672.1 GCF_001282115.1 Streptomyces sp. NRRL B-24085 | reverse complement strand
CACCAACACCCCGCCCCCCGCTGCGGAGGCCACTCCACTGCCCTTCCCCGCGCCGCCAGTGTCGTTGCGTACTGGGGGAGGAGGGAGGTTTCCGACGGGGACGTGCCCTCCGAGGCGGCGAAGGCCTCGTAGGACGGGACCGTGCCCGAGACGATGCCCAGGTTCGCCGTGCCGGAGGCGGCGAGCTCGCGCAGGGACGCCTCTATCGTCGCCAGGTGCTCCTCGTGGGAGGGGTACTCCGCGGAGAGGGTGGGGTAGGCGTCGACCAGTTCCGCGAGTTCGGACGCGGGCCAGTGCAGGACCGCCACCGGGAACGGGCGGGACAACGCCTCGCGGTAGGTGCCGAGTTCGGCGCGCAGGCGGGAGATCTCCGCCTCCAGCTCCGCCGGGTTCTCCGAGCCGAGGGACCACACGCGCTTCGGGTCGTGCAGCTCGTCCAGGGAGACCGGGGAGGAGTGCAGGGTGTCCGCCAGGGTGTCCCACTCGTCGTGGGCCAGGCCCAGCATCCGGCGGACGCGGTGGCGGCCGAACAGCAAAGGGTGCGTGGAGTACGGGGGCTCCGGGACGTCCGTCAGGAGGGCCCTCGCGCCCTGCGTGAACGTCTCCTGCGCCTGTTCCAGCTCGTCGTGGGACTCCAGGGCCTCCGCGACGATCACCCAGGGGGCCGGGTCCCGGGGGGAGGCCGCCCGGACGCCGTCGATGATCGCGCGGGCCTCGGCCTCGTGGCCGTACTCCCACAGGTTCGCGGCCTTCAGGGCGCGGACGAGAAACGGGTTCTCCAGGCCGTCCTGCGCGGCCAGCAGACGGTCGTAGAGGGAGGACGCGGCAGGGCGGTCGCCGGCCAGTTCCAGATGGGCCGCGGCCTGCAGGAGCAGGGCTTCGGCGTCCTCGGGGTACCGGTCGGCGGTCCGCTCCAGGCGCGCCGCTTCGGCGTTGTGGTCGACGTTCTCGGCAGGCGTGTCGGGGCGCATGGGGGACACCGTACTGCCGATCAGTGTCGAAGGAGAGAGAGGTGCAGGCCAGGGGCCGCTTCGCGGGAAGCGCCCCGGCCCGCACCACGCCGTCCTCGGATCGGCCTCAGATCGTCACGCCGTCGATCTGCAGTGTCTGCACCGCCTTCGCCGCGAACGGCACCGCCACCGACTTCCCGCTCAGGAAGGTGTTGGAGTACGCCGCGTACTTGTCGCCGCCCGTCGTCACCGTGTTCCAGCGCGGGACCAGGCCGCCCGAGCCGCCCGTCACCGTCGTGAAGCGGGACAGGTCGAAGGTCAGGGTCTGGGCGGAGGTGGAGGTGTTCAGGGCCACGATGACCAGGCGCCTGGCCGTGGCGTCGTAGGCCGCGACCGCGTTGCTCACGCCCGTGTCGAGGATCTTCATCCCGGGGCGGATGTGGCGGCTGAACTGGGCCAGCACGTAGTACTTCGTCTCGATCGCGCCGGCCTGGAGGGTGCTGCCGTCGTACTTGATCACTCCCCAGCCCGCCGTCGGGTCCATGACCTGCCAGTAGACCCAGGCCGTCGGGTGCAGCCAGCGGAAGTCGTAGAGGAGGTTGAAGGCCGTGGTGTAACCGGTGCCGTCGCCGTCGCCGGTCTCGGAGTTCCACAGCTTCTTGCCGGCCGTGGTGACCACGTCCGTGTAGAGGAGGTCCCTGCGGCCGCTCGACCCCTGGTAGCCGTGCACGTTGACCTGGTTGACGTACCCCTTCGTGGTCGAGCTGAAGGAGTTCCAGGTGGTGCGGGCGAGGTCGTAACTGGTCTCGTCGGAGGCCGAGATCCGCACGCCGGTCAGGCCGCGGTTGTTCAACTCGCTGCGCAGGTACGGCAGTACGGCCGACTGGACGCTCGCGTCCATGTGGCAGCCCTCCTGCGTGCCGGTCGCCGTCCACCAGGACGAGGAGGGCTCGTTGAAGGCGTCGACCGTCGCGAAGTTCACGCCCCAGTTGTTCTTGGCGTAGAGGGCCACCGAGGCGAGGTGGGAGGCGTGCTGGCGGTAGTTCCAGGACTGGAGGTTGTTGCCGCCGTCCGAGGCGCCGGAGGGGTTGTGGTTCAGGCACATCCACCACATCGGGGAGTTCGCGAAGAGTTCCGAGGTGGCGCCCCGGGCCGTGGCCTTCACCAGCATCGCCCGCTGGTTGGCGTCCGCCGTCCAGTCCCACGCCGAGGACGTCGGGTTCTCGTTGTTCCAGTCCTGCCAGTAGCCCTCGATCTGCTTGAAGGCGGGGATGTTGGGCGAGGCGACCATGGCCGAGCCGCTCACGGTGTTCCAACTGCACGCGCCCAGGTTGTAGCGGGCGATGTTCAGGCCGAGGCCGGGGAGCGAAGTGCCGTTGTACGACGTCGACTTGGTGGTGAAGAAGATGTCGGCGAAGTCGTCCCGGGCGCCGAACACGTTGGCCCACCAGGCGAGCGAGGTGCCCCAGCCCTCCCAGGTGCCGTACGAGGTCCCCGGGCTGACGGCGATCGTGGCGTCCGCACGGGCGGTACCGGTGGCCAGGGCGCTGCCGAGGAGGGTGCCTCCTGCGGCTGTCAGCAGCGTTCTGCGTCGGATCATGGCTACTCCGAACTCCGATGGATCGACGCGGCCTTGTGACCCGCGTCGTGGCCTGCCCCGTTCATGCCAAACGAAGCATCGGGTGTGGCCAGTGGGGTTGTCGAGGGTTCTGACAGCCCTTCTTAAAACCGGTGGAGGAAGTTCGGTATACCGGACACGCCGACCGCCGTACCGGCTCTACGAGGCCCGCGGCACCGGCTCTACGAGGCCCTCGGCACTGGTGACTTGAAGGCCCCGCCCTTATCGTGCGGGCGGCCTCGGCCGAGGAGGTGGGTCCCATGCGGCAGCGCATCACGCACCACGGTTCCCGGCGCCGGCGCGAGCGTCGCCGGCGCGCGGTGCGGGCGGGCGGCGAACTGCTGGTCACCGTCGGCTGCGTGCTGCTGCTCCTCGTGGTGCACCAGCTGTGGTGGACCAACCGCGAGGCTCGGGACGGCGCTCAGCGCAAGGTCGAGGCGCTGGAGCGGGAGTGGGGGCGGGGCCAGGGGGCCGACCCAGGGTCCCCGTCCGCTCCCCGGGAACCGGGGGAAGCGCAGGAACCGCACGAACAGCAGTCGCCGGAGTCCTCGGCCGGTCAGGACCCCCACCTCACCACCCCGGCGCCGGACCCCTCCCAGGCC
>NZ_LJBR01000671.1 GCF_001282115.1 Streptomyces sp. NRRL B-24085 | reverse complement strand
CCGCCTCCTCCTTCCGTCGGCCACCCCTCACACCGCCCTCCTCCTTCCGCCGGCCGCCCCTCACACCGCCCGTCGCTGCTCGTAGCCGCCCGACGCCACCGGCCCGGCCCGCGGACCCGGCCGTCCCCGTCCGGCCCGGTCCGCCCGGCACCCGCACCGGTACCACCGCGCCCTCGCGTCGACGCCCATGAGAAAGGCAACCCGCGTGTCCCCCATCGACCCCGCACCCATACCCACCCTTCCCTTCCCACCGGACGCCGGTGTCCGGTCCGAACCCGACGTGGGCCTGCACTTCGCCCGGACCGCTCCACGCCACCTGGTGGCCCGCAGCGCGGTGGCCGAGGTTCTGATCACGGACTGGCGGCAGCTGGGCCCCGACACGTTCCGCCTGGGCGCACAGTGGCCACGCGGCCACCACTTCTACGCGCCGGTTGCCGGCACCTGGTACGACCCTCTGCTCGCCGCGGAGACGCTGCGCCAGGCGTCGGTCCTGGTGGGGCAGACGTACTACGGAGTCCCGGCGGACAACCACTTCACCCTCACCGAACTGGAGTTCGAGGTAGTACCGGGTGCTCTGCTGCTGGGCGCCCGTCCGGCGGAGATGCGCCTGGAGTTCACGGCCACGGACGTGCGGCGCAGGGGCGGCAAGGTCATCGCCCTCACGCTGGAGGCGGACCTGCTGCGCGGCGCGGACTTCGCCGGGGCGGGCCGCCTGACCGTGAGGGTGTCGGACCGCCGCGACCCCGCCGCAGGGGAGGGCGGCGGGTACCCGCCCCTGCCGGACCCCGTCCCGCCGGCGATCGTGGGCCGCCTGGACGAACACGACGTGGTACTCGGCGTCCCCGCCTCCCCGGCCGACCGCCGGGGCCTGAGCTGGGACCTGCGGATCGACCCCGGCCACCCGGTGCTCTTCGACCACCCGACGAACGACGTCCCCGCGATGGTCCTCCTGGAGGCGGCCCGCCAGGCCGTCCAGGCGGCCTGCGCCCCCTACCGAGTCCTCCCGGTGGAACTACGAACCGCCTTCCACCACCCGGTAGCCCTGGCCATCCCCTGCCACATCTCCGCAACCCGCCTCCCCACCCACGACGCAACGGAGGACCCGGCCCTCCGAGTAACAGCCTGGCAATCGGACCGCCTCACCTTCGACAGCCTGGTGGTGGCAACGGTGTGCGACTGACGCCCCCCACCCGCCCTCCGGGGACCCGATCCCCACCGAGCCAGGCCCCTGAAC
>NZ_LJBR01000670.1 GCF_001282115.1 Streptomyces sp. NRRL B-24085 | reverse complement strand
ACCCGTTGGTCATGGGCGTGATAGCCGTCGGCTGCCGTGTCCTGTACCGCGGCTTCCGGCGCAACGGCTGGCTGTGACACGGGGCGTGCGGGGGACGGGGCCGGGGACGGGTCAGTGGGTGGTCGAGGAGCGCGCGTAGACGCTCTCGGCCCAGCCGGCGATCTGCTCGTCCGTCAGGTGCCGGGCCAGGTCGGACTCGCTGATCATGCCCACCAGGCGCTTGTTCTCGATGACGGGGAGCCTGCGGATCCGGTGCTCCTGCATCTCGTGGAGGACGTCGGTCACGTCGGCGCCCGCGTCGATCCAGCGGGGTGTGCCCTGGGCCATCTCGCCGGCGGTGACCTCGGCCGGGTCGCGGCCGACGGCCACACAGCCGATGACGATGTCGCGGTCGGTGAGGATGCCGCACAGCCGTTCGTTCGCGTCGCTGATGGGCAGGGCTCCGACGCCGAGTTCGCGCATCAACTGGGCGGCGCGGTCGAGGGTCTCGTGGGCGGGGATCCACTGGGCACCCCGGTGCATGATGTCTCCGGCGGTGGTCATGGAGTACCTCCCGGTGCCGGACGGCCGGCGCGGCGCGGGCGGCACCGCAAGTCCCGGCGCCCTACATTCTCGCCGCGCCGGAGGGGGCCCGCACCCGGAACCCGGCGGTAGCGGCGGCCGGGGCCGGGCAGCGGCGGCACCACCACCCTCGGATCGCCAGGATCAGCCGGATCAGCCCGATGCGGCGAATCGGCAGGCCATCGGGATCAGCAGGGCACGCACCGGGCAGTCGGATCACCCGGATCGGCAGGGCAGCCGGATGAGGCGGATCGGCAGGGCTCGCCGGGTCAGCCGTTCCACGCCGGGTGGCGGGGGTCGTCGGCGCGGACGAGGACGTCGGCCGTGCCGGCCGGGTCGGTCTCGTCGCCGTAGCGCTGGTAGGCGGGGAGGGTCCAGTGGTCGGGTTCGGGGGTCCGGCGACGGAGGGCGCCCTCGGAGAGGAGGACGTGGACGGTCAGGTCGAAGGGGAACCAGTGGCGCAGCAGGAGGGGGCCGTGGAGCAACAGGACGCCGCCGGGCGGGAGATGGACGTAGGGACTGCGGGTGGCGCGGTCGGTGACCGGGTCCCACAGGTCGGGCAGGACCCGTCCGTCGCCGCCGGGTTCGAGGGGGCCGAAGACCTCGCGCCAGAGGGCGCCGGTGTCGAACCAGCCGTTGTAGTAGGCCTCCAGGTCGTGGTGGCCGTACTCCAGGCGGAGGGAGGCGGGGCGCAGGAAGCCCTCCAGGCCGACGACGAGCGAAGGGCGGCCGCGTATCCGCAGGGCCTCGGCCACCCGTTCGGCGAGTTCGCCCGGGCGGGCTGCGGGGGCGCCGTCGAGGGCGACGCGGGGCCAGGGGCTGCCGTCGGCCGGCTTCAGTTCGAGGAGGCGGTCCGCCAGCCGCTCGCCGAGCCGGTCCCAGGTGATCGCTTCGAGTCGCACGTGGCCATGATGCGTCAGGCGGCCTCCAGGATGCGGCGGACCAGTGCCGTCGCCGCCATCCCGCTGCGGCCGGTGCAACGGGCGGCAAGCGTGCGTGTCGGTGGCGGAGCGGCGAGCGGACGTGTCGGTGGCGGAGCGTCGGGCCTGGGTGCCGGTGATGGGTGCCGCCGCTGGGGGGCGGCGACAGGGGTCGCGATGGGGCTGTCG
>NZ_LJBR01000067.1 GCF_001282115.1 Streptomyces sp. NRRL B-24085 | reverse complement strand
GTCCGTGCACACCGCTCCGACGGCCGCCGCGCCCGCCCCGGCCGCGCCGACGAGCCCGCAGATGTTCACTCCTCCGGGGCAGACCCCGACACCGCCCGGAGCCCCGCCGGCGGGTCAGTACGCGCCTCCCGGCGCACCCGCGGGACAGTTCACGCCGCCGGGCGCCGTCGCCGGCCAGTTCGCGCCCCCCGTTGCGCCGGGAGCCTTCCCGGGCCAGGCACAGCCCTTCGGCGGCGGCACCCAGCTCGCCCCCGTGCCGCCCGAGGCCAACGTCCGGGTCGTGCTGACGAAGTACGCGGAAGCCCCCGTCGGCGACCGCTGGACCGAGCAGAACGCCAACCTGGTGCGGGCCACCCTCACCAAGGACGCGCCCATCCTCGCCAAGCAGGGCAGCATGGTCGCCTACCAGGGCGACATCGACTTCGCCCACAAGGGCTCCGGCCTCCTCGGCAAGCTCACCGGCGCGCTCACCGGACAGGGCATGTCCCTGATGCGGTGCACCGGCAACGGCGAGGTGTTCCTCGCCGACGAGGCCAGCCGGGTCTTCGTGATCCGCCTCCAGGGCGAGCAGCTCTACACCAGCGCCCAGGGCGTGCTGGCCTTCGACGAGACGCTGGAGACCGAGGTCCGCCGCATCGAGGGCGCGGGACTGCCCGGCGGAGGCTTCTTCAGCATGCTCTTCTCCGGCACCGGCGCGGTCGTCGTCAAGACCCGCGGCGTGCCCGTCGTCCTGCCCGTCGGCGCGGCCACCTACGTCGACGGCAACGCCGTCATCGCCTGGTCCGCCGGTGCCCAGGCAGTCACCACGACCTCGCTCAGGCTGCGCCGATCCGGGTACGCCCGGCAGACCACCGAGGCCGTGAACCTCCAGTTCCGCGGCGCCCCCGGCAACTTCGTCGTCGTACAGCCCTTCGAGGTGTGAGGCCATGGACTCCCAGACTCTGAGTGCGCACCGCGCCGCCGCGACCGGCGTCCGCATGAGTGTGCACAGCTCCAAGACGCTCAAGGTCACCATGGTCACCGGGCAGGACCTGATCGCCAAGGCCGGCTCGATGATCGCCTACGACGGCTATGTGCAGTTCGACGGGGCGCCCGCGAGCCTGCGCCGCTCGGCGGAGGAGATGGTCACCGGAGAGGGCGGCCGGCTGATGCTGGCCCGCGGCGACGGCGACCTGTACCTCGCCGACTACGGCGGCGACATCCTCGTCCTGCACCTGAACGGCGAGGCCCTTTCGGTCAACGGCGCCACCCTGCTGGCCTGCGACGCCTCGCTGGAACTGGCCATCGAGCCGGTCAAGGGGCTCGCCAAGCTCTCCGGCTCCGGACTGACCAACCTCGTCATCAAGGGCACCGGCTGGGTCGCCCTGGTCAGCCGGGGCATCCCGATGGCCCTGGACTGCGCCGAACGCGAGACGTACGTCGACCCGGACGCGCTCGTCGCCTGGACGACCGGCCTGGAGATGAAGGCCCGCCGCACCATCAAGGCGAGCGCCCTCATCGGCCGCGGCAGCGGCGAGGCCTTCCAGATCGGCTTCAAGGGGCAGGGCTTCGTGGTCGTCCAGCCGAGCGAGGACACCGGCGACCGATTCAAGATCCGGGGCTGAGGGGAGCACCTAGCACCATGCACAGCACACTCTTCGCACATGTCCCGGTCGAGTCGACCGGGCGCTACACCCTGCAGAACCCGCAGCTCCTGAAGACCGACGTCACCCAGGGCAGCAGCCCCGTGCTCGCCCGGCAGGGGGCCATGGTGGCCTTCGAGGGGCAGGTCGAGTTCGACAGCCAGTACCGCAACCGCAGCTGGCGCAACGTCGAGCGGATGACCGGCGAGGGCCTGGACCTCATGCGCTGCAAGGGCAACGGCATCGTCTACCTGGCGAACCTCGCCCAGCACCTGCACATCATGGAGGTCGGCCGCGGCATCACCGTCGACAGCTCCTACGTCCTCGCCTTCGACGGCTCCCTGGGCGTCGGCATCGTCGCCGTGGACAGCGCCGTCGAGGTGGCCGCCGCGGGCGCCTACAACCTGGAGCTGTCCGGCTCCGGGCAGGTCGTGCTGATGACCTCGGGCGAGCCGCTGGTCCTGGAGGTCGGACCCGACAAGAACGTCTGCGTCGACTCCGACGCCGTCATCGCCTGGTCCACGTCCCTGCGCACCCAGCTCCAGGCGCCCACCTCCACCTCGGGCGTGTGGCGCCGCAGGGGCACCACCGGCGAGGGCTGGGAGATGCACTTCGGCGGCACCGGCCACGTCCTGGTCCAGCCCAGCGAGCTCCTGCCGCCGCAGGGCATGCGCAACGGCGGGGTGCTCGGCCAGTTCGGCATGCGCGGCAACTCCCTCGGGGGCAGCAACAGCTAGTCAGCATGTGTAAGGGGCGCCCGCCATTGCCGGGCGCCCCTTACACATGCGCCGAGAAGACGCTCAAAGCCTCGCGCGCGTCGCTTCCAG
This sequence comes from Streptomyces sp. NRRL B-24085, assembly GCF_001282115.1. Lineage (GTDB taxonomy): Bacteria > Actinomycetota > Actinomycetes > Streptomycetales > Streptomycetaceae > Streptomyces. The sequence continues at coordinate 58,251 of NZ_LJBR01000067.1, read as the reverse complement.
CAGGCGTACGACGGACTCGTCCGCCACGCCCGCGACCTCGTCGTAGGCGAACCAGCGCACGTCGAGGGACTCCTCGCTGATCGCCTCCACGGCGCCCGCCGGGGCGAGGGCGGCGTACTGGACGTCGAAGTGCCAGTGACAGGGCGCCGGGATGGGGTGCCGGTCCAGGCGGACCGGGCCGCCGGGCAGCAGGGCCAGCCCCGCGACGCCCGACTCCTCCGTCGCCTCGCGCAGGGCCGCCGCCTCCAGGGACGGGTCGGCCGGCTCGCAGTGACCGCCCATCTGGAGCCACATCCGCAACTTCTTGTGGAGGGTGAGCAGGACCTGACCGCGTGACGGGTCGATCACCAGGGCACTCGCCGTGATGTGCCCCGCCTCGCAGGACTTCCACACGCCGTCCGGGTGGGCCGCGAGATGGTCCAGGTAGGCCTGCCGCAGCTCCTCCTGGTCCTCGTACCCCTTGAGCACGAGGACCGCTTCGTCGTGCAGGCTCACTCGGAGTCGTCCTCGGAGTCGTCCTTCTTCCTCAGGTCGGGCTTGCCGTCCGCCGCCTCGCCGAGCATCTTGTCCAGCTCGGAGAAGTCGAGCTGCTCGCGGTGCACGAAGCCGTCCGGGTCGTCCAGGTCGGACGCGGTCGGCAGCATGTCCGGGTGGGCCCACAGACCGTCACGGCCGTCGACACCGCGCGCGTCCGTGAGCGAGGCCCACAGCCGGGAGGCGTCCCGCAGCCGGCGCGGGCGCAGCTCCAGGCCGATCAGCGTGGCGAAGGTCTGCTCGGCGGGGCCGCCCGAGGCACGCCGGCGGCGCAGCGTCTCGCGCAGCGCGTCCGCGGACGACAGACGGGGCTTGGCGGCCGCGTGGACCACCGCGTCCACCCAGCCCTCCACCAGCGCCAGAGCCGTCTCCAGACGGGCCAGGGCCGCCTTCTGCTCCGGGGTGTCCTCCGGCTGGAACATGCCCTGCTGGAGCGCGTCCTGAAGCTGCTCCGGGTTCTGCGGGTCGAACTGGCCGACCACGTCCTCCAGCTTGGCGGTGTCGACCTTGATCCCGCGCGCGTAGCCGTCGACCGCGCCGTACAGGTGCGAGCGCAGCCACGGCACGTGTGCGAAGAGGCGCTGGTGGGCGGCCTCGCGCAGGGCGAGATACAGCCGCACCTCGTCCTTGGGGACGCCCAGGTCCTTGCCGAAGGCCTCGATGTTCACCGGCAGCAGCGCGGCCTTGCCCGCCGGGCCCAGCGGCAGGCCGATGTCGGTGGAGCCGACGACCTCGCCCGCGAGCACGCCGACGGCCTGCCCGATCTGGGTGCCGAACATGGCGCCGCCCATCGAGCGCATCATGCCGATCAGCGGGCCCGCCATGGCCTGCATCTCCTCGGGCAGGACGTCGCCCATGGCGGTGCCGACCCGCTCGGCGACCGGGTCGACGAGCTCCTTCCACGCGGGCAGGGTCGCCTCGACCCACTCCGCGCGGGACCACGCCACCGCGGAGCCCGCCCCGGACGGCAGCGACGTCGCGTCGTCGAGCCACAGGTCCGCCAGGCGCACGGCCTCCTCGACCGCGGTGCGCTCGGCGGGGCCGATGCTCGCGTCCTTGGTGCCGTCCGAGGTCCCCTGGGAGACCGTCTGCCGGGCGATCTGCTTGGCCATGTCCCAGTTCACCGGGCCGCCCTCGTACGAGAGCATCTGGCCGAGCTGCTGGAAGGCGGCGCCCAGGTCGGTGGGGTTCAGCGATCCGAACATGGCAGCGAGCGGATTGTCGGCACCAGGACCACCGGGGCCGCCAAAGCCTCCGGCTCCGGGCAGAGCGCCGAAACCGAACGGGTTGGCCGGTCCCTGACCACCACCGCTCTGCTGGTCCTTCTTCTTGCCCTCGTCGCCGTCGTCCGGCTCCTCCGGCGGAAGGCCGAATCCGAATGGGGTGTCACTCACGGGATTCCTCGGCTGGTAAGGCCACCGGTTGCCTCCGGCGGCGCGGCTGCCCGATAACACCCCCCAGCGTAGACACCGACGGCCGTCGGGGCCTCGGTGCTCCGCCGACTCTCCGCCTGCGGCAGGATGGATGCCACCTGGTACGTACGCGTCACTCGCGTTCCTACTGAAGACAACCGCTGGAGACGCCCGGTGAGTTCCCCTGATCCGCAGGTTCGCGCAGCGCGAAACCAGTCAACCAATCCCGCCACGCGCGGGCCAGTCGTCGCGGTCACCGGTGCCGCGTCCGGCGTCGGAGCGCTGCTCACCGAGCGGCTCGCCGCCTCGGAGGAGATCAAGCAGGTCATCGCGCTGGACGAGCGGCGCGGTGAGTGCGCCGCGGCGCAGTGGCACATCCTGGACGTACGGGATCCCGCCATCGCGGAGAAGCTGCGCGGGGCCGACGTGGTGGTGCATCTGGCGCTCGACCTCGACCTGGAGACCGACCCCGCGGCGCGTACGGCCTACAACGTGCGCGGGACGCAGACCGTGCTGACCGCCGCCGCGGCCGCGGGTGTGCACCGGGTCGTGCTGTGCACCTCCGCGATGGTCTACGGGGCGCTGCCGGACAACGAGCTGCCCCTGTCGGAGGACGCCGAACTGCGGGCCACCGCGGAGGCGACCGGGGTCGGGGACCTGCTGGAGATCGAACGGCTCGCACGGCGGGCGCCCCGCGCGCACCCCGGGCTCAACGTCACCGTCGTACGCCCTGCCGTGCTGGTCGGCGGCGGTACCGACACCGCTCTGACCCGGTACTTCGAGTCTCCGCGGCTGCTGGTCGTGGCCGGGTCCCGGCCGGCCTGGCAGTTCTGCCACGTCGAGGACCTGTGCAGCGCTCTGGAGCACGCCGTCCTGGAGAAGGTCGACGGGGAGCTCGCCGTCGGGTGCGACGGGTGGCTGGAGCAGGAGGAGATCGAGGAGCTCAGCGGGATCCGCCGGATGGAGCTGCCGTCGGCGGTCGCGCTGGGGGCCGCGGCCCGGCTGCACCGGATCGGGCTGACGCCGTCCCCCGCGGGGGACCTGGCGTACACGATGTACCCCTGGGTGGTGAGCGGGAGCCGGCTGCACGACGCCGGATGGCGGCCGCGGTGGACCAACGAGGAGGTCCTTGCTGAGCTGCTGGAGGAGGTCGCCGGACGGCACACGGTCGCCGGGCGGCGGCTGGGGCGCAAGGACGCGACGGCGGCGGGCGCGGCGGGTGCGACGGTCGCGCTGCTGGGTGCGGCGGCGGTGGTGCGGCGGGCGCGGAAGGCTCGGCGGCGGATCTGAGCGCTTGAGGGAGTGCCGCGGGAGGCGGGCGGGCGGCTGCGGGTGCGCTGTGGCTGGTCGCGCAGTTCCCCGCGCCCCTGAGGGTTGGCGTATGCACCGGTGACATGATGTGCCCGCCTGTATGAAAGCTCTATTCCTGGTGGATCGCCACGTGCGGCACGATGGACGTATGGCACCCACCTTCGATCACCCCGGTGAGCAGACCGCCGACGAGCCCATCAAGCTTCTCGCCATCCGTGACACCCCCCTCTCCCTCGACGAGGTCTTCCAGGCCGTCGGGGACGACGCGGCCGGGGGGACCGCCCTGTTCGTCGGGACCGTCAGGAACCACGACGGGGGCGCCGACGTCGACAGGCTCGGGTACTCGTGCCACCCCAGTGCCGAGGCCGAACTGCGCAGGGTCGCCGAGAAGGTCGTCGCCGAGTTCCCGGTGCGGGCCCTCGCCGCCGTGCACCGCGTGGGGGACCTCGGGGTCGGGGACCTCGCCGTCGTCGTCGCCGTCTCCTGCCCGCACCGGGGCGAGGCCTTCGACGCCTGCCGGAAACTGATCGACGATCTCAAGCACGAGGTGCCGATCTGGAAGCACCAGACGTTTTCTGACGGTACGGAGGAATGGGTCGGCGCCTGCTGAGCCCGCCGTCGGCGCCCTGCTGAGCCCGCCGTCGGCGTCTGCTGAACCCTTCCTTCACCCCTCCGGTTGCGTAACCGCACCCCTGGCGTGAGCGTTGTCAGTGCGGATGGTTAATCTGCTGATCAGTCAGTTCGCTGCGGTGGCTCAGTGTGGGGTCGGGAGGTCGGCATGGGGGCGCTCGTCTGGTTGTTGATTCCGTTGTTGGCCGCTGTCCTCGGGGGGCTGTGGGGCAGTTGGGCCAACCGGACCCGGAAGGCGCGCAGCGACGGCCCCGAGCTCGACGGCTACGCCCGTTTCCGTGCCGCGATGGAGAAGTCGCACTCCGGCACCTGACCGCACCCCGGCACCTGAGCGCACTCCGCACCTGACGTCCACGGGACGGCGGCGCCCTGACGAAGCTCTGACAGGTGCGTCCCGTACTGTCATGCCATGCCACGCCGCACCGCGACGATGCTCGCCTCCACACTGATGCTGATCGCGCTCCTCTGCGCGGGAGTCTTCATCAACGTGCCCTACGCCGAGATGTCACCGGGCCCCACGGTGAACACGCTCGGGGACCACGGCGGCGAGCCGGTGCTGCAGATCTCCGGCCGCAAGACGTATCCGACGAGCGGTCACCTCAACATGACCACCGTCCGGGTCACCAGCGCCGACTACAAGATGAACCTCGTCGAGGCCGTGTACGGCTGGCTCGCGCACGACAACAAGGTCGTGCCGCACGACACCCTCTACCCGGACGGCAAGACCGAGGAGCAGTCGACCCAGGAGAACGCCGAGGAGTTCAGCCAGTCCCAGGAGAGCGCCAAGGTCGCCGCGCTGAAGGAACTGGACGTCCCGGTGCAGTCCTGGGTGATCGTCTCGACCGTCGTCAAGGACTCCCCGTCCGAGGGCCGGCTCCACGCCGGTGACGTGATCAAGGCCGTCGACGGTACGGCGGTGAAGGCGCCCGGCGACGTCGCCAAGCTGGTGACCAAGCACAAGCCCGGTGAGGACGTCGTGTTCACGATCGTGCCCGCGAAGGAGCAGGCCGCCGCCGAGAAGGCGCGCCGGACGGCCACGAAGACCGAGAAGGTCACGATCACCACCAGGGCGTCCGACGACGAGGGCGAGAAGCGCGCCGTCGTCGGGATCGCGGCCGGGACCGACCACACCTTCCCGTTCACCATCGACATCAAGCTCGCCGACGTCGGCGGCCCGAGCGCCGGCCTCATGTTCGCGCTCGGCATCTACGACAAGCTCACCCCGGGCAGCCTCACCGGCGGCAGGTTCGTCGCCGGCACCGGGACGATCGACGACGACGGCAAGGTCGGCCCGATCGGCGGCATCGAGATGAAGACGGTCGGCGCCCGCGACAAGGGCGCCCAGTACTTCCTGACGCCCGCCGACAACTGCGCGGCCGCCGCCAAGGACACCCCGGGCGGGCTCACCCTGGTCAAGGTGAACACCATCGGGGACGCCCTCGGCGCGCTCAAGGACATCCGCGAGGGCAGGACGTCCGACCTGCCGAAGTGCACCGAGGGATAACCGCGGCGGCTACTCCGCGAAGGTCGCCGACAGCGCCTCCGCCAGACCCGGCACCAGGTCACCGCCCGTGAGGACCTCGGTGGGGGAGTCCTTCTCGCGCAGCCGCAGAGCCGAGTCGCGCCTGCCGTCGCGCAGGACCGCGACCGTCATCCGGACCTCCTGGCGGTCCGGGTGCCCGGCGACCCACTTCGCCAGCTTGGCCTCGGTCAGCCCCTGCGGGACGGACGCCTCGGCCGACGGCGGCAGCATCAGGCGCTCCACGGTGAGCGCGCAGCCGACGACCGCGTCGGGCCAGGCGATGGTGCCGAGGAACTCGTCGAGCGGCTTGCCCGCGGGAATCTCCTCCTGCTCGATGGGGGTGAAGCCCGCGGACTCCTGCCCCTCCTGGAGACCGAGCTGGCTCGCGAGAGCGGGTTCCTGGGCGCGCAGCCGGGCGGTGTCGACGAGGGCGAAGAGACGGGCGGGCTGGTCCCAGCCGAGGCCGGAGGCGTACTCGTCGATCTCGAGAACGGCCCGGGTGAGCGGGTTCGCCGCCATGGGGGTGTTGGACATGGTCACAATCCTGCCTCGTTCGTGACCGGAATCGGGAACCGAGTAAACGGTGAGTAAGTTGCATAGGTGTGGGCCCGCGATCACGGGGGGCCATGCAGGGCCCGCGAACACGAGGGCCTGACGGATCGACAGCGAACTTCGAGGTGCGCACCTTGGCTTTCCAGATGCCGGACCGCGGCGGAGGCCCGACGGGGCCGCGGATGAGAGTGGGCCGCCCGTCCCGGCGTGCCCGGACCCTGCTCATGACGCTGGGCGTCCTTGCCGTCCTCGGCATGGCGTTCACCATGTTCGCGGGCTTCTGGACGGACTGGCTCTGGTACCGCTCGGTGAACTACTCGTCCGTGTTCACCACCACCCTGTGGACCAAGATCGGGCTGTTCTTCGTCTTCGGTCTGCTGATGGCCCTCGCGGTCGGCTTCAACATCTGGCTGGCCCACCGGCTGCGCCCGCCGCTGAGCGCCATGTCGATGGAGCAGCAGAACCTCGACCGCTACCGGATGGGCATCGCGCCGTACAAGAAGTGGCTGCTGCTCGGGATCGTCTCCCTGGTGGGCCTGATCGCCGGCGCCTCCGCCTCCAGCCAGTGGCGGACCTGGCTGATGTGGGTCAACGGCGTCTCCTTCGGCGAGAAGGACCCGCAGTTCCACCTCGACATCTCCTTCTACACCTTCGACCTGCCCTGGTACCGGTTCCTGCTCGGCTTCGGCTTCGCCGCCGCGATCCTCTCGGTGATCGCCGCCGCGCTCACCCACTACCTGTACGGCGGTCTGCGGATCACCTCCCCGGGCGCGCGGGCCACGGCCGCCGCGACCGGCCACCTGTCGGTGCTGCTCGGCGTCTTCGTCGCCCTGAAGGCCGTCGCGTACTGGCTCGACCGGTACGGCCTGGCGGTCAAGTCCAGCGACTTCAAGGCGACCGACAGCTGGACCGGTCTCAGGTACGTCGACGCGAACGCCTATCTGCCCGCCAAGACGATCCTGTTCTGCATCGCGGTCATCTGCGCGCTGCTGTTCTTCGCCACCCTGTGGCGGCGCACCTGGCAGCTCCCGGTGATCGGCTTCGGCCTGATGGTGCTCTCGGCGATCCTCATCGGCGGCCTCTACCCCGCGATCGTCCAGAAGTTCCAGGTCCAGCCGAACGAGCAGGCCAAGGAAGCGCCGTACGTCGAGAAGAACCTCAAGGCGACGCGCGAGGCCTACGGCATCGACGACGCCTCGGTCACCGAGTACGACGGCAAGTCCACCACCACGGACAAGACCAAGCTGCGCGACGACGTCGACGCCACGGCCAGCATCCGGGTCGTGGACCCCAACGTGGTCTCGCCGACGTTCCAGCAGCTCCAGCAGATGCGTAACTACTACGCGTTCCCGACCAACCTGGACGTCGACCGGTACAGCAAGGACGGCAAGAACGCCGGGGATCAGGACACGGTCATCGGGCTGCGCGAGCTGAACCTCGCCGGCATCCCGAAGAACAACTGGATCAACGACCACTTCCGCTACACGCACGGCTACGGCGTGGTCGCCGCCAAGGGCACCGAGGCCGACGACGAGGGCCGCCCGGTCTTCACCGAGTCCAACCTGCCCTCCCAGGGCGACCTCGGGACGTACCAGCAGCGCGTGTACTACGGCGAGAAGACCACCACCTACTCGATCGTCGGCGGTCCCCAGAAGGAGATCGACTACTCCGACGACTCCGGCGAGAAGACCTACAGCTACAAGGCCAAGAGCGGGGTCAACCTCTCCAGCCCGGTCAACCGGGCCGCGTACGCGGTGGCGTTCAGCGAGCCGCAGATCCTCTACTCCGGAGCGATCGGCGAGGGCTCGCGGATCCTGTACAACCGCACGCCCAAGCAGCGCGTCGAGGCGGTCGCCCCCTGGCTGACCATCGACGGCGACGCCTACCCGGCGGTGGTGGGCGGCAAGATCCAGTGGATCGTCGACGCCTACACGACGACCAACGGATATCCGTACTCCTCGCGCACGACCCTCGGTGACACCACGGCCGACTCGCTGACCGCGACGAACAACCAGCGGGCGGTGGTGGCCCAGCAGAACCAGGTCAACTACATCCGCAACTCGGTGAAGGCGACCGTCGACGCGTACACCGGCGAGGTCAAGCTCTACCAGTGGGACACCAAGGACCCGGTCCTCAAGACCTGGATGAAGGCGTTCCCCGGCACGGTGGAGCCGAAGAAGGAGATCTCCACCGACCTGATGGCCCATCTGCGGTACCCGCAGGACCTGTTCAAGGTCCAGCGTGAACTGCTGGCGCGCTACCACGTCGAGGACGCGGACACCTTCCTCAGCGGCAGCGAGGTGTGGCAGGTGCCGGACGACCCGACCAACAAGTCGGGCGACGCGGTGCCGCCGTACTACCTGAGCATGAAGATGCCCGACCAGAAGGCGCAGGCGTTCTCGCTCACGACGACGTTCACGCCCAACGGCCGGGACAACCTCAGCGCGTTCATGTCGGTCGACGCCGAGGCGGGCACCAGCGACTACGGCAAGATCAGAATCCTGAAACTGCCGACCAACACCACGGTCAACGGGCCCAAACAGGTGCAGAGCCAGTTCAACTCCGAACAGGACATCGCCGAGACCATCAGCCTCCTCAACCGGGGCGACTCCAATGTGGAGTACGGCAATCTCCTGACGGTGCCGCTCGACGGAGGACTGCTCTACGTGGAGCCGGTCTACGTACGCGGTGGTGGACTCAAGTACCCGCTGCTGCGGAAGGTGTTGGTGACCTACGGCGGCAACACCGCCTTCGAGGACACCCTCGACGAAGCGCTGAACAAGGTGTTCGGAGCGAGCGGTTCGACCACCGAGCCACCGGACGACGACGGCGGGACGACCACCAAGCCGCCGCCGGCCTCCAGCGACCCGACGGTCCAACAGGCGCTGGACGACGCCCAGAAGGCCTTCGAGGCCGGCCAGGAAGCCCTGAAGAAGGGCGACTGGGAGGCGTACGGCAGGGCCCAGGCGGATCTGGAGGCCGCGCTCAAGCGGGCGGAGGACGCGCAGGCCGCGGCGGACAAGAGCGGCAGCAGCGCGAAGCCCAGCAGCAGCCCGAAACCCAGTGGCAGTCCGAGCCCGAGCAGCAGCCCCGGCGGCTGATCAACCGCCGGCCGAACGCCCACCTCCGCGCCGTGATACGGTTGCAACACAACGGCGCGGGGTGGAGCAGCTCGGTAGCTCGCTGGGCTCATAACCCAGAGGTCGCAGGTTCAAATCCTGTCCCCGCTACTGGAATCGAAGGCCCGGATCCTTTCAGGATCCGGGCCTTCGTGATGTGCGAACGCATGTGCCGAGGTCCTGACGGCCGCGCCGCCGGGGGCAGTTGGGGGCGACTGTGTTTCACTTGTCGTTCTGTGGGCATGTCGACAAAACGCTGAAGTGACCTCACTGGCTGCGGTATACCAGGTGTACCCAGGTTGCAGGTGGTGCGACGATGGACGTTATGGGGGACAAGGCAACTCTGTTCGAGACAGGGCGTTTTGTGCAACCTTCCGGGCGGGACGGGGCCGGGGAGGCGACTGACGACGCCGCCGAGGAGGTCCGGCAGCGCCTGGCCGCCGAAGCCGGTGACGTCGAGGCGATGAGCGTCCTCGGCGCCCTCCTGCTGCGCCGCGGCGATCTCGACGGAGCCGAGCCCCATCTGCGTGCCGCCACCGCCGCCGGCGACCGGGCCGCCGCCAACAACCTGGGAGTCCTGCTGCACCAGCGCGGATACGCCGACGACGCCGCCGGCTGGTGGCGGATCGCGGCCGTCGCCGGTTCCGCCGCGGCCGCGCACGCGCTGGGCCGCCACCACCGCGAGCGGGGCGACGAGCCCGCCGCCGAGTACTGGCTGCGCCAGTCCGCCGAGCAGGGGCACGCGCTGGGCGCCTACGCGCTCGCCGACCTGCTGGAGCACCGCGGCGACGCGGGCGCCGAGCAGTGGATGCGGATCGCCGCCGAGCGGGGCCACCGGGAGGCGGCCTACCGGCTGGCCCGCACGCTCGACCGCCGACTGGTTCCCGAGGGCGACGTGGGCGAGGACCACGGCGCCGGGGCCGAGGCCGAGCTGTGGTACCGGCAGGCCGCCGCGCGCGGTCACCGCCGGGCGGCGCTGCATCTCGGGGCGATCCTGGAGCGGCGCGGTGCCCTCAAGGAGGCCGGGCGCTGGTACCTGACGTCCGCGAAGGACGGTGAGGCGCGGGCCGCCTGCGCGCTCGGCTTCCTGCTGCGGGACGCCGGTGACACCGAGAGCGCCGCCGTGTGGTGGCTGCGCGCCGCCCAGGACGGCGACGGCAACGCGGCCAACGCGCTGGGCGCCCTGCACGCCGAGCGCGGCGAGCCGCAGACCGCCGAGCGGTGGTACCGGGCCGCGATGGACGCCGGTGACGACAACGGCGCGTACAACCTCGGGCTGCTCTGCGCCGAGCAGGGGCGGACCGCGCAGGCCGAGCAGTGGTACCGCCGGGCCGCCTACGCGGGGCACCGGGAGGCGGCCAACGCGCTCGCCATCCTGCTGCTCCAGGGCGGGGACACGGCCGGGGCCGAGCCCTGGTTCTCCAAGGCCGCGGAGGCCGGCAGCGTGGACGCCGCGTTCAACCTCGGCATCCTGTTCGCCGGGCGGGGCGAGGACGCCGTGGCGCTGCGCTGGTACGAGCGGGCCGCCGCCGCCGGGCACACCGAGGCCGCACTCCAGGTGGGCATCGCCCGGCTGCGGGAGGGCGACGAGGCCGGCGCCGAGCGGCACCTGCGCTGTGCGGCGGGCGGCGGCAGCGCGGAGGCCGCGTACCGGCTGGCTACCGTGCTGGACGCCCGGCGGCCGCCGGTGCCCGCGCACTCCCTCGGGGAGCCGGTGCACGAGGAGAAGAGCGAGTGCGAGGAGTGGTACGAGCGGGCGGCCACGCAGGGGCACCGCCGGGCCCAGGTGCGGGTGGGCATGCTCGCGGCCGCGCGGGGCGACGTCGTCGAGGCGGCCCGCTGGTACCGGGAAGCCGCGGAGGCGGGGTCCCGCAACGGCGCGTTCAACCTGGGGCTGCTGCTCGCCCGGGAGGGCAGCGAGCCCGAGGCCGCCGTGTGGTGGGCCCGGGCCGCCGACGCCGGGCACGGACGGGCGGCGTTGCGGCTGGCCCTGGTCTACGCGCGTCGGGGAGAGCTGGCCGAGGGGCAGCGGTGGGCCGACCGCGCGGTGGCCCTGGGGCCCGAGGAGGTCTCGGAGCGGGCGGCCCGGCTGCGGGACGCGCTGCGTGAGGAACTGTCGGCGTGACGGTGTGTGAGGGAGACCTCGGCACAGCGATTTGCCTCTGGCCTCATCCTTCACGTAACGTTGCATTCATCGACGCGGGGTGGAGCAGCTCGGTAGCTCGCTGGGCTCATAACCCAGAGGTCGCAGGTTCAAATCCTGTCCCCGCTACTGAAGGCCGAGGGCCGGAATCCGAAAGGGTTCCGGCCCTCGGTGTTTGTCGGGGCCGGAACCTCACTGCTTCCGGCCCACGCAGAAGGCCCGCGGGCAGCACGGAGCCCCGGCGTCCGCGAGGGTCGCCGGGGCTCCGGTGCGAGCTGTTACGCCGCCGCGCAGTTCGGGCACACGCCCCGGTACGTCACCTCGACGTCCGAGACGGTGAAGCCGAACCGCTCCGAGTCGGGCAGGTCGGCCATCGGGTTGCCCGTGGGGTGCACGTCCCGGATGGCGCCGCACTGGGCGCAGACCAGGTGGTGGTGCGGCCGGTGGGCGTTCGGGTCGTACCTCTTGGCGCGCTTGTCGGTGGCGACCTCGAGCACCTCGCCGAGGGAGACCAGCTCGCCCAGCGTGTTGTAGACGGTCGCCCGGGAGATCTCGGGCAGCTTGGCCACGGCGCGTGCGTGGACCTCGTCGGCCGTCAGGTGGACGTGTTCGCCGTCGAGGACCTCGGCCACGACGCGCCGTTGTGCGGTCATCCGCCAGCCACGGCCGCGCAGTCGTTCCAGAAGGTCGCTCATGCTCACCAGACTAACAGCCGGAGACCAGAATCCGAACGGGTGTGAGTTTGGAGAGCTGCTCGATTTGGATTGAGTCTAATGTGGTGCACCGGTGCCGGCCGCTACCCGCTGCCGTGCAGGTGCCCAGCAGCGGATGATGTCGCGCACCGAGACGATGCCCGCGGGCTCGCCGTCGTCGAGCACGATGAGATGCCGGAAGCCGCCATGCGCCATCGCCTGCGCGGCCTCCTCCAGGGTCCAGGCCGGGGTGGCGAAGACGACGTCGGTGGTGGTGTGGGCGTGGGCGTACTCCGTGTCCGGGCTCTGGCCCAGCCCCACGGAGTTCAGGATGTCGCGCTCGGTCAGAATGCCGGTGCCGGTGCCGTCGGGATCGAGGACCACGGCCGCGCCCACCCGGCGGGCGGACATCAGGGCGGCGGCCTGGCGGAGAGTGTGGGCGGGGCCGATGGTGAGGACCACCGTGCTCATGGCGTCGCGGACGAGCATGGGTTCGCAGTCACCTCCTGGGAACCAATGAGTTCGTTCATTGGTTCACAAGTTCACAAATGAGGGTCCTCTCAGAGTCGCAGGTAAAGCGAGGGTCAACAAGAGGGCGTGCGCCGCCGATTGAGGGCGCACGCGCTCAGACGGGCTCCGCGGGAGTGCGTCTCAGTAGCGCTCGTTGAGATAGCCCAGGAACTCGTCGTGCAGCAGTCCGTTGGACGCGGCGGCGTTGCCGCTGTGCGGGCCGGGGCGGCCGTCCAGGCCGGTGAAGGTGCCGCCGGCCTCCGTGACGACGATGGCGTTGGCGGCCATGTCCCACAGGGAGAGCTCGGGCTCCGCGCAGAGGTCGACCGAGCCCTCGGCGACCATCATGTACGGCCAGAAGTCGCCGTACGCGCGCGTGCGCCACACCTCGCGGGTCAGGTCCAGGAAGCCGCCCAGCCGGCCCTGGTCCTCCCAGCCGGTGAGGGAGGAGTACGCGAAGGAGGCGTCGCTCAGCCTGCCCACCTTGGAGACGTGCAGACGGGACGCGGAGGAGAGGCTGCGCCCGCTGAAGGCGCCGTGGCCCTTCGCGGCCCACCAGCGGCGGCCCAGGGCCGGGGCGGAGACCACGCCGACGACGGGCTGGAAGCCGCCCTCGCCCGCCTCCATCAGGGAGATCAGGGTGGCCCAGACGGGGACGCCCCGCACGTAGTTCTTGGTGCCGTCGATCGGGTCGACGACCCAGCGGCGCGGGCCGGTGCCTTCGACGCCGAACTCCTCGCCGAGGATGGCGTCGCGGGGCCGGGCGCGCTTGAGGTGGCCGCGGATCAGTTCTTCCGCCGCCTTGTCCGCCTCACTGACCGGGGTCATGTCCGGCTTTGTCTCGACCTTGAGGTCCAGTGCCTTGAAGCGGTCCATGGTCGTCGCGTCGGCCGCGTCCGCGAGGACGTGGGCGAGGCGGAGGTCGTCGAGGTAGTCCGGCATGGTGGGAACGGTATCTGCCGGTGTCGGTACGGTGCCACGGGGGCCGGAGTGTGGACGCCCCGTGCGTGCCGGGCCCGGTGGTGCGGCGGCCGCGGGCGCGTCGCGCCGGCCCCGCGCCCGGCTACGTCCCCGCGAACCCTTGACAGTGCTTCCGTGCGCGTCAAATCTGGGCGCAGAGCTGCTTGCTCCCTGGGAGGCGATGATGCCTGCTGCGCGGGAATCGCTGCTGGATGCCGCTTATGCGGCGTTGGCGCGTCGGCCGTGGTCCGCCGTGAGGATGGTGGATGTCGCGGCGGCGGCCGGAGTGTCCCGGCAGACGCTGTACAACGAGTTCGGGAGCAAGGAAGGGCTGGCCCGCGCGCTGGTGAGGCGAGAGGCCGACGGGTACCTCGTCGGCGTCGACCGGGCGCTCACCGGGCACGGCGACGCCCGCGAGCGGCTGACCGCGACCGCCGAGTGGACCACCGCGTCCGCCCGGGAGAACGCGCTGGTACGGGCCATGCTCACCGGCTGCTGGAGCGAGCGGCTGCCCTCGCCGACGCTCACGGCCGTGCCGTCCTCCTCGGCCGTACCGGCGCAGCGCCGGGCCGACGGACCGCTGCCCTCGCCCGGCGACTTCGTGGCCCTGGTACGCGACCGGGCCGTCTCCGTGCTGTCCGGACCCGGCGTCCACAAGTCGGAGGTCCCCGACCTCGTCCGCTCCTGCGAGCTCACCGTCCGGCTCGCCCTGTCCTGCGTGGCCGCCCCTCCCGGCGAGGGCGGGGTCGCGGACCTGGTGCGCAGCGCGCTGCACCGGCAGTACGCGTGACGGGTGCTAGTGGGACGAGCCCGACAGCTGGAGGCCGATCACCCCGATGATCACCAGGCTGATCGACACGATCTTCAGCGTCGACACCAGGTCGTCGAGGAAGACCATCCCGTAGATCGCGGTGCCCGCCGCGCCGATCCCGGTCCACACGGCGTAGGCGGGGCCGACGTCCAGCTTCTTCAGGGACAGGGTCAGCAGGCCGAAGCTGCCGAGCGCGAAGATGCAGAACGCGATCGTCGGCCACAGCCGGGTGAAGCCGTGGGAGAGCTTCAGACACACGGCGAAACCGGTCTCCAGCAACCCGGCCACCACCACCAGCAGCCACGCCATGTGCTGTCCTCCCGTATGTCCGGCTCAGTGCGAGTATGCACTTACCGAACTCTCGTACACCCAAACACCGGGGAGGTCAGTCCCCCTCGGTCCGCTCCCGTGTCGCGAGCAGGCGTCGCAGGGAGTACAGCCGGGCCGGGTCGGCGTGCCCGTCGGCCACCCACTGGTCCAGCGCGCAGTCCGGCTCGTCATGACTGCACGCGCGCGGACAGCCCTCGGTTCCCGGTTCCAGGTCGGGGAAGGCGTGGATCACCCGGGACGGGTCCACGTGGTGCAGCCCGAACGACCGTACGCCCGGAGTGTCGATCACCCAGCCGTCGTCGCCCGCCAGGGGCAGCGCCAGCGCCGAGGTCGTGGTGTGGCGGCCGCGGCCGGTCACCGCGTTCACATGGCCGGTCAGGCGCCGGCGGTCCTCCGGGACCAGCGCGTTGACGAGGGTCGTCTTGCCGACGCCCGAATGGCCGACGAACGCCGTGATCTTGCCGTCGAGCTGCTCGCGCACCCGGGCCGCCGCGTCGCCGTTCTCCAGCTCCTCACGGCTGGTGACGACGTACGGGATGTCCAGATCGCCGTAGAGCTCCAGGAGTTTGTCCGGCGGGGCCAGGTCCGACTTGGTCATCACCAGGAGCGGGGTGAGCCCGCCGTCGAAGGCCGCCACCAGGCAGCGGTCGATGAGCCGGGGGCGGGGTTCCGGGTCGGCGAGGGCCGTGACGATGGCGAGCTGGTCGGCGTTGGCGACGACCACCCGCTCGTAGGGATCGTCGTCGTCGGCGGTACGGCGCAGGACCGAGGTGCGCTCCTCGATCCGGACGATCCGCGCGAGGGTGTCCTTCTGCCCGGACAGGTCGCCGACGAGGGCCACCCGGTCGCCCACGATCGCTGCCTTCCGGCCCAGTTCGCGGGCTTTCATGGCCATGACGATCCGGTCGTCCACGAGGACGGTCAGCCGGCCCCGGTCGACGGTGAGGACCATCCCCCAGGACGCGTCCTCGTGCTTGGGCCGGATGTTCGTGCGCGGCCGGTTGCCCTTGCGGTTGGGGCGGCTGCGGATGTCGTCCTCGTCGGTGTGCTTGCCGTAGCGGCGCATGACGTGCGTCCCCTACGCCTTCTCGCTCCCGAGCATCCCGCTCCACATGTCGGGGAAGTCCGGCAGGGTCTTGGCCGTCGTCGCGACGTTCTCGATCCGTACCCCCTCGACCGCGAGGCCGATGACCGCGCCGGCCGTGGCCATGCGGTGGTCCTCGTAGGTGTGGAAGGTCCCGCCGTGCAGCGGGCGCGGGCGGATGTGCAGACCGTCGGCCGTCTCGGTGACGTCACCGCCGAGTTCGTTGATCTCCTTGGTGAGCGCGGCCAGCCGGTCCGTCTCGTGCAGGCGCAGGTGGGCCACCCCGCGCAGGGTGGAGGGGGAGTCCGCGAGCGCCGCCACGGCCGCGATGCCGGGGGTCAGCTCGCCCACCTCGCCGAGGTCGACATCGATGCCGTGGATCCCACCCGAACCGGTGAACACCAGCCCGTACTCGGTGAGTTCACAGGAACCGCCCATCTCGGTGAAGATCTCGCGCAGCCGGTCACCGGGCTGGGTGGTGCGGGCCGGCCAGTCCGGGATCACGACCTTGCCGCCGGTCACCAGGGCCGCCGCCAGGAACGGCTGGGCGTTGGAGAGGTCGGGCTCGATCGTGAGGTCCCGGCCCAGCAGGGCACCCGGCGTCACCCGCCAGACGTTCGGCTCGCCGCCCGACTCCGGGGTGTCCACCTGGGCGCCGACCGCGCGCAGCATGTCCACGGTCATCCGGATGTGCGGCATCGACGGCAGGGTCGCACCGACGTGCCGGACCTCGACGCCCTGGTTGAAGCGCGGGCCGGAGAGCAGCAGCGCCGAGACGAACTGGGACGAGGAGGACGCGTCGATCTCGACCGTCCCGCCGTCCAGCGCGCCCCCGCCGTGCACCGTGAGCGGCAGCGCGCCGCGGCCGTCGTCGTCGATCCGCGCCCCGAGCACCCGCAGGGCGTCGATCACGCCGTGCAGCGGGCGTTCGTACGACCTCGGGTCGCCGTCGAAGACGACCGGGCCGTCGGCCAGGGCGGCGACGGGAGGGAGGAAGCGCATGACGGTGCCGGCGTTGCCGACGTCCACCGTGGCGGGGCCGCGCAGGCCCGCCGGCAGCACCCGCCAGGTCTCCCCGGTGCCGTCGGGGCCGACCCCCTCCTCGATGCCCACGCCCATCTCGCGCAGGGCCGCCGCCATCAGGAGGGTGTCGCGGGAGCGCAGGGGGCGGCGGAGCCAGCCCGGCTCACTGGCGAGGGCGGCCAGGACGAGGGCCCGGTTGGTGACTGACTTCGACCCCGGTACGTGGACCGTCGCGTCGACGGCTGCGCTCGCGTGGGGGGCGGGCCAGAGGGCGGTGTCTGAGGGGTTCGAAGCCATGGGGTCACTTTAGTAGGGGGCCGGGTTCCCGGTGCGGCGCCGTCGGGGCCCGCCTCGCCACGGTGACGTCCCCTCCGGGCCGCGTCACACCTCCAGCAGCCACCTGCCGCCGCCGATCAGCGAGCACAGGCTCACCGCGTGGAACAGGAACAGCCACAGTCCCGCGGGCACGTTCGTCAGACGCGACAACTGGTCCGCGTCCGAGTCGCCCGCCCCGCCCCTCGTCCGCTTCGCCTGTAGCTCGAAAGCGGGACGCACCCCGCCCAGCAACAGGAACCACACCACCGCGTACGCGAACGCCGCCTGCACCTGGGGACCGGCGAGCCAGGACACCACCACGAACGTGCCGCCGGTGAGCAGCACCGTCAGCGCCCCGTACGCGTTGCGGATCATCACCAGCATCGCCACCAGCAGGGCCGTCGCCGCCCACAGCAGCAGGGTGATGCGGCCGGTGGCCAGCAGGGCGGCGCCGCCCAGGCCCAGCAGCGGGGGAGCGGTGTACCCGGCCGCGGCGGTGAGGATCATGCCGATGCCGGTCGGCTTGCCCCGGCTGACCGTGAGGCCGCTGGTGTCGGAGTGCAGGCGTATGCCGGTGAGCTGACGTCCGGTCAGCAGGGCGACCAGACCGTGACCGCCCTCGTGGGCGATGGTGATGGCGTTGCGCGACAGGCGCCACAGCGGATGCGGGACCACTATGGCCAGCGCCGCCACCAGGGTGGCCAGCACCACCCACAGGTCGGGGTCGGGCTGGAGGCCGGTGACCTCGTCCCAGAGAGAGGTCGCTGTGCTGGTGTCCATGTTTCCCGGTGGCTCCCTCTCGGCGTACGGAGTCTGGCAGTGTGGCACGTATGTGCGGACGGTATGCAGCCAGTCGTGGGCCCGAGGATCTCGCAGGAATCTTTGAGATCGAGAAGTGGGAACCCGAGGAGACCCTGGAGCCCGACTACAACGTGGCCCCGACCAAGGAGGTCTATGCCGTCCTCGACCGTCCACTCAAGGACGTCGAGGACCCGCGGCCGGTTCGGCAGCTGCGGAAGCTGAGGTGGGGCCTGGTCCCGAGCTGGTCGAAGACGCCCGAGGGCGCGGCCCGGATGATCAACGCGCGCGCGGAGACCGTGCACGAGAAGCCGTCGTACAAGCGGGCCTTCGCCACCCGCCGCTGCATCATTCCGGCCGACGGCTACTACGAGTGGGTCACCGCCGCCGGTGAGCGGGAGCTGGAGGTCGAGGGGAAGAAGAAGCGGCCGCGCAAGCAGCCCTACTTCGTGCTGCCGGCCGACGGCTCGGTGTTCGCGATGGCCGGGCTGTACGAGTTCTGGCGGGACAAGACCCTGCCCGACGACCATCCGCAGGCCTGGTGGGCGACCTGCTCGGTGATCACCACCGAGGCGGAGACCGGCCCGCTGGCCGTCTCCCCGGCCGACGGCCCGCGCTCCCTCGCCGACATCCACCCCCGGATGCCGCTGATGCTGACCCCGGACCGCTGGGACACCTGGCTCGACCCCTCCCGCACCGACCTCGACGACCTGCGCTCCCTGCTCGCACCGCCGCCCGAGGGGCTGATGCGGGCCTATCCGGTGAGCACCGCCGTCAGCAACGTCCGCAACAACGGGCCGGAGCTGCTGAAGGAGCTCGACGGTCCCGAAGAGGGCACACTCTTCTGACGTGACCAAAGAGACCTCCGAGATCATCGGCACCGAGGCCGGGGAAGCCCGCATCACCTGGCACCCGGCGAGGAAGGCACGGCTCGTGCTGGCCGTCGGCCACGGCGCCGGCGGCGGCATCGAGGCGCGGGACCTCCAGGCACTCGCCGGGGTGCTCCCCGGTCACGGGGTGAGCGTGGCGCTGGTCGAGCAGCCCTGGCGGGTGGCCGGCAAGAAGCTCGCGCCGGCCCCGAAGACCCTGGACGTGGGATGGCGGGGACTGTGGCCCGCCCTCGCGCGCCCCGGCCTGCCGGTGATCTCCGGCGGGCGCAGCGCGGGTGCCCGGGTCGCCTGCCGTACGGCCGTGGAGCTGGGGGCCGCGGCGGTCCTCGCCCTGAGCTTCCCGCTGCACCCGCCGGGCAGGCCGGAGAAGTCCCGGGCCGCGGAACTCCTCGGGTCCGGGGTGCCCACCCTGGTCGTCCAGGGCGGCAACGACCCGTTCGGGAGGCCGGAGGAGTTCCCGGACGGTTCCTTCGAACTGGCCGAGGTGCCCCACGGCGACCATGGCTTCGCCGTGCCGAAGCGCGCCCCGATCACCCAGGACGAGGCCGTGACGGTCATCACGGACGCGGTCGTGAAGTGGGTCGGGTCACTGGGGTGAAACCCCGGGAATGCCGAGCCGCGAACCTCTGTTGAGGCGGACAGAAGCGCTGAGGACAGCGCAGACCGTTGTAGGAGAGGAAGTCCGCCGCATGGGTTCTACCTTCTGCCCGAGCCGCAGCAGCCGTGCTGACCTGGACTGGACGGTGCTGCATGCGGCCAAGACCACCCCGATTCGAGGGGCGGCCGGGACGGGTAGTCGTCTATCCTCCAATTCCGGTGGCACGGGTTTCGTTGCTGCCCGGAATCTTGAGGAGGTGGGTCCGGTCACTGGGATCGACGCAGGGACCGACAACGGCCAGGCGGAGCTGCCCGAGGGCCAGGGCGCGAGCACGGAGTCGACCGCGGAGCGCACCGCGCGCTTCGAGCGGGACGCGCTCGAATTCCTCGACCAGATGTACTCGGCCGCCCTGCGCATGACGCGCAACCCGGCCGACGCCGAGGACCTGGTGCAGGAGACGTACGCCAAGGCGTACGCGTCCTTCCACCAGTTCCGTGAGGGGACCAACCTCAAGGCGTGGCTGTACCGGATCCTCACCAACACGTTCATCAACTCGTACCGCAAGAAGCAGCGCGAACCCCAGCGCTCCGCGGCCGAGGAGATCGAGGACTGGCAGCTCGCGCGTGCCGAGTCGCACATGTCGACCGGTCTGCGCTCCGCCGAGTCGCAGGCGCTCGACCACCTGCCCGACTCGGACGTGAAGGAAGCGCTGCAGGCGATCCCCGAGGAATTCCGCATCGCCGTCTACCTCGCTGACGTAGAGGGCTTTGCGTACAAGGAGATCGCGGACATCATGGGGACACCCATCGGTACGGTGATGTCCCGCCTGCACCGCGGCCGCCGTCAACTGCGCGGCATGTTGGAGGACTACGCGCGCGAGCGCGGGCTCGTCCCGGCCGGTGCCGGGGAGTCGAACGAAGCGAAAGGCTCGGGCTCATGAGCTGCGGAGAGCCGCACGAGACGGACTGCAGTGAGGTACTCGATCATCTCTACGAGTTCCTCGACAGCGAGATGCCGGACGTCGACCGCGCCAAGTTCAAGCAGCACTTCAGCGAGTGCTCGCCGTGCCTGGAGAAGTACGGCCTCGAAGAGGCCGTGAAGAAGCTCGTCAAGCGCTGCTGCGGTCAGGACGACGTGCCGACCGACCTGCGCGCCAAGGTCCTGGGGCGGCTCGACCTGATCCGCTCCGGACAGACGGTGCCGGAGCACGACGTGACGGCCTCCCCCCAGGAGTCCTGAGCTCCCCCTCCCGGAGAGCTCCCGCGTCACTCGAACGTGCTAATCGGCAGGTGATCACCCCGCGCCGCCTCCCCTCACCGTCCTAGGCTCCTCGCAACTGTGCGGACAGGGCTGGAGGGGCGACATGGAGGCGGTACCGGCACGCGCGCGTGCGTACGTCGCGTGTGTCGCCGCAGCCGCACTTCTCTGTCTGCTGCCGCTGCCGGCCACCCGCACCTCCTGGTGGGAGCTCGCCCTCCTCGCCGCGCTGTACGCGAGCTGCGAGCGGGCCGCCGCCCGGTGGCGGTTCGCCGGCACCTTCCACCCCGTGCTGCTCGCCGGCGCCTTCCTGCTGCCGCCCCCGGCCGCCGCCCTCGTGGCGCTGCCGGGGGCGCTGCTGTCCCCCGTCGAGCGGCGCCCGCGGGGGCTGCGCCGGGTCTGGCGGGCCGCGCAGCTCGCGGTGAGCGTGTGGGCGGCCGCGTGGGCGCACGGGGCGATGGGCGGCCGGGACGCGGTCGCCGCCGCCCGCTTCCCGTACGCGCTGCTCCCGGCCGGGCTCGCGGTGCTCGCCTTCTGCCTGGTGCTGAGCGCGCTGGACGGCGGGATCCTGGCACTCGCCGAGCGGATTCCGGTACGGCGGGCCTGGCGCGGTCTGTTCCTGCGCTCCCTGGCCCCCGTCACCGTCCACGGCCTGGCCGGCCTGATGACGGCCGTGCTCTGGCGCAGCCCCTACGGTCCCGTCGCCGCCCTGCTCGTGCTGCTGCCGATGTGCGTGTCGTGGTGGGTGTTCGCCCAGTACCACCGGGAGCGCGCCGCCCATCAGGCCACCATCCGGGCCCTTGTGCAGGCCGTCGACATCAAGGACGAGTACACGCGCGGGCACAGCGAGCGGGTCGGACAGGCGTCGATGATGATCGCGCGGGAGCTCGGCATGGACGACGCCCGCATCGAGATGCTGCGGTTCGCCGGCATCCTGCACGACGTGGGCAAGCTCGGCGTGCCGACCCGGCTGCTCAGGAAGGACGGGCCGCTGACCCCGCAGGAGCGGCGGATCATCGAGCTGCACCCCGAGTACGGGCACGAGATGGTGCGGGGCATCTCCTTCCTCGGGGAGGCGCGGGCCGCCGTGCTCCACCACCACGAGCGGCTGGACGGCAGCGGCTACCCGTACGGACTGGTGGGCGGTCAGATCCCCGAGTCGGCCCGGGTGGTGGCCGTCGCCGACGCCTTCGACGCGATGACCTCCACCCGCTCCTACCGGCGGGCCCGGCCCGTGGGGGCCGCGCTGGAGGAGCTGGAGCGGTGCGCGGGCAGCCAGTTCGACCCGCGGATGGTGAGGGCCCTCGTCCAGGCACTGGCCCGGCACGGCTGGCACCCGGCCGTCACGGCCGACGAGGCAGGCGTGCCGCACCCCCGGCCGACCGTCGCGGGGCGGCCGGAGGTACGCCGGTGAGCGCCCCGGGCGCGCCGAAGCCACCCCGGCGGCGCCCGCCGCTCCTCGCCCTCGTCCACGGCTCCGCCGCCCTGCTCGCCCTCGGCTCCCTCGCCGTCGTCCTGTGGACCGGTCTCGAGGAGCGCGGCACCGCCCTCGCCTTCGGTGTGCTGATCACCGCCGGTGAGCTCAACCGGCGCAGCGGCCCGCACGCCAGGGAGGCCGCGCCGCTCGGTGCCGCCGGGGCGCTGTCGTACGCCCTGCTCGGCGAGAACGCCGGCACGCCCACGCAGCACGGCGCCGCCCAGGTCGTCGCCGTCGTCCTCGCCGCGTCCCTCGTCGGCAGCGTGCCGCACGTCGGGCGCGGGCAGGGGCCCACCGCCGACCAGTCGGCCCGCCGCGTCCTCACCGTCGGGTTCGCCGCCGTGTGCTTCCAACCCCTGTACAACCAGGGCACGTTCGCCCAGTGGAGCGGCCCCGCCTACGCCCTGCTCCTGCTCGCCCTGCTCTCGCTCACCGCGCTGTGCGACGCGGTGCTCGCGGCCGCCCTCGCGCACTCCCGCACCCGCTGGCCGTTCGGCCCGCTGCTCCGGGACGAGCTGCGGGCCCTGCTCGGCATCGGGTCCGCCGTCGTCGCCACCGGGGCCGTCATGGCGCTCGCGGTCGCCGTCGCGGGGCTGTGGGCGCTGCCCGTCTTCTCCGTGCCGCTGCTGCTCACCCAGCTCTCCGTCCGCCGGTACGCCGCCGTCCGCTCCACCTACCGGCAGACCATCGCCTCCCTCGCCCGCGCCACCGAGATCGCCGGGTACACGCCCGCCGGGCACGCCCGCAGGGTCGCCGCGCTCAGCCGGGAGGTCGGGCGCGACCTGGGACTGTCCCGGCCCGAACTCACCGTCCTGGAGTACGCCGCACTCATGCACGACATCGGCCAGCTCAGCCTCGTGGACCCGGTGCCCGCGGGCGCCACCGCCGCCCTGCCGCCGGCCGAACAGCGCCGCATCGCCCTCCTCGGCGGGGCCGTCGTCCGGCAGACGGGCGTCGACGCGGCCGTCGCCGTGGTCGTGGAGCGGCAGGCCGACCCCTGCCGGGAGCAGCCGCTGGCCGCCCGGATCGTGCGGGCGGTGAACGCCTACGAGGAGAAGGCGCGGGACGCCGGACCCGGCGGGCCGCTGACCGCGCTGGAGGAGCTGCGCCTGGGCACCGCGGGGGACTACGCTCCGGAGGTCGTGGAAGCGCTGGCCCGGGTGCTGTCGAGAGACTGTCTGACCTCGCCCGTGACGGGGTAACCCATGGGTAATGAGCGCCCTTCCGAGCACACGTGGTTGGATGCGGGAGAGAGGGTGCCCGGGGGCACAGCCAGCCCACTCGACGGAACCGGCAGGCGGGAATCGTGAGGATCTTCGGCAAGGGACGGCACCGGCCCTCCGCCTCCTGGCGGCAGGCCACGGACCGCGCGTTCACGCTGATCGGCGACGGTCGGTACGAGGACGCGGGCGCGCTGCTGACACGTGCCGCGGACCTGGAGCCGTGGCTGTCGGAGTCCTGGTTCAACCTC
This sequence comes from Streptomyces sp. NRRL B-24085, assembly GCF_001282115.1. GTDB lineage: Bacteria > Actinomycetota > Actinomycetes > Streptomycetales > Streptomycetaceae > Streptomyces. Next base: position 34,812 of record NZ_LJBR01000067.1, on the reverse strand, counting down.
GCCCTGCTGCACAAGTTCCGGCACGACTGGGAGCAGGCGCGGGCCGCGGGACTGCGGGCCGTGGCCCTGCTCGACCGGGAGACCGGGGCGCCCGACTGGTGGAACGTCGGCATCGCCGCGACCGCGCTCCAGGACTGGCCGCTGGCCCGGCGCGCCTGGCAGGCGTACGGGCTGCGGGTGCCCGGGGGCACCTCCCGGCCGAAGGCCGGGGGAGCGACCGCGTCCGGGGAGCCGCTCGGCATGGACCTCGGCAGCGCGGCCGTACGGCTGTCCCCCGAGGGCGAGGCCGAGGTGGTCTGGGGGCGGCGGCTGGACCCCGCCCGCATCGAGGTGCTGTCCATTCCGCTGCCGTCCTCGGGGCGGCGCTGGGGCGAGGTCGTGCTGCACGACGGGGTGCCGCACGGCGAGCGGACCACGGCGGCCGGGCACGCCTACCCCGTCTTCGACGAGATCGAGCTGTGGGCGCCCTCGCCCGTGCCCACCTGGGTGGTCCTCCTGGAGGCGGCCACCGAGGCCGACCGGGACGCGCTGGAGCAGCTCGCGGCCGACGCCGGGTTCGCGGCGGAGGACTGGTCGTCGTCGGTACGGCTGCTGTGCCGGATGTGCTCCGAGTCGCGGATGCCGTCCGACGAGGGCGACGGGGAGCATCTCGATCCGCACGACCACAGTGAGCCGGGGCATCCCGGGCCGCTGGGGCACCGCACCGACGGGCAGCTCTGGGTGCCGGAGCGGGAGTGCGGGGTGGCCGCGCCGGCTTCGCTGGTCCGGGGGTTGCTGGACGGGTGGGTCGCGGACAGCCCGGATTCCCGTGACTGGCGGGATCTGGAAGAGGTCTGCTAGGTCGTTGGCCGGGTGCGGGTCCGGTGGGGGCTTGTCGCGCAGTTCCCCGCACCCCTGAAAAGCAAGCTCCCCGTACCCTGTATGCGCAGCTACCCCCTGTTCTTGTTTGAGGAAGGCACCGTCGGTCATGGCCCAGCAGGACACCGATCAGCAGCACGCGGGCGTGCTCCCCGTCGACGACGAGGGATTCGTCATCGACACCGAGGACACCGAGGAGCGGGAGAACGCCTGGCGTGAGCGCGGCACCTCGCGGCCCATCACCGTCGTCGGGAACCCCGTGCTGCACAAGGAGTGCAAGGACGTCACGGAGTTCGGCGAGGAGCTCGACCAGCTGGTGGCGGACATGTTCGCCAGCCAGCGCACCGCCGAGGGCGTCGGCCTGGCCGCCAACCAGATCGGCGTCGACCTGAAGGTCTTCGTGTACGACTGCCAGGACGACGAGGGCCGGCGGCACGTGGGTGTCGTCTGCAACCCGAAGCTCGTGGACCTGCCCGCCGACCGGCGCCGGCTCGACGACAGCAACGAGGGCTGCCTCTCGGTGCCCACCGCGTACGCGCCGCTCGCCCGTCCCGACTACGCCGAGGTCACCGGGCAGGACGAGAAGGGCAACCCGGTCAAGGTCCGCGGCACCGGCTACTTCGCCCGGTGTCTGCAGCACGAGACCGACCACCTCTACGGCTACCTCTACATCGACCGGCTCTCCAAGCGTGAACGCAAGGAGGCGCTGCGGCAGATGGCCGAGAACGAGCCCCGCTACCCCGTGGTCGCCAACGACTGACGTCACGCAACCCCCGCGCGCACGGCGCCTGTTCAGGAGTCACTCCCCGAACAGGCGCCGTTCGCATGTGCGTCGCACGTTCGATCGGATGTGCTCACTTCGTGATCCGATTCGAGTCACACATGGGGAGGATCTCGACACTGTGGGGTAGTGAATGAAGCAAATCCGTTCCCAGAATGGTCAGTTGTGGTGCTGAATAGGAAGTGCGGGGATACGCAACGGCGCACGCCCGGTTCAGCGGCAGGGGCGTGCGCCAACTGGCGGCTGGAAGGGGTTTGTTCGTGCCTGCTTTCCCACACAGCACCACATCGACGCCGACGGCGATCGCGGTTCCACCGTCGCTCTCCCTCCCGGTGATCGAGGCAGCGTTTCCCAGGCAACTGCATCCGTATTGGCCCAGGCTCCAGGAGAAGACCCGGACCTGGCTTCTGGAAAAACGGCTCATGCCGGCGGACAAGGTTGCCGAATATGCCGACGGACTGTGCTACACGGACCTCATGGCGGGGTACTACCTCGGTGCCCCCGACGAGGTCCTCCAGGCGATAGCGGACTACAGCGCGTGGTTCTTCGTCTGGGACGACCGGCACGACCGTGACATCGTCCACCGCCGTCCGGGCGCGTGGCGGCGGCTGAGGTTCCGGTTGCACGCGGCGCTCGACTCGCCACGGGACCACCTGCACCACGAGGATCCGCTGGTCGCCGCCTTCGCCGACAGCATGGTGCGGCTGTACTCGTTCCTGCCGCAGACGTGGAACACCCGGTTCGCCGGGCACTTCCACGACGTGATCGAGGCCTACGACCGGGAATTCCGCAATCGCACCAAGGGAGTCATCCCCACGGTCGAGGAATACCTGGCACTGCGCCGCCTCACCTTCGCGCACTGGATCTGGACGGATCTGCTGGAGGCGAGCGCGGGGTGTGAACTCCCGGAGTGGGTGCGGAAAAACTCGGCATACCGGCGGGCGGCGCTGCTGAGCCAGGAATTCGCCGCCTGGTACAACGACCTCTGTTCACTCCCCAAGGAAATAGCGGGAGATGAGGTCCACAATCTCGGCATCAGTCTCATCAAGCACGAGGGGCTGACCCTCGAAGAGGCGGTCCGGGAAATACGGCGGCTGATCGAGAAATGCGTGGACGCATTCCTCGTGGCCGAGTCCGACGCCCTTCGGTTCGCCGCCGGTCTCGATGACGGCACCGTGCGGGGAAAGGAACTGAGCACCGCCGTCCGGGCCTGCGTCCGCAATATGCGCAACTGGTTCAGCACCGTCTACTGGTTCCACCACGAGTCCGGCCGTTACATGGTCGAAAGCTGGGACGACCGGTCCACGCCCCCGTACGTCAACAACGAAGCGGCAGGTGAGAAATGACCGTCGAATCCGTGAAACCCGGAACCACGATGGCTCCCGGGTCGGGTGAGCCGCCGATCGCAGGCGGGGGCGTCCCCGTCCTCGGCCACGGCCTGCGCCTGGCCCGCGACCCGCTGACCTTCCTGGCCGGGCTGCGGCGGCACGGGGACGTCGTCCGCCTCCGGCTCGGCCCCAAGACGGTGTACGCGCCCACCACCCCGGAACTGACCGGGGCCGTGGCCCTCAACCCCGACTTCATCATCGCCGGGCCGCTGTGGGAGTCCCTGGAGGGGCTGGTCGGCAAGGAAGGCGTGGCCACCGCGAACGGCCCCCAGCACCGGCGTCAGCGGCGCATCATCCAGCCCGCGTTCCGGCTCGACGCGATACCGGCGTACGGGCCGATCATGGAGGAGGAGGCGCAGGCCCTGGCCGAGCGCTGGCAGCCCGGCGAGACGGTCGACGCCACCCTGGAGTCCTTCCGGGTGGCCGTGCGGATCGCGGCCCGCTGTCTGCTGCGCGGCGACTACATGGACGAGCGCGCCGAGCGGCTGTGTGTCGCGCTCACGACCGTCTTCCGGGGGATGTACCGGCGGATGGTGATACCCGCGGGTCCGCTGTACCGACTGCCGCTGCCGGCCAACCTCGCATTCAACCGCGCGTTGGCCGATCTGCATCTCGTGGTCGACGAGATCGTTGCCGAACGCCGGGCATCCGGTCAAAAGCCGGACGATTTGCTGACGGCATTGCTGGAGGCCAAGGACGCGAATGGCGACCCCATAGGTGAACAGGAGATCCACGACCAGGTCGTCGCGATACTCACCCCCGGCGGCGAAACCGTCGCGTCCACGATCATGTGGCTGCTTCAGGTGCTCGCCGAACATCCGGAACACGCGGACAAGGTGTGTGCGGAAGTCGAATCGGTCACCGGTGGCCGTCCCGTGGCATTCGAGGACGTACGGTCTCTCAGGTACACGAACTATGTAGTGGTCGAGACCATGCGTTTGTGGCCGGCGGTATGGATATTGACGCGGCGGGCGGTACGGGACACCGAACTCGGTGGCTATCGCATTCCGGCCGGGGCCGACATCGTCTACAGCCCGTACGCGATCCAGCGCGATGCGAAGTCCTTCGACGACAGCGCCGCTTTCGACCCGCTGCGCTGGAGTCCCGAACGGGCCAAGTCGGTTCCGAAACACGCCATGAGCCCGTTCAGCACCGGCAACCGCAAGTGCCCGAGCGACCACTTCTCGATGGCCCAGCTCACGCTGCTCACGGCGGCGCTGGCCCGGAAGTACCGCTTCGAGCAGGCGCCCGGCTCGGACGACACCCCCCGGCCGGGCATCACCCTGCGGCCGAACCGGCTCCTGGTGCGGCCGGTGCCCCGGTGACCGGTCAGGCCGCCTCCGGCCCCTGGAAGGTGCGCCGGTAGGCGTTCGGGGTGGTGCCCACCGCGCGCAGGAACTGGTGGCGCAGCGCGGCCGCGGTGCCGAACCCGGTACGGCCCGCGATCGCGTCCACCGTCTCGTCCGTCGCCTCCAGCAGCCGCTGGGCCAGCAGCACGCGCTGGCGCAGGATCCAGCGGTAGGGAGTCGTCCCCGTCTCCTGCTGGAAGCGGCGGGCGAAGGTGCGCGGGGACATGTGCGCGCGCTCGGCGAGCTGCTCGACGGTGACCTCCTCGTCAAGGTGCTGCTCCATCCACACGAGCACCTCGCCGACGGTGTCGCACTTGGACCGGGGCAGCGGCCGCTCGATGTACTGCGCCTGGCCGCCGTCCCGGTGCGGCGGTACGACCATGCGCCGGGCGATCTTGTTGGCGACCTCGGTGCCCTGTTCCTTGCGCACGATGTGCAGACAGGCGTCGATGCCGGCGGCGGTGCCCGCGGAGGTGATCACCGGGTCCTCGTCGACGTAGAGGACGTCCGGCTCGACGGTCAGCCGGGGGTACGCACGCGCCAGTTCCTCCGCGTGGTGCCAGTGCACGGTGCAGCGCCGGCCGTCGAGCAGGCCGGCCGCGGCGAGCACGAAGACGCCGGAGCACACGCTGAGCACCCGGGCCCCGCGGCCGACCGCGCTCCGCAGCGCCTCGAGCAGCTCGGGCGGGAAGTCCCGCGTCTCGTAGCCGGCGCAGGCCGGCACGGTGATCAGGTCGGCCGACTCCAGCCGCTCCAGGCCGTGTTCGACGTGCAGGGCGAAGCCCGACCGGGAGGACAGCCGGGGGCCCTCGGCCGAGACGACCGCGAAGTCGTACACGGGCAGTCCGTCGTCACTGCGGTCGGTCCCGAAGACCTCGCAGACGACACCGAGCTCGAAGGGGTTCACACCGTCCAGGACGACGGCGGCCACGTTCTCCAGCATGCTGCCAGTGTGCCTCACAGCTGGCAGTAAATCGAGGGTGTGCGGCAGTCCTGCCACTGTTTGTAAGGAGTCTGCGGCGCGACAGTAGTGACATGACCTCAGCGCAGACAGAAGGACTGATCGCCATGCTGACTGTTTTCGCCATCTTCGTCCTCCTGATCCTCCCCTCGGTGATCGGGATCGTGCACGACAAGCGCGTCGACCGTCAGATCAGGAAGGCACGCGAGTACCGGGCCGCACACCGGACCGCTCGAACGGTCTAATCTCTCCTGGATCAACAGGGGAGGAACATGAGACACAGACTGTGGGCCGTGGCAGGCGGGGCGGCAGCCCTGACCCTGCTCACGGCCACCGGCGCCCATGCCGAGGGCGAGGGTGACATCAGGGTCACCAGGACCGTCGTGAACAAGGGCAACAGCGTCATCGTCGGGACGGCCAGGGTCATCGACTACCCGGTCGCCATCACGATCAAGGACGACTCGGGGGTCAAGGGGCTCTCGCACGTCAGCACCTACAGCATGTCCGCTCACGAAGGCGGTGGCTTCGCCGAGTGGGTCGGCAGCTCGTGCGTGAAGAAGTCGTCGACCACCTCGGTGTGCACGGCCACGATGAGGATCACCCCGGAGTGGATCCCCGGCTACAGCGACGCCGACAGCAACAAGTCCGCCGGTACTTGGGCGGTCAACGCCACCGTCAAGGCGAACGACGGCGACTACTGGATCTCGGATCGCATCGCCGAGTACAGGGTCAAGCGCGCCGCCCAGCTCACCACGGACGCGACCCCGGAACCCGTCGCCAAGGGTGCCAAGCTCACCGTCAAGGGCAAGCTCTCCCGGGCCAACTGGGAGGACCTGAAGTACCACGGCTACCCGGGCCAGTCCGTCAGGCTCCAGTTCCGCGCGGCCGGCGCCGCCCACTACGCCACGGTCAAGACCGTGAAGACCGACAACCTGGGCCGGCTCAGCACCACGGTGACCGCCACGTCGGCCGGCAGCTGGCGCTGGTACTTCCCCGGCACCACGACGACCTCGCTGAAGGTGTCGGCCGGGGACGCGGTCGCGCTCAGGTGACCAGCACGGTGACCCGCCACTCCTGAACGCCCTTGCAGGAGACCCGGCCGGTCCCGGTCGCGCACAGGGGACGCTGGGAACTCAGCTCCGTCCGGCCGGCCGAGACCGCCTCGTACGCGGCACTCGCGTCCCCCGGCAGCAGGACGATCCCGCTGTTGGCGGCCTCCAGGCCGCCGCCCTCGACGGCGACCGGTTCCCAGGGGCGGCTCCTCGTGCCGTCCAGCGATACGCGGACGGTGTCGCCCACCGCGAGGCACACCGTGCTGCCGTTGTCACCGGCGTCCAGCTCCCCGCCGGGCGCGCACTCCGGTGACGGTGAGGACGACGGTGACGCGGACGAGGGCGACGACGAGGGCGACGGCGACACGGTGTCGCCGCCGCCCCCTTCGTTTCCGGCCTCGGTCCCGCACCCCGCGAGCAGCAGGGTCAGTGCCGCCAGGGCGAGGGCGGTGCGGTGGGTCGCAGGGCGCATGGGGTGGCCTCCTCGTCGATGAGACGTGCCGCACGCGTACCCGGATCCACCGAGTTTTGAAGCGAACCCGTCAGAAATCCTCGTCCAGGTCGACCGTGCCCTCCACGGCCACCTGGTACGCGGACGGACGCCGCTCGAAGAAGTTGGTCAGCTCCTGGACGCCCTGGAGCTCCATGAAGGAGAACGGGTTCTCCGAGCCGTACACCGGGGCGAAACCGAGGCGCGTCAGACGCTGGTCGGCGACGCACTCCAGGTACTGCCGCATCGACTCGGTGTTCATGCCCGGCAGGCCGTCGCCGCACAGGTCCCGGGCGAACTGGAGCTCCGCCTCGACCGCCTCCGCCAGCATGTCGGTGACCTGCTGCTGGAGCCGGTCGTCGAAGAGCTCGGGCTCCTCCTTGCGGACGGTGTCGACCACGTCGAAGGCGAACGACATGTGCATGGTCTCGTCGCGGAACACCCAGTTGGTGCCGGTCGCCAGGCCGTGCAGCAGACCCCGGCTGCGGAACCAGTAGACGTAGGCGAAGGCGCCGTAGAAGAAGAGGCCCTCGATGCACGCGGCGAAGCAGATCAGGTTGAGCAGGAAGCGGCGGCGGTCGGCCTGGGACTCCAGGCGGTCCAGCTTCTCGACCTCGTTGATCCACTTGAAGCAGAACTCGGCCTTCTCGCGGATCGAGGGGATGTTCTCGACGGCGTCGAAGGCCGCCGCCCGGTCCTGCGGGTCGGGGAGGTAGGTGTCCAGGAGTGTCAGATAGAACTGGACGTGGACGGCCTCCTCGAAGAGCTGCCTGCTCAGGTACAGGCGCGCCTCGGGGGAGTTGATGTGCTTGTACAGGGTCAGCACCAGGTTGTTCGCCACGATCGAGTCGCCCGTCGCGAAGAACGCGACCAGCCGGCCGATCAGGTGCTGCTCCGCCGGGGACAGCTTCGCCAGGTCGGCGACGTCCGAGTGGAGGTCGACCTCCTCGACGGTCCAGGTGTTCTTGATCGCGTCCCGGTAGCGCTCGTAGAAGTCCGGGTAGCGCATGGGGCGCAGGGTCAGCTCGAAGCCCGGGTCGAGCAGGTTCTGGGTGGTGGACATCACTGGCAGGCCTCGCAGGACTCGGGGTTTTCCAGGGAGCAGGCGACGGCGTCGGCGGTCTGCTGGACCGGCACCGGGGCCGATGCCTGAGCGGCACGCGCGATACGGGTCGCCGGGCGCGAGCGCAGGTAGTACGTCGTCTTCAGCCCGGACTTCCAGGCGTACGCGTACATCGAGGAGAGCTTGCCGATGGTCGGCGTCTCCAGGAACAGGTTCAGGGACTGGGACTGGTCGAGGAACGGGGTCCGCGCCGCCGCCATGTCGATCAGGCCGCGCTGCGGGATCTCCCACGCCGTCCGGTACAGCGCCCGTACGTCCTCGGGGATCCACGCGAAGTCCTGCACCGAGCCGTTCGCCTCGCGCAGCGCCTCACGGGTGCGGGCGTCCCAGACGCCCAGTGCCTTGAGGTCGTTCACCAGATAGGAGTTGACCTGGAGGAACTCGCCGGACAGAGTCTCGCGCTTGAACAGGTTGGAGACCTGCGGCTCGATGCACTCGTACACCCCGGCGATCGAGGCGATGGTGGCCGTGGGCGCGATGGCGAGCAGCAGGCTGTTGCGCAGGCCCGTGGTGGCCATGCGCTCGCGCAGCGCCGCCCAGCGCTCGGGCCAGGCGAGGTCCGTGGCGTAGTGGTCCGGGTGCAGGACACCCTGTGCCGTACGGGTCTTCTCCCAGGCGGGCAGCGGGCCGTTGCGCTCGGCGAGGTCGGCGGAGGCCTCGTAGGCGGCGAGCATGATCCGCTCGGCGATCCGGGTGGAGAGCGCCTTGGCCTCGGGGGAGTCGAAGGGCAGCCGCAGCTGGAAGAAGACGTCCTGGAGGCCCATCGCGCCCAGGCCGACCGGGCGCCACTTGGCGTTGGACCGTCCGGCCTGCTCGGTCGGGTAGAAGTTGATGTCGACGACCCGGTCGAGGAAGGTCACGGCGGTGCGGACGGTGGCGTCCAGCCGCTCCCAGTCGATGTCGGCGGTCGCCGTGTCGACGAACGCCCCGAGGTTCACCGACCCCAGGTTGCAGACCGCCGTCTCCCCGTCGTCCGTGACCTCCAGGATCTCCGTGCACAGATTGGAGGAGTGGACCGTGTGGCCGGGCAGGGCCGTCTGGTTGGCGGTGCGGTTGGCGGCGTCCTTGAAGGTCATCCAGCCGTTGCCGGTCTGCGCGAGGGTGCGCATCATCCGGCCGTAGAGGTCACGGGCGGGGATGGTCTTCTTCGCGAGCCCCTTTCGCTCGGCCGCCCGGTACGCCGTGTCGAACTCCTCGCCCCACAGGTCGACCAGCTCGGGCACGTCGGCCGGCGAGAAGAGGGACCAGTCGGCGTCCGCGTTCACCCGGCGCATGAACTCGTCCGGCACCCAGTGCGCGAGGTTCAGGTTGTGCGTACGGCGGGCGTCCTCACCGGTGTTGTCCCGCAGCTCCAGGAACTCCTCGATGTCGGAGTGCCAGGTCTCCAGGTAGACCGCGGCCGCGCCCTTGCGCCGGCCGCCCTGGTTCACGGCGGCGACACTCGCGTCCAGCGTCTTCAGGAACGGGACGATGCCGTTGGAGTGCCCGTTGGTGCCGCGGATCAGCGAACCGCGGGAGCGGATGCGGGAGTACGCGATGCCGATGCCTCCGGCGTGCTTCGAGAGGCGGGCGACCTGGTGGTAGCGGTCGTAGATGGAGTCGAGCTCGTCCTTCGGGGAGTCCAGGAGGTAGCAGGACGACATCTGGGGGTGCCGTGTGCCGGAGTTGAAGAGGGTGGGGGAGGAGGGGAGGTAGTCGAGGCGGCTCATGAGGCCGTAGAGCGCGGCGACCTCGTCCAGGGCGTGCACGGTGTCGTCCTCGGCGAGGCCGGCGGCCACCCGGAGCATGAAGTGCTGGGGCGTCTCGATGACCTTGCGGGTTATCGGGTGCCGCAGCAGGTACCTGCTGTGCAGGGTGCGCAGGCCGAAGTAGCCGAAGCGGTCGTCGGCCCCGGTGTCGACCAGCGCGTCGAGCCGCTCGCCGTGGACCCGCACGAACTCCGCGGTCCGGTCGGCGATCAGGCCCTCGCGGTGGCCGACGGCGACCGACCCGGTGAACGAGGTGACGCCCTGCGAGGCGGCCTCGGCCGCGATGCCGATGGTCAGCAGCCGGGCCGCCAGCCTGCTGTAGGCGGGGTCCTCGGAGATGAGACCGGCCGCCGCCTCGGTGGCCAGCTCGCGCAGCTCCGCGATCATCTCGGCGGAGGTCCCCCGCGCGGACCGGCCGCGCAGCGCGGCGGCGGCGACTCGTCCCGGGTCGGTGTCGGGGAGGTCGGCGGTCAGCGCGGTCAGGGTCCGCAGCAGGGCGGTTCCGGGACCGTCCTCGTCCACCGGGGTGGTCGCTGAAGCCGGATCGGCCGGCGCGATGGTCACGTGGGGCTCTCCCTCGCTGGGCACGGGGCCTTGAGGGCAGGGGGCAGCACACGAGCGCGCACGGCGTCGCGTCCACCGGCCCATTCCACGAGGCCCGGACGTCGGAACACCCGGGCCACTGCGGCCGGGCGTACTGTCGGCAGGTCCTCGGACTGACGCTCATGTGCGGCTATGCACGCATGAGTACACCGTTGCGGGACAGTTCCGGATTCACACCGGATTCCCCTGCGGCGACAGCGAGCATGAGCATACATCTTGTGCCGGGTGAGGAAAGCAGGCCCATATGTTGTGTCGCGGTGACTTCAGAGCGTCAACTTGTAGGTGAGGAGCGTGAAGTCGTCGCCGGGCACCGGATGCCAGTCGCGCTCGGGAACGCGGAGGAAGCCGAGCCGCTCGTAGAGGCGGTGGGCCGTGTGCATGGTGGGCTGGGTGCACAGGACGAGGTCCGAGCCCGAGGCCGCCGCGCGGTCGACGCAGGCCCGCACGAGGGCCTGTCCGACGCCTCTGCCGCGGGCCTCGTGGGCCACGGCGAGCATGCGGATCTCCGCCTCTCCGGGGCGGGCGAGCTCGGCCAGGGGGCCGCCGGAGGGGACGTAGGTGACTCCGCCGAGGATCCGGTCGTCCGCCGCGGCCACCAGGACCTCTGCGGTTTCCGCTCGCTGGGCCACGTTCTTGAGTTCCTGGAAGTACCAGTCGTCCTTGCCGCCGAAGGCCAGGAGGCCGTCGTTCAGGTAGGCGTGGGCGGTGATCTCGCCGAGGGGCTCGTAGTCGGTGGGTTCTGCGGGGCGGATCAGTATGTCCATGCGGGTGAGTGTGCACGAAAGCGGGCCGCCGAGGGGGGTGCTCTCGGTGGCCCGCTGCCGGTTCGTCGTGGCTGGTCGCGCCCACGGGGCGGAGCCGCACATCGATGCAGCCCCGCGCCCCTCAGGAGTTAGTGCGAGGTACCTGCTGTCGCGGGCGGAAGCTCCACCTCCACCCCCGGGTCGCCCGCGTCCGCCGTGTAGTCCTCCGGGCGGGTCTCGTCCACGCCGTCAGGGGCCTTGGCCGCCTTCAGGACGAAGGTCAGGACCACGGTGACCAGGACGTTGAGCACGAACGCCGTCAGGCCGATGTAGCCGATCTCGCCGATGCCCGGGATCTCCTTCGCCGAGCCGCCGAAGTGCTTCTGGGTCGGGGAGGCGACGCCGTACGCGGCGACCGTGCCGTAGACCATGCCGACCGCCCAGCCGGCGAGCAGGGCCCAGCGGTGGAACCAGCGGGTGAACAGGCCGCCGACCAGGGCCGGGAAGGTCTGGAGGATCCAGATGCCGCCCAGGAGCTGGAAGTTGATGGCGACGGTCTTGTCCATCGTCAGGACGAAGACCAGAGCGCCCACCTTCACCAGCAGGGACACCAGCTTGGAGACCTTCGTCTCCTGGGCCGGGGTCGCGTCCGGCTTGATGAAGTCCTTGTAGATGTTGCGGGTGAACAGGTTCGCGGCCGCGATGGACATGATGGCCGCCGGGACGAGCGCCCCGATGCCGATCGCCGCGAAGGCCACGCCCGCGAACCAGTCCGGGAACATGTCCTCGAAGAGCTGCGGGATCGCCAGCTGCGGGTTGGTCACCTTGACGCCGGCCGCGATCGCCATGAAGCCGAGCAGCGCGAGCAGGCCCAGCATCAGGGAGTACAGCGGCAGGATCGTGGTGTTGCGGCGGATCACCTCACGGCTGCGGGAGGAGAGCGTCGCGGTGATCGAGTGCGGGTACATGAACAGCGCGAGCGCGGAGCCCAGCGCCAGCGTGGCGTAGGTCCACTGACCGGCCTCCAGCGGGACCAGTCCGCCCGCCTTGGCCGCCGTGTACTTGTCGCTCGCCGCGCCGAAGACGTCGTCGAAGCCGCCCAGTTTGATCGGGATGTAGATGATCGCCACCGCGATGACGACGTAGATCAGCGTGTCCTTCACGAACGCGATCAGCGCGGGGGCCCTGAGGCCCGAGGAGTACGTGTAGGCCGCGAGGACACCGAAGGCGATCAGCAGCGGGAGGTCCTTGACGAACCAGTTGGTGTTCTCGCCGCCGCCGACGCCCATGACGTCCAGGACGGCCTGGATGCCGACCAGTTGGAGCGCGATGTACGGCATGGTCGCGAGGATGCCGGTGATGGCCACCGCCAGCGACAGGCCCTTGGAGCCGAAGCGGCCGCGCACGAAGTCCGAGGTCGTCACGTATCCGTGCTTGTGGGAGACCGACCACAGGCGGGGCAGGAACGTGAAGATCAGCGGGTAGACGAGGATGGTGTACGGCACCGCGAAGAAGCCGGCCGCGCCCGCCGCGTAGATCGCCGCGGGGACCGCGACGAAGGTGTACGCCGTGTAGAGGTCGCCGCCCAGCAGGAACCAGGTGATCCAGGTGCCGAACGACCGGCCGCCCAGGCCCCATTCGTCCAGCGAGTGCTCGTTCTCGGCCTTGCGCCAGCGCGCGGCCAGGAAGCCCATGACCGTGACGGCGAGGAAGAAGAGGATGAAGACGGTGAGAGCCACACCGTTGACGCCGTCGTTCACTTGGTGCCTCCCCGGCGGGCGCGCTGGTCACGCTGCCAGAGCTGGTAGGCGATCATCGTCAGCGCGGTGGAGATCAGCACCCACAGCATCTGGTACCAGTAGAAGAACGGGATGCCGATGAACGTGGGGTCGACCTTGGCGTACGAGCCGACCCACAGCATCGCCACGAACGGCGCGAGCAGGCAGAGGGCGATCACCACCCGTACCGGTGTCACCACCGGTGGTCTCACTTCAGGTGCATCCGACATTGCGTGACTCCGTCCCCTCGCTGATCACCTGTAACGCGCAGGCAATGTAGGTCACGGCGTCACGTGAGCGGAAGACCTCGTCCGCATATCGGTATGTCGATTCTGTGAAGCAGCAGGATCGGCATCAGCAGCACCGGAAGCCCTGTCGGGGATCACCTTCCTGACGGGCGGTTCTCATCCGTTCGAACGCCCGCCGGGTCGGCACGGGTGCCTGCGGGTGGTCCTTGCGCACATGGGCCACATAGCGGTCGTACGCCGACTCGTCGGTCAGCTCGCGCACGTACCAGCGGACGGCCCTACACGCCCGTCGGAGCGACCGCATCGCGGGCCTCCTCCTTCTCCGCGCGGGTCGGGACCAGCCCGGCCGGGGCCACGATTTTCGACTCGACGTACGGCGCCTCGCTGAGCGTGGACAGCGCGGGGCGGCGGACGTGCCGGACGCAGACCCGCAGGGCGTCGGCGATCACCACCACGATCAGCAGGGCGAGGACGGCCGTCAGGATGCCGTCGACGGTGGAGTTGGTGACCACGGTGTGCATGTCGTCCATGCTCTTGGCGGGCGGCAGCACCTTGCCGTCGTCGATGGCGTCCTGGAACACCGAGCGCTGCTTGAAGAAGCCGACCTTGGGGTCGCTGGAGAACACCTTCTGGAAGCTGGCCGTGAGCGTCACGGTCGCATCCCAGGCGAGCGGGACCCCGGTGATCCAGGCCCACTTGAGGCGCCCCGACTTCACCAGCAGGGTGGTGCAGACGGCCAGGGCGACCGCGGCGAGCAGTTGGTTGGAGATGCCGAAGACCGGGAAGAGCTGGTTGATCCCGCCGAGCGGTTCGTGGACGCCGACCCACAGGAAGTAGCCCCACAGCGCGCAGACGACCGCGCTGGTGAGGACCAGTCCCGGCTTCCAGCTGATGTTCCTGAACGGCCGGTACACGTTGCCCAGCATGTCCTGGAGCATGAACCGCCCCACCCGCGTGCCGGCGTCCAGGGCGGTCAGGATGAAGAGCGCCTCGAACATGATCGCGAAGTGGTACCAGAAGGCCCGGAGGCTTCCGCCGGTGACCTCGGAGAAGATCTCCGAGACGCCGACGGCGAGGGTCGGGGCGCCGCCGGTGCGGGAGAGCAGGCTCGCCTCCTCGACGTTCTTCGCCGCCTGGGCGAGCTCGGCGGGGGAGATGGAGTAGCCCCAGCCCGTCACGACCTGCGAGGCGCTCTCCACCGTCGTGCCGATCGCGCCGGCGGGGGCGTTCATCGCGAAGTACAGCCCCGGGTCGATGATGCTCGCCGCGACCAGCGCCATGATCGCGACCGACGACTCCATCAGCATGGAGCCGTAGCCGATCATCCGGACCTGCGTCTCCTTCTGGATCATCTTCGGCGTCGTGCCGCTCGATATCAGGGAGTGGAAGCCGGACAGGGCGCCGCAGGCGATGGTGATGAAGACGAAGGGGAACAGCGAGCCCGCGAAGACCGGGCCGTCGCCGCGCGAGGCGAAGTCCGTCACCGCGTCCATCCTCAGCGTGGGCAGCGCGACGACGACCCCGAGGGCGAGCAGCGCGATCGTGCCGATCTTCATGAAGGTGGAGAGGTAGTCGCGGGGCGCGAGGAGCATCCACACCGGCAGGATCGACGCGATGAAGCCGTACGCCACCAGCCAGACGACCAGGGTGGCGGGCGCGAGGGTGAAGGCGCCGGCCCAGGAGGACTCGGCGACCCAGCGGCCGGCGACCAGCGCGAGCAGCAGCAGCCCCACGCCGATGAGGGAGACCTCGGCCACCCGGCCGGGGCGCAGGACGCGCAGGTAGAAGCCCATCAGCAGGGCGATCGGGATCGTCATCGCGATGGAGAAGGTGCCCCACGGGGAGGCCGCGAGGGCGTTGACGATGACCAGGGCCAGCACCCCGAGCAGGATGATCATGATGGCGAAGGCGGCGATCAGCGCGGCCGCGCCGCCGAACGGGCCGATCTCCTCGCGGGCCATCTGCCCGAGCGAACGGCCGTCCCTGCGGGTGGAGAAGAACAGCACCACCATGTCCTGGACCGCACCCGCGAAGATGACGCCCGCGATGATCCAGATGGTGCCGGGGAGGTATCCCATCTGCGCGGCGAGGACCGGGCCGACCAGCGGTCCCGCCCCGGCGATCGCGGCGAAGTGGTGGCCGAGCAGGACCCGGCGGTCGGTGGGGTGGAAGTCGATGCCGTTGTCGAGGCGTTCGGCCGGGGTGGCCCTGGTCCCGTCGACCTTCAGGACCCTGTGCGCGATGAACTTCGCGTAGAAGCGGTAGCCGATCGCGTACGACCCGAGGGCGGCCGCGACCATCCAGGCGGCGGAGACGTCCTCGCCGCGGGCGAGCGCGAGCACGGACCAGCCGGCCGCGCCGACCAGGGCGACGAGGGTCCAGATGACGATGGTTCGGACGTTCGCGGTACGCACGGGGCGGTCCTCCCGTCCAGACGGAGTCGGGAGGACCGTAGAGCAGGAAGCGTGGTTGCGCCACACCGCGTGCGGTACCGAAAAGGGCCCTAGTCGACGGGCCGCTTCAGGCGGGCCACGAACTTGTACCGGTCGCCCCGGTACACCGACCGCACCCACTCCACCGGCTCGCCCGTCTTGTCGAACGAGTGGCGGGACAGCATCAGCATCGGCAGGCCCACGTCGGTGCCGAGCAGACCGGCCTCGCGCGGAGTGGCCAGGGAGGTCTCGATGGTCTCCTCGGCCTCCGCGAGGTGGACGTCGTAGACCTCGGCCAGGGCCGTGTAGAGGGACGTGTACTTGACGAGGGACCTGCGCAGGGCCGGGAAGCGCTTGGCGGAGAGGTGGGTCGTCTCGATGGCCATCGGCTCGGCGTTGGCCATGCGCAGGCGCTCGATGCGCAGGACGCGGCCGCCGGCGGTGATGTCGAGGAGCTCGGCGAGGCGGTCGTCGGCGGTGATGTAGCCGATGTCGAGGAGCTGCGAGGTGGGTTCGAGGCCCTGGGCGCGCATGTCCTCCGTGTAGGAGGTCAGTTGCAGGGCCTGGGAGACCTTCGGCTTGGCGACGAAGGTGCCCTTGCCCTGGATGCGCTCCAGACGACCCTCGACGACCAGTTCCTGGAGGGCCTGGCGCACGGTGGTGCGGGAGGTGTCGAACTCGGCGGCGAGGGTGCGCTCGGGCGGTACCGGGGTGCCGGGCGACTGCGTCTCCGTCATGTCGAGCAGGTGCTTCTTCAGGCGGTAGTACTTGGGCACGCGCGCGGTACGGACGCCTGCCCCGCCCTCGGTCTCCGCACTGCTGACGTCGCTGCTCATGGTCTGCCTTCCCGGCTCCGGATGCGGGTCACATCGTGATCCCTTCTGTATACCGTCGCCACCTCTTTTGGTCTAGTCCACAGAGGTGAGTGGTCTAGCGGACGAGAGTACTCCGGTGCCGCTCTTTTCGCTGGCTTCTTTAGTAATGGTTCCTGCATATGTAGCTCGTATAACGGCTGGTCAGGGCCGTTTCGAGCACCCTTGACAGGCTTCCTGGTCTGGTCCAAGCTCCCCCTACTGGTCTACACCATTGGTCCAGGTCCCGGCCTGTGGGCGGGGGGTGTGGGCATCCCTGAGGAGGGTGGCGTGAAGCGCAAGCTTGCAGCCGCGATCGGTATCGCGGGCATGGTGGTCTCCGTCGCGGCGTGCGGTGGCAGCGACAGCGGAAGTTCGGACAACGGCGGCGCGGACGCCAAGGAGCTGACCGTCTGGCTCACCGTCGACGCCCAGAACAACTGGCCCGAGCTGGTGAAGGCGGCGGACGCCGCGGTGCAGAAGAAGCACCCCGGAATCAAGATCAACCACGAGTACTACGGCTGGCCGGACAAGAACACCAAGCTCGACGCGGTCCTCGCCACCGACCAGGCCCCCGACGTGGTCGAGATGGGCAACACCGAGATGCTCGGCTACATGGTCAAGGGCGCCTTCGCGCCCCTGGACACGGCCAAGTTCACCAACTCCTCGGCCTGGCTCGACGGCCTCAAGGCCTCGGTGACCTACGACGGCAAGGTGTACGGCGTCCCGTACTACGCGGGCGGCCGGGTCGGGAACTGGCGCAAGGACGTCTTCGCCTCGGTCGGCGTCAAGTCCACCCCGAAGACCTACGCGGAGCTCACCGCCGCCCTGGACAAGGTCCAGAAGAAGGAGGGCGACAAGTTCTCCGCCTGGTACCAGCCCACCCGTGACTGGTACGCGGCCATGTCCTTCGTCTACGACGCCGGCGGCTCCATCGCGGTCGAGTCGGGCGGCCAGTGGAAGGCCAACCTCTCCTCGCCGGAGTCCGTCAAGGGCCTCACCGAGTTCAAGAACGTCGTCGACAAGTACATGCACGGCGACAAGACCAAGGACGAGTCCGACCGCTACATCGTCTACGGCCAGGGCAAGTCCGGCATGATCTTCGGCGCGGCCTGGGAGGGGGCGACCTCGGCCGACCCGAAGAACGACAAGACCGGCAAGCTCAAGGACAACCTCGAGAACTTCGTGGTGCCGGGTCCGTCCGGCAAGAACATGCCCGTCTTCCTGGGCGGTTCGGACCTCGCCGTCCCGGTGAAGTCCAAGGCGCAGGCAGTCGCCGCCGAGTGGATCAACGCCTTCACCGGTCCCTCCGGGCAGAAGGGCCTGATGGCCAAGGGCAACCTGCCCAACAACAAGACCGACCTCGCCACCCTGAAGAACGACCCGGCGACCGTCGTCCCGGCCACCGCGGCCGAGTCCAACTGGTTCGTGCCCATGGCGCCCGGCTGGGGCCAGGTCGAGAAGGCGCAGGTCCTGCAGACCATGCTCCAGAACATCGGCACCGGCAAGAAGTCGGTCGAGGCCGCCGCGAAGGACGCGGACGCCGCGATCGACAAGGTCATCAACAACAAGTGACCGCAGGCAGGGCCCCGTTGAGACCGGCGGGGCCCTGCTTCCCGTACGGCCGTGCGGGCTTCGCATTCGTACGGCCGTACGGGCTTCGCTTCGTACGACCAGAGGGACCGCTGAGGAGCGCGCCATGAGTGCCGCAGACACCACCACGCCCACCGAGGTGCCGCCGCCGATGTCGGTACCACCGCCGTCCAGGCCGGCCCCGCCCGGCAGAAAGCGGACCTCCCACGCCACCCCCTGGCTGTTGCTCGCGCCCTGCCTGCTGATCCTGGTGCTGGTCCTCGGCTACCCGCTGGTCCGCCTGGTCGGGCTGTCCTTCCAGAAGTTCGGGCAGTCCCAGCTCTGGGGCTTCCAGCCCGCCGAGTGGGTCGCCTTCGACAACTTCACGGGCGTGCTGGGCGACGGCGAGTTCTGGGCGGTCGTCGTACGGACCGTCGTCTTCGCAGCCGGCTGCGTCATCTTCACGATGGTCGCGGGCATGCTGATCGCCCTGCTGCTCCAGCGGGTCTCCGGCTGGGTGAAGACCCTCGTCAACATCGCCCTGGTGGCGAGCTGGGGCATGCCGATCATCGTCGCCACCACGGTCTTCAAGTGGCTGTTCGACGCGGACTACGGCATCCTCAACGCCCTGCTCAGCAAGTTGCCCGGCGTCGAGATGATCGGCCACAACTGGTTCGCGAGCGGCCCCCAGGGCCTGGCCGTGATCATGCTGCTCGTGGTGTGGGGCGCGGTGCCCTTCGTCGTCATCACCCTCAGCGCCGGACTCACCCAGGTCCCGGCGGAACTGGAGGAGGCGGCCAGGCTGGACGGCGCCAGCGCCTGGGGCGTCTTCCGGTACGTCACCGTGCCCGTCCTCAAGCCGATCATCGTGATGCTCACGACCCTCTCGGTGATCTGGGACATGGGCGTCTTCCCGCAGGTGTTCGTGATGCGCAACGGCCACCCGGAGCAGGAGTTCCAGCTCCTGACCACCTACTCCTACGACCGCGCCTTCGTGGTCAACGACTACGCGCAGGGCTCGGCGATCGCCCTCATCACCGTGGTGCTGCTGCTCGGGGTCGTCGCCGTCTACATGCGGCAGATGCTGAAGATCGGAGAGGTCGAATGAGCGCACTCGCCCCGGCCGGAGGCCGTCGCCGCCGGAAGTCCAAGGCCGGCTGGAACCTCCTCGGCCTCCTCGTCTTCCTGACGGCCGGCTTCCCCGTCTACTGGATGCTCAACACCGCGTTCAAGCCGGCGAAGGACGCGATCGACCCGGACCCGAGCCTGCTGCCGACCGGCATCACGTTCTCCAACTTCAGCCGCGCGCTGGACATCGCCGACTTCTGGGGCCCGGTCGGCCGCAGTCTGATCGTCTCCCTGGCGGTCGTGGCCATCGGCATCCTCGTCGGCACGCTCGGCGCCCTCGCCATCTCCCGCTTCTCCTTCCGCGGCCGGAAGATCGTGATCGTGGGCATCCTGGCGGTCCAGATGGTCCCGCTCGTCGCGATGATCATCCCGGTCTTCCTGCTCCTGAACGACCTCGACCAGTACGACAAGCTGTCCGGCCTGATCATCACCTATCTGACCTTCATCCTCCCCTTCACGGTGTGGACGCTGCGCGGTTTCATCGTCAACATCCCCAAGGAGCTGGAGGAGGCGGCGATGGTCGACGGCTGTTCCCCCACCGGCGCCTTCATGCGGGTGGTCTTCCCGCTGCTGGCCCCCGGCATGGTCGCCACCTCGGTCTACGGCTTCATCCAGGCCTGGAACGAGTACCTGTACGCCCTCATGCTGCTCAGCCAGAAGAACCAGACCGCGACCGTATGGCTCGGCAACTTCACCACCAAACACGGCACCGAATACGCCCCGATGATGGCCGGTTCCACCATGATGGCCGTGCCGATCGTGGTCCTCTTCCTCCTCGTCCAGCGCAAGATGGCCGCGGGTCTCACCGCGGGCGCCGTGAAGGGATAACGCCCCCGATGACGACATTCGCCAGCGGCACAGACACACTGACGCGGGACGCCCTCACCGTCCTCCAGCCCGGCTTCACCGGCACCACCGCCCCCGACTGGCTGCTGCGCCGCCTCGGCGAGGGCCTCGCCTCGGTCGGACTGTTCGGCCGCAACATCGCCTCGCCGGAACAACTGGCCGCACTGACGGCCCAGTTGCGCGCCGAACGCGACGACGTCCTGGTCGCCATAGACGAGGAGGGCGGTGACGTGACCCGCCTGGAGGTGCGCACCGGCTCCTCCTTCCCCGGCAACCACGCCCTCGGCGCGGTGGACGACCTCGAACTGACGAGGAAGGTGGCCGCGGAACTCGGCCGCCGCCTCGCGGCCTGCGGGGTCAACCTCAACTGGGCCCCCTCGGCCGACGTGAACTCCAACCCGTCCAACCCGGTGATCGGCGTCCGCTCCTTCGGCGCCTCCGCCGACCTGGCCGCCCGGCACACCGCGGCCTACGTCACCGGGCTCCAGTCGGCGGGCGTCGCCGCCTGCACCAAGCACTTCCCGGGCCACGGCGACACCGCGATCGACTCCCACCACGCCCTGCCCCGCATCGACGTGGACGAGTCGGTCCTCCTCGAACGCGAACTGCGGCCTTTCCGCGCCGCCATCGCCGCCGGCACCCGCGCGGTGATGACCGCCCACATCCTGGTCCCCGCCCTGGACCCGGACCGCCCGGCGACGCTGTCGCCCAAGGTGCTGACCGACCTGCTCCGCAGCGAACTCGGCTACACCGGCCTCATCGTCACCGACGGCATGGAGATGCAGGCCATCGCCGGCACCTACGGCATCGAACGCGGCAGCGTCCTCGCCGTCGCCGCCGGCGCCGACGCGATCTGCGTGGGCGGTGGCCTCGCCGACGACGAGACGGTACGGCGCCTGCGGGACGCGCTGGTCTCGGCGGTCCGCTCGGGCGAGCTCCCCGAGGAGCGGCTCGCGGAGGCGGCGGAACGCGTGCGCACGCTGGCCCACTGGACGGCGGCCGCCGCGGCCGGCAGCCGGCCGCCGGCCGACGAGGAGGTGGGGCTGCGCGCCGCCCGCAGGGCGCTGCGCGTCACCGGCGCGGACGGCTTCACCCCCCTCACCACGGCGCCCTATGTCGCCGCCTTCACCCCGGTGGCCAATGTGGCCGTCGGCGACGAGACGCCTTGGGGCGTGGCCGCCGAACTCGCCCGTGTGCTCCCCGGCACGGAGACGGGCAGCTTCGCCGGCGAGGACGCGGGCCTCGCCACCCTGGCCGCGGCCGGCCCCCGCCGCATCGTGGCAGTGGTCCGCGACGAACACCGCCACCCCTGGATGGGAGCGGCCCTGGACACGGTCCTGCGCACCCGCCCCGACACCGTCGTGGTCGAGATGGGCCTCCCGCAGGCCCCCGCCCGGGGAGCCCTGCACATCGCGACCCACGGCGCGGCGAGGGTCTGCGGCAGAGCGGCGGCGGAAGTCATCGCGGGGGAGTAGGGGCTACGGCACGACAGGTGCCGGTTCCTTTGGGGCAACCGGCACCTGTCTTCGTCAGGGGCGCGGGGAACTGCGCGACCAGCCACGGCGAACCCGCACTCCGCAGACGGCAGGACCCGGCAGACGCGAACCGCCTCAGATCCCCTGCCAGTCAGGCTTGTTGACGAACGTGTGCCGGAAATAGTCGGCGAGCTTCAGCTTGGAAGCGGCCCCCTCGTCCACCACCACCGTCGCATGCGGATGCAACTGGAGCGCCGAGGCGGGGCACACCGCGGCGACCGGTCCCTCCACCGTCGCCGCCACGGCGTCCGCCTTCCCCTCGCCCGTGGCCAGCAGCACCAGATGACGGGCCTCCAGGATCGTCCCGATCCCCTGAGTGATCACATGGTGCGGCACCTGCGAGATGTCCCCCTCGAAGAACCGCGCGTTGTCCACCCGGGTCTGCTCGGTGAGCGTCTTGATCCGGGTCCGCGAGGCCAGCGAGGAGCACGGCTCGTTGAACCCGATGTGCCCGTCCGTCCCGATCCCGAGCAGTTGCAGGTCCACGCCCCCGGCGTCGGCCAGCGCGGAGTCGTACGCCTGGCAGGCACCGGTGATGTCCTGGGCCGTCCCGTCCGGGCCCATGAAGGAGTCCATCGGAATCCCCAGCGGCTCCAGCACCTCGCGCCGCAGCACCGACCGGTACGACTCCGGATGCTCGGCCGGCAGGCCGACGTACTCGTCGAGCTGGGCTATCCGCGCCCGCGAGGCGTCCACGGCACCGGAGCGCACCTTCGCCGCCAGGGCCTCGTAGATGGGCAGCGGGGTGGAGCCGGTCGCCACACCGAGCAGGGCGTCGGGCTTGCGCCGGAGCAGTTGGGCCATGGCCTCGGCGATGAGCTCGCCACCCGCCTTGGCGTCCGGAACGATGACAACTTCCACGCTGGGCCTGCCGATCTGAGGAAACGGTCTGATCTGTAGAAACAGTCTGAACGAAAGGGCTCGACCGGACCCCGGTACGGCCCATGTGGTTTAGACCAATCTAACAGAATCGGGTCCTACGGCCCAGGGAGCTGTACGCCCCCGTCGAAGCCTCCTTCCATTGCCTAGCAGCCGCTACAGAAAGAACGTACCCAACCCGTCCTCCTTTCTCTAGTACTCGCTATACAATTCACTCCATGGTGAGCAGCCACGAGACGAAAGCGCAGGTCACATCCGCCTCCCCGGTGTCCAGGCCGCGCGGCCGCCCCCGGTCCTTCGACCGTGAGACCGCGCTGGAGAAGGCGATCCTCGCCTTCTGGGAGCGGGGGTACGAGGCCACGTCCGTCTCCGACCTCACTCGCGCGATGGACATCGGCGCCCCGAGCCTGTACGCGGCCTTCGGCGACAAGCGCACCCTCTTCGAGGAGGCCGTGAGCGTCTACGACACCCGCTACGCCGCCTTCGCGGACCGCGCCCTGACCGAGGAGCCCACCGCCCGGACCGCCGTCGAACGGACCCTGCGGGAAGCCGCCCGCGCCTACACGCAACCCGGCCGCCCGCACGGCTGTCTCATCGCCCACGCGGCCACCAACTGCACCACTCCCGAGGTCGCGGACTCCCTGCGGGACCGGCGCAACGCCCTGATCGCCGCCTTCGAGAGCCGTATCCGGGCCGGCATCGCCGCAGGTGAGCTGCCTCCCGGCACCGACGCCCGCGCACTCGCCCGGCACAGCGGCGCGATCGTGCACGGCATGTCCCAACAGGCGCGCGACGGCGCGAGCCGCGAGGAACTCGAGGCTGTCGCGGAAATTGCCATGGCCATCTGGCCCCGCACATGAACCCACACGCGTTAGGCTGCGTGTGAGTTGTTAGGGCGTCCGAGTAAGTGCCCCCGCGAGGCAAAGACCCAACAACAAACAGGCTCCAACGCATGGACACACCTAGTGGTCTAGTCCACAATTGAACCGTGACTTCCGTCTTCCCCGCACAGGAAGGCGGACCGAGGAACCGGAGCTCTCTGCCCTGACTGCCCCGGGTCCTCATCCTCGGCCGACCGGGACCGCACACCCCACGGCCGATATTGCTCCGGGCTGCGGTGCCGGGAAGGTTGAGGGTCCTTCCCAGGCGCCGCGGCCCGCGGGTGTTTCCGGGGCCGGTGTTTTTAGGTCACTCACATACCCCCAGGTACGCTCGCATGTGTGCCCTCCATGAACGAACTGGTCCGCCAGCACACCGCCCTCGACGACTCCGACCTCGAGTGGCTGCATCTGCTGGTCTCGGAGTGGCAGTTGCTCTCCGACCTCTCCTTCGCCGACCTCGTCCTGTGGGTCCCCACCCTCGACGGCACCCGCTATGTCTCGGTCGCCCAGATGCGGCCCAACACCGGCCCCACCTCCTACCAGGACGACATGGTCGGCCACCTCGTCCCACGCGGCCGACGTCCGCTGCTGGACGTGGCGCTCGACGAGGGCCGGATCGTGCGCGAGGGCGACCCGGAGTGGCGCGAGGAGGTCCCGGTCCGCGTCGAGTCGATCCCGGTACGACGGGAGGGGCGCGTCCTCGGTGTCATCGCCCGCAACACCAACCTGCTGACCGTCCGCACCCCGAGCCGGCTCGAACTGACCTATCTGCAGAGCGCGTCCGACCTGGCCCAGATGATCGCGGCCGGCTCGTTCCCGTTCCCCGACCAGCAGATGGACATGGACGCGGCCCCGCGCGTCGGCGACGGCCTGATCCGCCTCGACGCGGACGGCATCGTCCAGTACGCCTCCCCGAACGCCCTCTCCGCCTACCACCGCATGGGCCTCGCCTCCGATCTGGTGGGTCAGCACCTCGGCCGCACCACCGCCGAACTCGCCCCCACCCGCGGCCCGGTGGACGAGGCGCTCGCCAAGGTCGCGAGCGGCTGGGCGCCCCGCGAGTTCGAGATCGAGGCGCACGACGGGGTCATCCAGTTCCGGGCGATCCCGCTCAAGCCCAAGGGCACCCGCATCGGTTCCCTGGTCCTGCTGCGGGACGTGACCGAACTGCGCCGCCGCGAACGCGAGTTGATCACCAAGGACGCGACCATCCGGGAGATCCACCACCGGGTGAAGAACAACCTCCAGACCGTGGCGGCCCTGCTCCGCCTCCAGGCCCGGCGCATCGAGTCCGACCGCGGTCGCGAGGCCCTCGAAGAGGCGGTCCGCCGCGTCGGCTCCATCGCCATCGTGCACGAGACGCTGTCTCAGAACCTGGACGAGCGCGTGGAGTTCGACGAGATCGCCGACCGGGTGCTCGCCATGGTCGCCGAGATCTCCCCGGGCAAGGTCACCGGCCGGCGCAGCGGACGCTTCGGCATCCTGGACGCCGAGGTCGCCACCCCCTTGTCCATGGTCCTCACCGAAATCCTCCAGAACGCCCTGGAGCACGGCTTCCGCGAGGGCGAGACCGGCACAGTCGAGGTCACGGCCGTCCGCGGCGGCACCACCAAGGAGGCCCGCCTCCTCGTCACCGTCCAGGACGACGGCGTCGGTCTGCCCGAGGGCTTCGACCCGCACACCGCGGGCAACCTGGGCCTGCAGATCGTACGCACGCTGGTGGAGGGCGAGTTGGGCGGTACGTTCGACATGGTCCCGGCACCGGAGGGCGGCACCCGCGTCATCCTCGACGTGCCGGTGCAGGCGCAGAAGTAGAGCCGTACGCGGTCCGGGGTGCGGGGGCGCAGCAAAAAGCCCCGGACCGTTCAGGGGTCCGGGGCTCAAATGCTCGTTGCCAGCGTGTGCTGCGCATCGGGGGTACTGCGCGCTGCGGCTCGGGGGCGGGAGAAGCGTACGCGGTGTACGCGCCGCCAAGCTCAGGCTGTGCGGGGCGGGTGTGTCAGGCGGAGGCCTGACGGGCCCGGTTGCGGGCGGCACGGCGCTTCATGGCGCGACGCTCGTCCTCGCTGAGACCACCCCAGACGCCGGAGTCCTGACCGGACTCGAGCGCCCACTGCAGACACTGATCCATAACGGGGCAGCGACGGCAGACGGCCTTGGCTTCCTCGATCTGCAGCAGCGCAGGACCGGTGTTGCCGATGGGGAAGAAGAGCTCGGGGTCTTCCTCGCGGCAAACGGCGTTGTGACGCCAGTCCATGGCTGCTACCTCTCCTTGGTATTACGTGCAACTTGCTTGTGAATGTGAACGCTTTCACGAATCCCTCAACAAGTGAAGGGCCGTCCACCGAGTCTTCCTCGGCGTGGTCCTGTGGATTGAAGAGGGGTTCCGGTGGTCTGTGGACGCCGGTGCTGCGGGCTGTCCCGACCGCCACGTAGAGACTCGCAAACCTCAGCGGCGGATACAACCCCTTCCGGAAAGTTTTTTTTGATTCCTCGGTGTCGACTAGGTCACAGCCGTACTTCCATGGGGTGGACCCTGGCCTAAACGTTCGAGTGAAAGGACTTTAGCCCCTTCTGCTCACACAATCACACGCAGTGCACGGCGTACGCCTGTGAACGTCACGCTCGTACGCAGTCCGAGGTGGTCGCCGTCCATCTGGAGGGGCAGAGGCACCTTCGAATGCAAGGTGAACTGGTCCAGGTCGTGCAGGGACACCGCGTGCTTGCCATGGGGGCCGCGCTCGGGGGACGAAGTGAGCAACTGGGTGCCATATCGGGCGATCGCGGTCGTCGTCATACGGCTGAGACCGAGTACGTCGAGGCCTTTATCGAACGAGGCCTTAGGCGACGCGTACATCGGGTGATTGCCCAGGAAGGTCCACGGAGAGGTGTTCGAGACTATGGAAAGGACCAGATCGGTCACCGGCTCCGCGTCCGGTCGTTCCACGGTGATCGTCCCGTGCCGGCGGTGCGCCTCGCCGAAGAACTGGCGCAGGGCCTGGCGGACGTAGAGAGCGTGTGTGGATTTCCTGCCGCGCTCGCGCTGCTGCTCCACGCGGCCGACCACACCGGCGTCGAATCCGAGCCCCGCGTTGAAGGTGAACCAGCGTCCCGGCACGGCTTCGTCCTCGGTGCCGGGCGTGCCGGAGGTCAGGCCCAGGCCGACCGTCCGCTCGCTGCCCTCGCGCAGGGCGTCCAGGAGGGCGCCGGTGGCCTCGACGGCGTCGTTGGGCAGGCCGAGGGCGCGGGCGAAGACATTGGTGGAGCCGCCGGGGACCACGGCGAGGCCGGGCAGGTGCTCGGGGTCGGGGCCGGCATGCAGGAGGCCGTTGACGACCTCGTTGACCGTGCCGTCGCCGCCCAGGGCCACGACCAGGTCGATGTCCTTGCTCTCCGCCGCCTGCCGGCCCAGGTCGCGGGCGTGGCCGCGGTACTCCGTGGTGACCGCTTCCAGTTTCATCTCGCTGGCGAGCGCGTGGATCAGGACATCGCGCGTACGTGCGCTTGTGGTGGTTGCCGCCGGATTGACCACGAGAAGTGCACGCATGGGTTGCAGCGTACCTACTGGGTGGTACCGGGCACAGGTCGAGGTAGGGATCACGTAAGACTTCGGTGCGTGAACCTTGCCACGGGGGCGTGGGGCAACCCGCGCGCGGGCGTGTGCGTCGCCCGCGCCTCACGGCGGGGGCTCCAGGGGCGAGGGCTACCCTTCAGGGTGTGAGCAGCGAGCAGACTCCCACCACCCCCGAGACCGCCGGTCCGCGCCCGCGGCGCCTGACGTACGCCGCCGCCCTGGCCGCCCTGGAGGGGCTCGCGCTCGTCGCGGGGGGTGTCTGGATGCTCGTGGAGGGTCTGGCCGGCGACCCGGACGACCGGCAGTCCGCCGTCACCGGGGGCATCACGCTGATCGTCCTCGCCCTGCTGCCGCTCCTCGCCGCGCGCGGGCTGCTCGCCCGGCGCAGCTGGAGCCGTGGGCCGGCGGTCATCACCCAGATCATGGCCCTGCCCGTCGCCTACAACCTTCTCCAGGCCGACAGCGTGGCGATCCCGGCGGGCATCGCCCTCGCGGTCGTCGCGGTGGCCGCGCTGGTCCTCCTGGTCAACCCGGCGACGACCCAGGCGCTCGGAATCAGGGGCCCGGGGCGGACGCAGGACGGCAAGCAGTAGCCGTACGTCGAAGGCGCGGCGCCGGATCCGCGGGCGGGGCGGCCTGCCGTCGTCCCGGGACCTGAGCGGGTGCGCCGCACCCGGACGGGCAGGCCGGGCTCGGCCTACTCCTCCACCAGCAGCTTCTCCCGGAGCTGGGCCAGGGTGCGGGCCAGCAGGCGGGAGACGTGCATCTGGGAGATGCCGACCTCCTGCGCGATCTGCGACTGGGTCATGTTGCCGAAGAAGCGGAGGAGAAGGATTCGCTTCTCGCGCGGGGGCAGGTCCTCCAGGAGCGGCTTCAGCGACTCCCGGTACTCCACGCCCTCCAGCGCCTCGTCCTCCGCGCCGAGGGTGTCCGCGACCGCCGGGGACTCGTCGTCGGTGTCGGGGACGTCCAGGGACAGCGTGGAGTACGCGTTGGCGGACTCCAGGCCCTCCAGGACCTCTTCCTCCGAGATGGCCAGCTTCTCGGCCAGCTCGTGGACCGTGGGGGAGCGGCCGTGCAGCTGGGAGAGCTCCGCCGTCGCCGTGGTGAGCGCGAGACGCAGCTCCTGGAGCCTGCGCGGGACGCGGACAGCCCAGCCCTTGTCACGGAAGTGCCGCTTGATCTCGCCCACGACCGTGGGGGTCGCGTAGGTCGAGAACTCCACCCCGCGGTCCGGGTCGAAGCGGTCGACCGACTTGATCAAGCCGATGGTGGCGACCTGGGTGAGGTCGTCCAGGGGCTCGCCGCGGTTGCGGAAGCGGCGTGCGAGGTGCTCGACGAGCGGCAGGTGCATCCGGACCAGCTGGTTGCGCAGCTCCGCGTACTCCGGGCTGCCGTCCTTCAGTGCGCGCAGCTCGACGAACAGGGCCCGTGCCCCGCTGCGGTCCTGTGGGTCGTGCCGCGGGACCGGCGTGTTGTTCGCGCCCGCCGCGCCGTCCTCTGCGTTTCGCTCGTGCTCGCTCATCGTCCCGCCCGTCGCCCTTCCACGAGCCCTCGCCTCCGTCGGCACCGGGATGATCCCGGCCCGCCCTGTCGGAGGCGCACCCTGCACGGCACCTTTCCGATCGCGCTGCCCGTCGTCCAGGAGGCCGGTCGCCGTCGGGTCGACGACGTCCTGCTCCGGATGCGGCCGGGCCTGCTCGGGGATGCCGTCGATGCCGTCCGCCGTACGACGGGAACCGCCGGGGCCGTCGTCACCCAGGCCGTCTGCGCCGCTCGGGCGGGGAGGAAGGTGTCCGCCCCCGGCCGCCAGCTCCCGTGTGCCGCGCTCTTCGTCCCGCACCGGCCCGTCCCCGTTCCTCACGCCGGCCCGGGTCCCGCGCCGCGTTGTTTGTAGAGGCTGATCGAAACGGTCCTGTCCTCGTCCACGGCCGAGGAGACCTTGCCCGCGAGGGCCGACAGGACGGTCCAGGCGAAGGTGTCCCGGGACGGCGCGTGACCGTCCGTGGTCGGCGCCGAGACGGTGACCTCCAGCGAGTCGTCGACGAGTCGGAACACACAGCTCAGCACCGAGCCGGGCACGGCCTGCTGGAGCAGGATCGCGCAGGCCTCGTCCACCGCGATGCGCAGGTCCTCGATCTCGTCGAGGGTGAAGTCCAAACGGGCCGCGAGGCCGGCCGTGGCCGTCCGCAGCACCGACAGGTAGGCACCCGCGGCCGGCAGCCGGACTTCCACGAAGTCCTGGGTCGCGGGCTCGCCTGCGATCTGGGACACCCTCACCTCCAAGGTGGTACAAGCTTTACGGGGGCCGAGGGTCGCCCCCCGGAGTAACGCGACGTGTGGTTCAGCGGTGACGCTACCGCGCTCTCGACTTTCCTGTCCCCGGGACCCCAACCCCTGCCGTTACTCACAGTAAAACTGTGGACACGCTCCGTGTCTAGGGGTTTGCGGCTCCAATTGGGAAGAACGCGCGCCGGGTTGACGTACCCAGACGTCAGACGGTCGAACCGTCCTGGAACCCGGGCGTCCAGGGTCACACAAGGACGTGGTCCACGAAGCACCAACGCCAGTTCTCGCCCGGTTCCCAGGTCCGCATCACGGGGTGGTCGGAGTCCTTGTGGTGCTTCGTCGCGTGTTGTCCCGGCGAGGAGTCGCAGCAGCCGACGTGACCGCAGGACAGGCACAGGCGCAGTTGGACCGGGTGGGTACCGTCCCTCAGGCACTCCGGGCACGTCTCGCTGAGCGGCTCGGGCTCCGGGTGCGGCAGCGCGTCGGCGTGCGTGCACTGTTTCATGATTGCCAGGTTACGACGGCCGCGCGGGCGGCCGCGCGGAAAAAGAGGGCGGGCGCACGACGATGAGCGAGGGCGGGCGAGAGTCATGGACGTGATGCCACTGCTGTTGCTGGTGGCGGGGAGCGCGGCGATCGCCGCGGCCGCCCGACGGACCCCCGTACCGGCGCCGCTGCTGCTGGTCGCCGCCGGACTGCTGGTCTCGTACGTGCCCGGAGTCCCCGGGTACACGCTCGACCCGGACGTGGTCCTGCCCCTCATCCTGCCGCCGCTGCTGCACTCCGCGGCCACCGACAGCTCCTATCTCGACCTCCGGGCCAACATGCGGCCCGTGGCGCTGCTGTCGGTGGGATACGTGCTCTTCGCGACCATCGTCGTCGGCTGGGCGGCCTACCAGATCGTGCCCGGGCTCTCGCTGACCGGGGCGCTGGTGCTGGGCGCGGTGGTGGCGCCCCCGGACGCGGTCGCGGCGACGGCGGTGGCACGCCGCGTGGGACTGCCCTCCCGGATCACCACCATCCTCCAGGGCGAGTCCCTGGTGAACGACGCGACCGCGATCACCGCCTACCGGGTCGCGCTCGCGGCCGCGATCGGCGAGGGCGCCACGTGGGCGGGCGGCATCGGCGAGTTCCTGCTCGCGGCGGTCGGCGGGGTCGCGGTCGGCCTGGTGCTGATGGTGCCGATCCACTGGCTGCGCACCCACCTCAAGGAGCCGCTGCTCCAGAACACGCTGTCCCTGCTGATCCCGTTCGTCGCCTACGCGGCGGCCGAGCAGTTCCACGCGTCCGGAGTCCTCGCGGTGGTCGTGGTGGCGCTCTTCCTCGGACACCGCGCGTGGGAGGTCGACTTCGCGACACGCCTCCAGGAGGACGCCGTCTGGAAGATGGTCGCCTTCGTCCTGGAGTCGTCGGTGTTCGCCCTCATCGGGCTGCAACTGCCCGTCGTGCTGAAGGGTCTCGGGGAGTACGAGGGCGGCAGCGCCGTCTGGTACGCGGTCGCGGTCTTCCTCGTGGTCGTGGCGTCGAGGTTCGTGTGGGTCTACCCCGCGACCTTCCTGCCGCGCATCCTGTCCGCGCGGATCCGCGCGCGTGAGGACAACCCCACCTGGAAGGCGCCGTTCGTCATCGCCTGGGCCGGGATGCGGGGCGTGGTCTCGCTGGCGATCGCCTTCTCGATCCCGGAGCACCTGCACGGCGGCGAGCCGTTCGAGGGCCGCAACCTGATCCTCTTCCTCACCTTCACGACGGTCATCGGCACCCTCGTCGTCCAGGGCGTCACCCTGCCCCCGCTGATCCGCCTGCTGAAGCTCCCCGGACGCGACCGGCAGGCCGAGACCCTCGCCGAGGCCAACGCCCAGGCGCAGGCCTCGCGGGCCGCCGAACGGCGCCTGGACGAACTCCTCTCCGACGAGCGCAACACCCTCCCGCCGCCCCTCGCCGACCGCCTGCGCACGGTCCTGGAGCGGCGCCGCAACGCCGTCTGGGAGCGTCTCGGCCAGTCCAACCCGCTCACCGGCGAGACCGTCGACGACACCTACCGCCGGCTGTCCAGGGAGATGATCGGCGCCGAGCGCTCGGTGTTCGTGAAGCTGCGGGACCTGCGCTACATCGACGACGAGATGCTGCGGACCCTGCTGCGCAGGCTGGACCTGGAGGAGGCGGCGGCCTACCGGGAGGCGGCCGAGTAGGGCGGGTCGGATCACGGGAAGGGGCGACCCGTGACCACCGCCGCGAGCGTCGCCCCGCGCGGGAAGGCTCCCTCCTCGGCGAGGGCGGCCAGTCCATAGAGCAACTTGGCGACATAGAGACGTTCCACGGGCACGCCGTGGCGGTCCTCGAAGTCAACGGCGAAGGCGTCCAGTTCGGGTGAGGTGCGGGCGTAACCGCCGAAGTGGAAGCGGTCGTCGAGTGCCCAGTCGCCGCGCGTGCCGCCGAAGGCCTCGTGCTGGAGCGCCCTGGTGTCGGCCGTCAGGAAGCCGCCCCTGAGCACCGGTATGCCCAGGGCGCGCTGGTCAGGGTCGAGCCCGGCTGCCAGGCCCGCCAGGGTGCCGCCGGTGCCGCAGGCGATCGCGACGACGTCGGCCCGCCCCGCCAGCTCCTCCCCGAGTGCGCGGCACCCCCGCACGGCGAGCCGGTTGCTGCCGCCCTCCGGGACGACGTACGCCTCCTCGGCGCCCGCCGCGCGCAGCACGCGCGCGAGGGTGTCCGGTTCGGCCTTGCGGCGGTACGTCGACCGGTCGACGAAGTGCAGTCGCATGCCGTCGGCGGCGCACCGGGCCAAGGAGGGGTTCAGGGGGCGGTCGGCGAGTTCCTCACCGCGGACCACGCCGACCGTGGGCAGGCCCAGGAGCCGACCCGCGGCGGCCGTGGCACGCAGATGGTTGGAGTACGCGCCGCCGAAGGTGACGACGGCACGGCCGGCGGCCGCGGTGAGGTTCGGCGCGAGCTTGCGCCACTTGTTGCCGACGAGTTCAGGGTGGATCAGGTCGTCGCGCTTGAGGAGGAGGCGCAGGCCGCGCCGGGCGAAGCGGGGGTCCGACACTTCCTGCACGGGTGAGGGAAGGCGGGGGCGCAGGGTGTCGAGGCCGGTCACGCCCTCATTGTGACCCGCGGGGTCACTTCAGGCGCTCCCGGATCCGGCTCCGCATCGAGGCCATCGTGAAGCCCCGCGGGTCCACCTTGCCCGGCTGCCACTCCAGGTGGCCGATGACCGACCGTTCCGTCCAGCCGTGGTGGCGGCACACCGCAGCGCAGACCCGTTCGATCGCCGTGAGCTGGGCCGCTGGCCAGGGATCCTCGCCGTCGCCGAGGTTCTCGCACTCGAAGCCGTAGAAGTGGCGGTTGCCGTCGGTGTTGGCCTCGTTGTCGGCGGGGAGTGCGTTCTCCGCGATCACCGCGCGCAGGACGTCGTCGTCGCCGAGACCGGCGTGGTTGGCGCGGCCGTAGCCGACGAGATGGACGGTGCCGTCCTTGGTGATGACTCCGTGGCACAGCGGGCCCGGCAGGCCGCTGTAGCCCTTGCGGCACAGCTCGACCGTCGCCGCGCTGCCCCTGGTCACCGTGTGGTGGATCATCACGCCGTGCACCGGGCCCCAGGCGCCGACGTGATTGCGGTTGTGGTGCTCCCAGTCGCCGACCTCGACGACGGTGGCACCCTCCGCCCGCAGGACGGCCAGGAATCTGCCCGCGGACATGGGTGAGGCCATGGCTCCCTCCTTCGCACTGCGCGCCGGCCACCGACCGCGGCCGGCCCTCACAGGTGCTTGTACCGAAAGCGGCGGCCTCCGACTCCTGGTCCGCACAGCGTGCGAGCTGATTCGGACACTCAAATTCCGTTCATGAGGCCCGAACTGACCGTCCGTCAGCGGATAGGAAAAGCGCATATGCCCAGCCCTGCGGTGATCCATTCCCCCTCTTTCGGGTAATAGCACCGGCACGCTCCGTGAGGAAGGCTTGCTCCTGCACATCGATGCCGGGGCGAGATCGCGTCCGGGCATGTACCGGGAGGGCAATTCCTTATGTCGGTAGGCGAAGAGGTCCGCACCGAGCAGGACCGGCCGCAGCAGAGCCTCGGCACAGCGGCCGCGCGGAACCTGGCCACCACCACCAAGTCCGCACCTCAGATGCAGGAGATCAGCTCGCGCTGGCTGCTGCGCATGCTGCCCTGGGTGAACGTCCAGGGCGGTACGTACCGGGTGAACCGACGCCTGAGCTACGCCGTGGGCGACGGCCGGGTGACCTTCGTGAAGACCGGGGACCGGGTCGAGGTGATCCCCGCCGAGCTGCGCGAGCTGCCGGCGCTCAGGTCCTACGAGGACGACGCCGTGCTCTCCGAGCTCGCCCAGCGCTGCCAGCAGCGGGAGTTCACCCCGGGTTCGGTGATCGCCTCGTTCGGCGGCCAGGCCGACGAGGTGTACCTGCTGGCGCACGGCAGGGTGGAGAAGGTCGGCACCGGCCCCTACGGCGACGACGCGGTGCTCGGAGTCCTCGCCGACGGCGCCTACTTCGGCGACCAGGCGCTCCTCGACCCGGACGCCATCTGGGAGTACACCGCACGAGCGGCCACCGCCTGCACGGTCCTCGTGCTGCCCCGCCAGGACGTCGACCAGGTGGCCGAGCGTGCCGAGGATTTGCGCGAGCACCTCCAGCAACAGCGCGCGATCCCCTCGCAGCGCACCAACAAGTACGGCGAGAAGGCGATCGACCTCGCGGCCGGCCACGAGGGCGAGCCCGACATCCCGCACACCTTCGTCGACTACGACGCCCGGCCCCGCGAGTACGAACTGAGCATCGCCCAGACCGTGCTGCGCATCCACACCCGGGTGGCCGACCTCTACAACCAGCCGATGAACCAGACGGAACAGCAGATCCGGCTGACCGTCGAGGCACTCAAGGAGCGCCAGGAGCACGAGCTCGTCAACAACCGTGAGTTCGGGCTGCTGAACAACTGCGAGTACGACCAGCGGCTCCAGCCGCACGACGGCGTGCCCAGCCCCGACGACCTCGACGAACTGCTCAGCCGCCGCCGGGGCACCAAGCTGCTGCTCGCCCACCCGCGCGCGATCTCCGCGATCGGCCGTGAGCTGAACAAGCGCGGACTGGTCCCCGAGACCATCGACGTGGGCGGCAACCGCATCCCCACCTGGCGCGGGGTGCCGATCTACCCATGCAACAAGATCCCGGTCACCCCGGAGCGGACCACCTCGATCATCGCCATGCGTACCGGTGAGGCCGACCAGGGTGTCATCGGCCTCCAGCAGGCCGGTATCCCGGACGAGATCGAGCCGAGCCTGTCGGTGCGGTTCATGGGCATCAACGAACAGTCGATCATCAAGTACCTGGTGACGGCCTACTACTCGGCGGCCGTACTGGTGCCGGACGCGCTCGGAGTCCTGGAGAACGTCGAGATCGGCCGGTGGAGGTGACGTTCCTGCACCGGGGAGCCGTGTCCCCGTCCACCGGGGCGGGTACATCCCGGTCGGACACCGGGGTGGAGGCACCCCGGCCGGCCTCCGGAGTGGAGACACCCCGGAGGAGCGCGCCCGCCCACGGCGGAGGCGCCACCGTCCGCGGACTGACCGAGGGGGGTTCCATGGCCGAGTTCACGACGGGCACACAGGCACTGGCGAAGGAAAGCACCGAGGCGCGGACGCCGACCACCGGGGGGAGGGAGGCGTCGGTCACCGGGGGGAGGACAACGGC